>JAUNRC010000036.1 GCA_030535875.1 Akkermansia sp. | reverse complement strand
CGACAGGCGTCTGTAGATTCTTGTTCGCTGCGTGCTATTGCTCTCATTAATGAGCAATGGCTGAGATAAAGCCTCCTTCATGAAAATATATGTATACAAACATTGGTGTATTGTCAACAAAAATTTTCATTTCATGTTTAAAAAGACACGAACGAAGCATTAAACCGCCATTTGTCTGAGTTGTGAGCCGAACGGAGCAATTGAGCCGATTCTACCGGGAGCTACGAGGACGTTCGGAATAAAAGCAAAAATTTTTAAGAGCCGCTCGGAGAGCGATTACTCTAAGTAAGGCAGCTCCATCTGCCGATCGAAGTCGGATTTGAAAAGCCTGTCTTGAGTGATTCTGTACTTTTCAAACTCGTTTTCAGCGTGTTCCTTAGCAATCTCGGCAGATATCCTTCCTGCATCTTGCAATAGCTCTCTGTCATCGGCTTGCAGGATGCGCAAACGGAGGCCGAAAGAGAACGCCTCATTCCGTTGCCTGCCTCATTACGGATATCCGAACTCACAGCTCAAAGCCCCCTGAGTTCACCAAGGGCGAACTCAGAGGGCGAGGGTAGCGGGGAGCAGACACGGGACCGTAGAAAACAAGCCCCGTAACACCCATACAGGCAACATTCCCGATTGAGGAACTTCACCCGACGGGCGCGATGATAAGACTCGAACCGATTGATGAGAGTCGGAGCGGATATTCTAATGAAAATCTCCTCGATGGTGAGTGCGGGCAAACTGCACGTCACATAGCATCCGGCGGCGGCACAAGATTGAAGTCATCGCTTGTTCGGTTTCGTTTTCGGGCATGAGGGCGAACATCACTCGATTTAGACGAGTAGGGGATGAACTTCGAGTCCCGGTGATGGCAAACAGCAAGCGGCAATGATGAGGGAGAATGCCCCGGGGCAATAGGTAAAGATTGAACTGAGAGAGCGGCATACATATTTTGTTCCGTAGGTAAAGTAGATGCAGCTTGCGGAGGAGACGGTCGGGCCGAGCGCATATACCTCTCAGCCGCGTGAGAATTGTCGTATGGGACGATATCATTATCCGATGGCGCAACCAGCTTACAGTCAGAGCGACCGGTAGAAAATTCCGCAAAATCGGGCATACCGGAAAGGCGACCGGCAGTCTCGAGCTCGCTGATAATCCGTTGCAGGTTGCGGACATGCTGCTCATCGCTCACAGTCTGTACGGAATGCGTCTCAAACGGCACGTCAGGAGTCTTGCCTTGCGCTCCGTACTGAACGGCGAACAAATAAAGGGAAAGTTTGAGTACGCTGGCGGTGTCGAGTCTGAGGTGTTTGCATACCCTCTGCAGGATATGGTGCAACACCTTATTGCTGCGCATGCTGAACGAACTTGCCGGAGCTTCGCTCTCACGAGCAGCGGTGCAAGCCGGCTTCAACCCGGCCGGATAAACTCTACTCTCCTGAGCTCGATGACTCAGCAAAACTTCCTTTACAAAATCAGGTTTTTGCTTCAATTCCAGCAAGACCATATCTCGAAAATTCAGAGCTTGCGCTAATGCCTTCTCCGAATCTCCATACTGTTTATCCGAAAAGTAGCGAGCCAATGCTATTCCTTGTCGGTTGATGGCTACTCTCCACCCCTGAAAGTTCGTGAACTCATAGGTGAACCTGGTGATGTGGCGCATGTTCATAGCGATTTCTGTTGGTGAAATTTTCCTTTAGTTTACAACTCTTATTAGTTTTTGTTGCCTAATTTTACAAAAACAATAAGTATCGCGGCCGCATTTTAGCCATTTGCAACCTCGCCGTCAAGACAGAAAATTAAAATCAGACAAAAATTATATGAAAACGCCTAACCTGTTTACAAACATCAAAAATGAGGCCTTCGGCACTACAAACACAATCAACTCAAAATAAAAACTTTACAAAATTCCCCATAAAGCTTTTTGATACCGAACTCCGGCATTCACTCAAGCCGATAACATGTGCAGATTTCAACAATTGCACCCATAAATCGCGGCAAGTAAGTTATTATTCCCCACACTCACCGAACAATAACGAGCGACATCACTCATCGCAATACTCACTCAACCAAGTTGAGAACTCAGCACGCGGGGCGAGTACCTCCTTGCGAAGAGAGTCGAAATATTTCTTCTGCGAAGCCGGAGTAATGGTAAGTTGACCGCTCCGACAAATCACCAGACCCGAGGGAGCCATCCCCAAAATCTCACGAGGACAGCGCAGGCCGGCCTTTTCACAAGCCGCTTTGATTTCGCTGTCACGAAGTTCTCCGTCAGTAACATACAACAGCCCCAACCAATCCTCATCCGACAGGAGATGAAGACGAATATCACTCCCCTGCACATCATTCCAGGCCAAATAATGGCTCTCCGGCGAACAGACGGCAAGCTCATCCTTTGCCGCAAGTTCCCGGAAGTTCTGCAACATATCCTCCCGACTGAGCGTGAAAACATCGCTGCAGCTCTTCAGCTTACGAGCGGGCAAAGCAGCCAGTTGCCGCGCACGGCGCAGTTGCTGCCACTCCTCTATATGATTCAGCAAACAGCCGACCATACATATCGACATCACCCCGCCTGCACTCATAACGATAAGCATCGGCAGGCCCTCCATCGCATACCAACTCACCACACACAGCACAGCACCCGCCAGCAGCAGCCCAAGCGTCACACGAAAGCGCCACTTCCCCAATAATCTGAACAACAGGTAATGATAGAGCAAGCAAAGAACCAGCGTGACCAGAACGTATATCATAAAAAGAGATTTCTATTTTTAAGCAGCAGATTGTAATCGTACGATTCTAATACAGGGGCCTCCCCTCTGCAAGACAAAATCACATGATGGACGTACTTAGGTATTTTCATCCGGCAGGATTATGCTATCATGACAATATGCTTCGGTTTCATTTTCTCCTGACAATAACAGGCTCAGCCCTTCTCTCCGCCATCAGTGCACCGGCGCAAGACCCGGCCGACCGCCACCCGGCCTATGATGTCACATCTACACACATCAATGCCATACATGCACCGGCAACGGAACTGAAAATCACCCCTATCCCGGAGCGACGCCTTACCACCGATTCCGCCTACCCGTTCGAAGATTCATACACTCCCGGCATTCTGAAACTGAAGGCTTGGCGAGGTGAGCGCAGCAGTTGCCCGCTGGCAGTCTCGACAGGCGCGCAACAAGCTCAACTACAAGTAACAACCGCTCCCCTTCGCATGGGTGACAAGGAAATAGGTGCTACCGCCCGTATGATTCGTTACACCCACGCCGCGAAAAAAACAGTAGCCGACATCATCGGCAATGAATCCGCCTGCACCCACGCCGCCGGAGCCCACCGCGGCGTATGGTTCGAAGTAAATGTTCCGCAAGATGCTGCACCGGGCATCTACACCGGCGAAATCATGGTAACAGCCCCGAACTGCAAGCCGGCAGTTCACCCCGTCGAACTGGAAGTCGTCGATGCCGTGCTGCCACCCCCGGCCGATTGGAAATTTCATCTTGACCTCTGGCAACACCCGCAAGCCGTTGCGCGTCGGCACGATGTGGAAGCTTGGTCGAAGGCCCATTTTGCCATTATGCGCCCGCTGATGAAGCGCCTCGCAGAAGCCGGTCAGAAGTGCATCACCTGCACCCTGCTCGATGAAGCATGGAGCGGGCAGACTTACGATTGGTTCCCCTCAATGATACGGTGGATTCGCAGCACAGACGGCACCATGCGCTACGATTATTCCGCGCTGGATGCATGGATTCACTTCATGCACGATGAAGTCGGCATCCGTGAACAGATTAGCTGCTACTCCATGTTACCTTGGCACCTCAAAGTTCAGTACTTTGATGAAGCTACCGGTCAATATGCCTACCTGAGCGCCATTCCCGGCAAACCGGAGTTCGCTGAAGTATGGGCTCCGTTCCTGCGCGATTTCCACCGCCACATGCAGCTCAAGGGCTGGGCGGACAAGACCTGCATCGCCATCGATGAACGCGCCGACAGCATGGTACGCGAAGCCATGAGACTGGTCAGCGAAAATGCGCCGTCCTTCCGCATAGCCTCCGCTGTGGACAGGCCCTCAGAGCTCACACGCGATATCTACAATATATCTCCCGTGATTACTCACGCAGGCACAGCTCTGGGCAGCCTGTTAAAAGAGCGCCAAGCAGCGGGGAAGATTACCACCTTCTACGTCTGCATGCACCCCATCGTACCCAACACCTACACCACATCCGCCCCGGCCGAGGCCGAGTGGCTGGGTTTCTTTGCCGCCGCCAATCATCTCGACGGCTTCCTGCGCTGGGCCTACAACTCATGGAACCGCGACCCGTTGGAGAACACCGACTTCGGCAACTGGACAACAGGTGATTGCTTCTTGGTCTATCCCGGCAATCGCAGCTCCATCCGATTCGAGCGACTGCGTGACGGTATCGAGGAATACGAAAAAATTAACATCCTGCGCGCCAAAGCGGCACAATCCCCTCAGGCAGCAGCTATTATCGACAGCATGAATGCGCGGCTCTCCGCCCTGTTCACCGTTAAACGCAGTACCGGCAAACATCACGCTCAGGATGTACAGACAGCACGGGCCATCATCAGCGAGACACTCACTGCCCTCAACGCTCTCAATCCGTAATCGCTCACAGGTCCTCCCAGCGCGCCCCGGTACAGCAAGCGTAATGTTCATGTGACCACAAGCGCCGCGCCATACTCCCCGGTGAGGAAATTCCCAGCAAAAAACGCCTGCGCTGAGAATCACGGTCAAAATCGGGCAGTTCCGCAAGCGGCGGAGCTTGGGGGGCCGGAGCAGCGGGTGGCAACTCACTCGGCAATGAGCTCAAGCATGCAGCACAATGCCCGCAATCAGGGCGCGAAGTCCCCGTAAAATAGCGCTCCAGGGCAGCATTCAGGCAGCCCTGCTCCCCTTTCAACATGGAGAGCAACTGCGCCAATCGCTCCAGCCCGGCAGATGTACGTCGCGCATAAGCAGCACTCAACTCAGCCGCCACATCACGAGCCTGAACCACTCCCGTCCCCCGCAAACAAAGAGACTGCTGCCGCAGAGTAAGTCGCCACTCCCCGGCACTCTCGCACTCGCGCAATTGCTCCAAGGCCTCCGCATAGCTGCAATTCCATGCCTCAGCCGCGGCCTCCACCTCGCCCTCGCGATTTTTGTCGAGCCATCGCAGGCGAGCGGTTTCGGCAGCATCGCGCCCATCCGTAATGGTAGATATCGGGAATAGGGGACGAACTTTGTAATACTTTGCTCCTCGTCCTTCGAGAACTACAGCACCGAGAGCCTGCAACATCTCAAGCGCGCGCTGCGGCACATCCTCCGGCACATCGCATAGCGTGCCAAGCTCCCACAACGATACCACGCGCTGCCCCGCCGGCAGCAACATACGCACCGCCCGCAGCACTCCCTCGACATCCGGCTCGGCAGCCAACACCCGATTGCGCGCATCCGTCACATCAGCAGCCTGCAACAGAACCAGCGCCGTACAAGGCAAGCCGTCACGCCCGGCGCGTCCGCTCTCCTGAAGATAAGCCTCGGGCGAACCGGGTAAGTTCACATGAACCACAGAACGAACATCCGGCTTATCCACCCCCATACCGAAGGCAATGGTCGCCACAAGGACATCTTTGACATTGGCAAGGAAATCATCCTGAAGCTGCTCTCGCTGTTCGGCATTCACCCCGGCATGGTAACACCCGACGGCGAATCCGGCCTGTTGCAGATAAGCCGCCATGTTTTCAGCACCCTTGCGAGTGCGGGTATAAACAATAGCCGGTCGGTGCTCAGGCTCCTGCATGAATTGCAGAAGAGCGCCCCCGACATCCTCCGCCGCCATGACAAGGCGCTCAATATTCGGGCGATAAGGGGAATGTGCCACGACGCAATCGGGCGATATATGAAAAGCTCGGCAAAGGTCATCCTGCACACGGCGGGTAGCAGTTGCCGTCAGTGCCATCACATTGCGAAATCCTCTCGCCCTCTGCCACGTCGGCAGGCGGAGATAATCCGGTCGGAAACTATGCCCCCATTCCGACACACAATGAGCCTCATCCACAACAAATAACTGCAATCGCGCCACGCTCAGCGCCGCAGTCAATGGTGCGCTCTCCAGCGATTCCGGCGCGACAAAAAGCAACTGCAAGCGCCCGGCAGCCACTTCCTTCAGCAAGTTCTCCCGTTCCTCATCCGTCAGGGTGGAATCATAACGCGCAGCAGCAATTCCCCTGTTACGCAGGGACTGTACCTGATCCCGCATGAGAGCAATGAGCGGACTGACCACCACCGATAAACCGTCCGAGAGGTAGGCAACGGCCTGATAACACAGGCTCTTACCATGCCCCGTAGGCAGCACACCGAGCGTATGGTGCCCGGCCAGAGCAAGAGATATCAGCTCTTCCTGACCGGCGCGCAGGCAAGGCACCCCGAAGGTGCGCAATATCTCCGCCCGTTGCTCCGCCGTCATTGTACTCATGCCGCTATCATGCCGCAAAGCGGGCCTTGCGTCAATCCATTTGTCTTGCATTTTCCGCCATCCTGTGCTACAACCGCCCCGCCATGATTATCGACACACACTGCCACCTCATTTCCGAAAAATACGGCGACCTTGCACAAGTGCGCGAAGAATCCCTTGCGCTGGGAGTAGGACATTGTGTGACGCAA
Source organism: Akkermansia sp. (assembly GCA_030535875.1). Taxonomy (GTDB): domain Bacteria; phylum Verrucomicrobiota; class Verrucomicrobiia; order Verrucomicrobiales; family Akkermansiaceae; genus Akkermansia. Next base: position 11,766 of record JAUNRC010000036.1, on the reverse strand, counting down.
GGCACCTCAGCCTACGACTGGGAGGCCCAACTCGAACTCGCCGCCCGCATGCCGGACTTCGTCTCGTCCTGCCTTGCCGTGCACCCCTCCGAAGTACACACCGTCAGCGACGAGCAACTTGTCTCCATGAAAGAACTCTGCCGCCGCCACCCGCAAGCCGCTATCGGTGAGACAGGCCTCGATTACTTCTGGGAGGCTCCCGAGGGCTGGAGCGAGTCCGATTATCGCGCCCGACAGCGCGACTTCCTCGAGCAGCACTTCGAACTGGCTCAGGAACTGGGGCTCAACATTTCCCTGCACACTCGCGACAAAGCGGGCCTCGCCAGCTTTGAGGATGCCTTTGCCATCGCCCGCAACTTCCCGAAAGTTCGCCCCGTGTTCCATTGCTTCATCGGTGACGGAGCCCAGGCCGAGCGCATTTTCAATGAATTGGACGGCATGATTTCCTTCACCGGAATTATCACCTTCAACAAGTCCGAACATGTGCAGGCCGTCGCCACCTGGTGCCCGACCGACCGCTTCATGGTCGAGACCGACTCGCCCTTCCTCTCCCCCACCCCTCATCGCGGCAAAGTCAACATCCCGGGGCGCACCAAGTTCGTCGTCGACAAAATTGCCGAGCTGCGTGGTGTCAGCCCCGAAGAAATCGCCGCCTGCACCACGGCCAACGCCCGGCGCTTCTTCCGGCTTCCGCAGGGGATATAATCTCCTTACAGGCCCATTTTACCGGGATTGAGGATACCCAGCGGGTCGAGAGCAGCTTTGATAGTGCGGTGCAGGTCAAATGCCACCTCACCGATAGCCTGCGGGAACCAAGGAGATTTGGCTATGCCGATGCCATGCTCGCCGGTTATGCTGCCGCCGTGCGCCATCACCCAATCGAAAAGACGGTTTACCAGAGCATCCGCCGGCTCACGAATATCCTTACCTGCGGCATCTTTCAGCACCATGATATTCGTGTGGATATTGCCATCCCCCGAATGCCCGAAGCAGGCCACCGGTATGCCGCTCTCGCGCTCCATAGCCGCGCAGAACTCTACCAGAGCCACCAACTGTGAACGGGGTATGACCACATCCTCATTCAATTTGGTCAGCCCGGTCGCTTTCAGGCTGTATGAGAACTCCCGTCTCAACTGCCAGATAGCCTCCACTTCGTCCTCCGTCGTAGCCGTCACAACTTCCGTAGCTCCCGTCGCTCGCAAAATCCCGGCAATAGCCTGCAACTCTGTCGCCACGGCATCCGCCTGACCATCGATTTCAATGATAATATGCCCCTGAGCATCTTCCGGCAGCACACCCGGTCCCAGATATTGACGCGCAGCGCGCAGGGTAAAGGCATCCGTTATCTCCATGGCAGCCGGCAAATGCCCCCCTTGCAGGACATTCTGCACCGCTGCTGCGGCCAGTGCAAACTGCGGAAAGCCGGCATGAAGCGCCGCGCGAGCAGGCGGAGCGGGAATAATGCGCAGCGTCGCCTGCGTCACAATGCCCAACATCCCCTCGCTGCCACAGAAAAGGCCGACCAAATCAAAGCCCTGCTTATTTTTGTGAGTACGTCCGCCGCAATTAAGCACACGACCATCCGGCAGCACCACTTCCAAGCCCAGCACATAGGCGCGGGTTACACCATACTTCAGGCAACGGGGACCGCCGGCATTCGTCGCGATATTGCCGCCTATACTGGACTCCTTACGGGAGGCGGGATCCGGCGGATAAAACCACCCGAGCTCAGCACAGGCCTGCTGCAAGTCAGCCGTCAGCACCCCCGCCTGCACCACCGCCACACCATCGGCGGGGTTCACCTCGACAATGCGGCGCATCTCCGCCACCGAGATAACCATTCCGCCCTGCACCGGCACACAACCGCCCACATAGCCCACCCCGGCACCTCGCGGGGTGACAGGAATTGACCTCTCGGCCGCAAACTTCATGGCAGCAGCTACCTGAGCAGTCTCTTTCGCCAGCACCACAGCCTCGGGCAGCGAGGCCGCATGCCATTTATCACCGGCATGGGCAGTCAGCACCTCGGGCTCCGTATGCACACACTCGCCCAACAACGTCTTCAGCTCATCAATCCACGCTTTCATCGCTCCGTCTCCCATCTGCCCATTACTCCTTGTCCGTACCCCAGCGGCGGTGCAACCAACGCTCGGCAGGCGAGAACAAAATCTTATCGGCCAACAAGCCCACCAGAATGATAATGAACATGATGCCAATCACCTGGTACATACGCTGCAACTCGCGGCCGTAGTGCAGGTACTGACCGATGCCGAAACCGGAGACAACAGCCACATAGATTTCCGCAGCCATGAGAGAGCGCCAGGCAAAGGCCCATCCCTGCTTCATGCCGCTCACCACAAAGGGTGCCGAGGCAGGAAGGGTGACAAACATCAGGGTGTGCAGTGGTGAGGAGCCCATCGTCCGAGCAGCTCGAGCATAGATTGACGGCACATTTTTCATGCCGTTCTGCGTAGAGAGCAGCACACTCCACAACGTACCCATGATGACCACGAACAGAAGCGCAGCCTCGGTCTGACCGAACCAGATGCAGGCCAACGGAACCCAGCACACACTCGGCAATGCCTGCAAGCCCAGCGCCAACATCCCCAAAGTATCGCTCGCCCACTTAAAGCGCGCGGCAATCATCCCCAGGGGTACACCCAGCACCAGACCAATGACGTAACCAATCAACAAGCGCCGCAGCGTGATGAGCATGGAGAGCGGGATTTTGCCGTTCAGGGTATTATCCCACAGATATTGCCCCACAACGGAAGGCGGCGGCAGCACATAGGGTGACCACAATGGCTCCTCGGGGCCAATCCCCAGCCACAGCAAATCTCCGGTCAGAGCAGCCCATACTCCGATGAGCAACAGGAAGAAAAGTATTGTATGAAGCGCGCGTTTCATTATATCAGCAAAGTTGTTGTTCTTCAGTCAGACTCGGCGGCATTCTGATACCCCTTCAGCGCCGAAGTAATCTTCTGCGAAAGGTCGGCCAAATCGTGATTATTGATATTTCTCGGGCGCGGCAGGTCGACGATGAACTGTTCGCGCACCCGCCCGGGATGGGGCGAGAAGAGTACCACGCGACTCCCCAGACATACGGCCTCACGCACGTTGTGGGTCACAAAGACGATGGTTTTCTTACGCTTGGCCCAAATGTCCTGAATATCGCCGTAGAGCTGCTCTCGGGTCATGGCATCGAGAGCGGAGAAAGGCTCATCCATCAGCAGGATTTTGGGATTGGGAGCCAATGAGCGGGCCAAGGCCACACGCTGACGCATGCCGCCGGAGAGCTCATGTATGCTCGAATGGGCAAACTTGTCCATCTTCACAAGAAAAAGGTAGTACTTGGCCACCTCCAGACGTTCCTTATCGTTCAGATTAGGCTTCTGTTTGAGCCCGAACATCACGTTACCGATGACATCCAGCCAGGGGAAGAGGGCGTGCTCCTGGAACATCATCATGCGGTCACGCCCGGGGCCGAGAATCGGCACGCCGTCAATGAGAGCCAAGCCGCTGTCGGGCTTTTCCAAACCGGCAATAATATTGAGCAGGGTCGACTTGCCGCAGCCGCTGGGCCCCACAAAGCAGACAAACTCCCCTTCATTGATGGTCAACGATACGTCATCCAGCGCACGCACGACACCGGCCTTGGTCATGAAATCCTTGCACACATGCTCCACGCTCAGCTTAGCGGTGGGGTACTCGTGTATCTCCTGTTCAAGTTTTCTCATAAAATCAGTTTTGTTCAGGCTTGTACATCATTCCATCCAGTGCGGGCATGCTGTCGAGCAAACCGCAGCCTACGGCATCGTCCACGAACTGCTGCAAGCCCTGACGGTCAATCTCCACAGTCAGCTTGAGGCGCTTCCACGCGCTGCGCACCAACTCGGGGTCAAACGGAGCCTGAGTAAGCTCCGAGAGCTCCTCCGTTACACGCCGTTGTGCCTCTTCCGGATGATTGACAATCCACGCCGTGAGCTCCCGGTGAGCCCGCATCATGATAGCAGCCTCCCTCGGGTGGCGGCGCAACCAGCCCACGCGAGCGGTCAAAACAGTCGTCACGACATCCGGCTCCTCCACCATCACCCGCGCACCGGCCATGAGCTCCAAGCGCGACACCCAGGGCTCCACGGTCCAGCAGGCGGCTATATCACCCTGCTTCATGAGCTGCAACTGCATGGCATTCGGTGTGGGGCTCACCCGGCAATCGCCCCCGCCCTCCAAAGTGCAGCTCAGGCCATTCTTCCCCAACCAGGCACGGCACGAAACATCCTGTGTATTGCCCAGTTGAGGAGTTGCTATGCTGCGCCCCTTAAAATCCGCCGGGTATTCAATTCCGCTGTCAGGAGCCACCATGAGAGCAGCCCCGCCATTCACCGCCCCGGCCAACAGGCGCACCTCGCGCCCGGCGGAGACGGCATAGGCATTCAACGCCGGGCTCGGCCCCACATAAGTCAGGTCAACCGTGCGACCGAACAAAGCCTCCATCGCCGTAGGGCCTGCATTGTAAGTATACCATTCAATCGTATAGCCCGGCAGATAACGCTCGAACCAGCCCTCACCATGACGACTCATGTGGCGAGCGACAAGAGCCTGAACATGGGTAACATTCGGAAATCCCCCCATGCGGATAACGGTACTGTGCTCCTCTTCCCTCTTGCAAGCGCAAAGAAGCAGCAAGGCGGCAACAGTCAACATCAGACATGCGAGGCACTTCTTCATGACCCACTATCCTACCAGAGTAGCGCCGCGCCGTCAAGCAGCAATGGCGGCAGAAACCAAGCTTATTTTTGCTTTACGCGCTGAAAGAGGAAGCGCATGTCATCTTCTGCGCGGTCACGGGCTTTGTTGTAACTGCGGATATACTCCTTCGCCGGGTCCGGCAGGCGGTCAAAAATCAAGGGCAGGAGCACCACCTCATCAGGGCCGTCGAAGATGACATCTGCCTCGAACTCGGAACTACCGCGACGGAAAGCCACGCGATAAGGCTCATCATCCGTCTGCACCCATCTGTACGAAAACTTACCGCCATAACCACCGGCACGCCACTCCACCTTATCCTCCGTCACCTCGGCACGGATTTTTCTCGGTACTCCCTGCCACTCACCGATGGCCAGTTCCCTCGGGTCCTCAAACCAATCGGGTATCAATATCGCGCACAACAAACCGACCACGGCAACAGCAATTCCTATATGGCGTAAACTCAACATCATATCATCAGTTAAACAGAACAGTCACCCACTTCACCAGCCCATAGCCACCGAACAAGAGCCACAGGAAAAGACACAAGGCGAGCAGGAAAGGTTTGGCCCCCGCCTTGCGAAACTTATCGAAACTTGTCTCCACCCCCAGAGCCGTCATGGCCATCGTCAGCATGAATGTCGAAGCCACACGAAGAAACTCCACGCCCCACTGTGGCAGAACTTGCAGGGAGTTCACCCCGATAGCAGCCAAGAACAGAAAAGGGAAAATCGGCATACGGATGCGCCCCCTCTGCCCGCCTCCATTCCCGCGACTCAACAGGCAAGCCAACACAATCAACAAAGGAGCCAGCAGGATAACGCGAATCATCTTCACGATGACAGCCGGGCGCTTAACGGAAAGCTCACCGGCAGGGGCTGCGGCATCTATCGCCTCTCCCGCTCCGTACACATGGGCCACTTCATGCAGGGTGCCGCCGGTATAAAGTCCCATCTGCTCCGCGCTCATCTCCAATACTCCGGCACGATGAAGCGCCGGGTACAGAAACATGGATAATGTGCCGAAAATCACCACGGTACTGACCGCCACGGCCGTCTTGTAAGGCTCACCTTTCACCACAGGTTCGGCACCCAGCACAGCGGCAGCACCACACACGGAGCTTCCCACCGAGGTCAACAGAGCAGTCTGCGAATCCATCTTCAGCAAGCGCCCCAGCAACACTCCCCATACCATCGTCAGACTGACCACCAGCACATCCACCACAAGGGCGGGCAAGCCCACCGCCATCACATCGCTGAGCGTTATCTGAAATCCGTAGAGCACAATACCCGTCCGCAGGACCTGCTTAGTACAGAAATTGATACCGGGAGCCCAATCGGACGGCACCTGACTACGCAGAGTATTTGCATAGATCATACCAAGCAATATCCCCACAATCAAAGGACTGAGCCGCAATGCCTGCACCTGCGAAAAACCGGCAAAGAGCGTAGCACTACAGGCAAAGAGTGCTACCAGCAACACCCCCGACAAAAAAGCAGCTTTTTTATTCTTTTCCATAAACGTTAAACTTTTTTCACTTCATCTCCCGGCAATGCTTGCCTCACGACGGCAGCAGGCGCACCACTCGGTCAGCCCGCGGTATGGTAATGGAAATTTTAGTACCGATTCCCTCTTTAGAGGCAATGGAAAGCGTGCCGCCGTGTTCTTTAATAATATGGCGCACAATAAGCAGCCCCAATCCATGTCCCTTCTTGCGGGTCGTACGGAAAGGCTCGTACATATTGCCCATCACCTCATGTGATATACCGGTACCGTTGTCACCGATAATGAGACGCACGTCCGTATCGTTATAATCCGTCTGAATGTACACACCGCCCTCACTACCGGGAATGGACTGGTATGCGTTGCGAATAAGATTATAAATAACCTGAAAAAGTTGTCCTCCATCGGCCTCCAATTCAGGAAGCTCCCTGCTGAGCGCCAGTTGAATGCTGATACCGCGCGGTGCCATCTCCGGCTCCAGCACCGTCAGCACATGCTCCACAACGTCATTCAGCCGAACAGTCTCGCGCTTCAAGTGACCGGGGCGCACCGACTGCAGGAACTGGCGCAACAGGGTGTCGAGCCGACGAGTCTCCCCCAGAGCACTCTCCAGCAGGGGCGCGAGCTTATCCTGAGCCGCACCGCCCAGCTTGGTCAACTTGCGCTGCATGAGTTGCAGGTTAAGGCCGAGGGAATTGAGCGGGTTGCCGATTTCATGAGCCACGGCACCGGCCATGTAGGTCACGAGGTTGAACTGTTCGGCCTCGGCATCTTCCTCACCGCGGGCGAGCGACTCGGTATCATCCCGAATGAGCAGCAAGTACTCGGAGCCCTCCCCGACCGGACTCATCAGGAAGTTATAATGCCGCTCCTCGGGGTAATTCACGTGCAAGTCACGGGAAATCGCAATACCGCTGTTACACACTTCCTCCCATGTGCAGGTCCCTCCCACCAGCCGCTCGAAGGGTACATGGAGCAGCTCTTTCACATTGCGATTATAGATGGCACAGGCAGACTTATTGGCGAAGCGCGGCAATCCCTCAGCATCGAAAAGAATCAGGCCGTCCCGCAAGGCATCGAACACCTCCTGCAAAAGTCCCTTCTCTGTTGCAAGGCGCAGGAAGAGCTGTCGCAACTCCTCAGAGCCCAAGTGCTCGAGGCGGTCCACTATCTTGTCCATTGTGTCGCGTTTCATAGCCTTGTCAAATCAGAATCGGATGGAAAGTTCACTGAAGTTCAGCGGAAGAGAAGCACGGAACACATGGCGGTCATCAAACTCACCATGCAGCTCTGCCCCATCAACCAGCGCCTGCGGAGCGGCAGAAGGCGGCAACGAGTGCAGAGCGAACTCAAAACGGCGATCCTGCTGTTCCGCATGGAGGTTCACCTGATGATGAAGCGAGAAGGAGCGCAACTGAGCCCGGTACTCAAAGCGGTGCAACATGTAGCGCCCTCGGCGGTAGCCATAGCCATCGCCCTCATCCTCATAGAGCTCGCTCTGCTGCACCAGCTCGGGAGCCCACCACAAATCCAGCGTTACCGGCGGAACCTCCAGCTCACCGACATACTGCTGCACAGGCCAGCGCGGCACCACACATCCGCCTTTCACAAAGACGGGTATGTGCGCCAACGGGGTCGGCACCCATGCCTCGGTCGACGTATCGGGCGCCTGCACATCCGTCCAGTACGAGTACCAACGACCCGGTGGCAGGTACATAAAGCGACCGCTCTCCCCCGGATGATGTACCGGCACAACGTAGAGGGCATCGCCCACGAAGAACTCACTGCTGCGCCAATAGGTGTCGGGATTATCGGGGTACATGAGTGCCAACGAGCGAATGATGGGGGTACCCTGTCTGCTGTACCTGGAGAATTGCGTATAAAAATAAGGCAACAGGCGGTAACGGTGTTCGATGGCGCGGCGCACCAGCTCCTCAACCACAGGCCCGAAGCACCATGGTTCCTGTCCGCCGTACTCACCGTTATTGTGGTTACGGAAAAATACGTGAAAGGCAGCCATCTGCATCCATCGGCAGAAGAGCTCCGGCGTGGGATGCCCCAAAAAGCCCCCGGTATCGGCCCCGCAGAACGACACTCCGCTTGCCGACAGACGCTGCACCATCAGGTTAGCCATCTTCAGGTTCTCCCAATCGGCATCATTATCACCGGTCCATGTAGCAGCCCATCGCTGTAAGCCGGCAAAGCCTGCTCGCGACAGCACAAAGGGCCTCCGCTCGGGCGCATACTTCTCCATCCCCTGTCGGGTGGCACGTGCCATGCACTGACCGTACACGTTATGCGCCTTCAGATGGGAGCAATAAAAGCCGTCGTAATTATGCCGGGTATCGGAAGGGAAGGTCCTGTCAGGGAATATGGACGGCTCGTTCATATCCGTCCATATTCCCCGCACTCCGTACTCGGCAATCTGTCGGCGGAAAAGCTCCGCCCACCATTGACGCGTAACCGGCGACGTGAAATCCGGGAAGGTGCAGGTACCGGGCCAAACCTCACCCGAGAGCAATGCGCCGTCATGACGGCGGCAGAAAACATTGCGTTCAAAGCCGCTGCGCCACACATAATTATCGGGATTGACCTTAATGCCGGGATCAATAATCGTCACCACCTTAAATCCCTGCTCACCCAATCGGGCAATCATCCCCGGCGGGTCGGGAAAACGCGTGCGGTCCCAGGTCAAGGCCTGGTATTCCTTCATGTGGTGAATATCCAGGTGTATGGCATCGCAGGGAATTTTCCGGGAGCGAAGTTCTGCCGCCAGCTCCGTGACAACATTCTCGGGGTAATAGCTCCACTTACTCTGGTGGTACCCCAATGACCACAGGGGCGGCATGGGCGGCAGACCGGTCATGCGGGTGTAGGTCTGCACGGTGTCCATAGCATCATCCCCGCAGATGAAGTAATAATCCATCACCCCGCCATCGGCCCCGAACAACAGGCGGTCGGCCCGCTCCTTACCGAAATCGAAGTAGGAACGCATGGTATTATCAAAGAAAATACCATATTGCAGACCAAGGTTCAGGCAAAGGAAAAAGGGTATGCTCTTATAGAGCGGGTCGCTGCCGGGGTGGAACTTGTAGTGATCTGAGCCCCACATCTCAAAACGCTTGCCGCGAAGGTTCAGCGTACAGGGCTTATCCCCCAGCGCGAAGAAGTGCGCCTGCTCGGGCATGTGCTTGAGCACCCAGACCAGCTCATCCCCGGTTCTTTCCTGCAAGCGGTGGCCCATTCCTTCGGCATCGGCACACAGCTCGCGACCGCTCCTGCGCTCCAGAAATTCCAGACCGCCGTCGGCCTTGCGCACCCGCACCACCAGTCGGGGCGTACTCAACTCATAACAATCCTCCCTCTCAACCTCCTCCGGTTGCAGACAAGGCGGAGCATATTCAGGTGCAATCCCGTAACTCGGAATATTCTCAAATACAGGGTGCGACACATAACGACAGCGCACCACTCCGGGCTCCAGAAAATAGAGCCGCAGTCGATTCGTCGGAAACTCAATTTCGAGCGTGTGGTTATCCACCCACTCATAATGGCGAATAAATGACTTCATACGCTAAAGTCACATTCAGACCTCAATCGGCACAGCGCCGTGACCCGGCATTTCCACTAACCGGGAGGCCACTGAAGAGAGCGCCCGCCAATGATGTGGATGTGCAGGTGCGGTACCGTCTGACCGGCATCGGCCCCGGTATTGAGCACTGTACGGAACCCGCCCTCGGCCAGCCCCTCAGCACGGGCAATATCACCCACACGCAGCATGAGGTGCCCCAGCAGGGCGGCATCCTCCGCCGTTGCGGCCTCAATACTCGGAATGGGCTTGCGCGGTACCAGCAACACATGTACCGGAGCCACGGGCGTAATATCGCGGAAGGCCACACAAAGCTCATCCTCGTACACGATGGCTGCCGGAATTTCCTTATCTGCTATTTTCTGGAACAGAGTTTTTTCCATTGCACCACCATATTTAACACACAGCCCTCGCACATGCAACAAGAAATTGCCGTTGAGCCCCGCTTTTTAGACCATCGGGCAGGATTTCAGGCACTATAAGCTTGCTTTTTCGGGCAAGGTAGCTAAACTTGGGGCAGGAATGAACGCCAACGCTCAACGCATCAAAGACTATCTGCTGGATTACTATCCCCCCGAAGAGTGGCCCACCCTGCTTCATCAGGCAGACGAATGGGCGCGCACACAGCCGCTGGCCGGACTGCGTATATTGGATGCCAGCCCCATCTTCCGCAACACCCTCGGAAAATTCATGGCCCTTCAGGCCGCCGGAGCGGAAGTATTCGTTCCTCACCGCAGCAATATGCCGGCTTCGCCTGCCGTTGTTGCCATGTTGCCGAGCTTCGGAGTACACTCTGCTGCCAAAGGTCAGAATGACTTCGACATCATTCTGGATTGCGCCGCACAATGCAGCCGCCTCACACCCACTCTGGGCTACGCCGAGCTTACCCGCTCCGGCGTACCGGTATATGAACGAGCTCGCCGCCCCGTCATTGTGGCGGATGACAGCCGCATCAAACGCCTCGAAACCACCCTCGGCACCGGCGAGAGCTTCTTCCGTGCTCTGGAACAGCTCGGCTATACGGAACCGGAGGGGCGCCGTCTGCTGGTGGTCGGCTATGGCAAAGTCGGACGCGGCATTGTACACTACGCCCGCAAAAACGGCATGAAAGTCATGGTTGCCGATATGGAAGATAAAGTAGCAGAGCTTCCCGAGGATGTCGGCTTCGTCAATGTCAATGACCGTGAGGACCTCAACGACACCGTGCTGCACGCCTGGTGCGTGGTCACGGCAACAGGCCGCATCAACGCCCTGCACAACAGGCTCAACGCCCCCGCCGTCATCGCCTCTCCCGTCCTGCTGGCCAACATGGGTATTGACGACGAGTTCGGCACCAAAATTCCGACCTCGCGCGTACTCAACGACAAAAAACCGCTCAACTTCATCCTCGAAGAACCCACGCGCATGTGCTTTATCGAGACCACCATGGCCCTGCACAATGCCTGCGCGCTGGAACTGCTCACGCCGGATTTACCTGCTCACTGCATGGCTCCGGCTCCCGATGTCGAGGAGCGCCTACTGCAAATTGCCTCAACACATGGCACCCGTGAACTGCGCCACCTGCACCTGCTGCTGGGCAGCAACGGAGAACAAACATAAGCCATTTGGGATTGAGTGAGGCACCTTCGGTGCGGTTAACAGGCCAAGCTTATACCACCGTTTACGCTCCTCGGCTTGCGGCCGAGAGCGGCGGCAACTTCGGAACAAGCTTCGCAATTCTTCAGGCGAAAGCCTGCAATCTCAATAAATTGTAAATGGGGAATCCGTAAATTGTAAATCCCATTTACGCTCCTCGGCTTCAGGCCGAGGGCGGCGGCAAGTTCAGAACAAGCTTCGCAATTCTTCAGGCGAAAGCCTGCAAAATAAATAAATTGTAAATCATTGCCATCCCATAAATCGTATAGAAAAGAGTAAGCACGAGGTGCTGATGC
>JAUNRC010000089.1 GCA_030535875.1 Akkermansia sp. | reverse complement strand
TATTCAACAGTTTGCCCATATATACACGGGCGGCTCCTCACCTCGCCTCCCTGCGTGCTATCCTGCCCGCAACTCTTATAAATCAAGGCTTTTCACCCCTCTTTCAGCCTTCCTCACCTCTCCCGCCGGGAATCAATACCTTGCGCGAGACTCGTTCTGCCGGTAAGGTTAATCGTCGTTGTCTGAGCGACGGTACGGAGCTGCCCATGCTGGGCTACGGGCTCATGCGCATGCCCAAAGTTTCAGCGGGCGGCAGTACCATCAATCGTGAGGAGGCTGCCAAACTGATTGATGTCGCCATGAAAGGCGGGGTCAATTATTTCGATACGGCCTATATGTACCATGGCGGTGATAGTGAACGAATGGTCGGGGATGTGCTCAGTAAGTACCCGCGCGAAAGTTATTATCTGGCTGATAAAATGCCCCTCGGCTACCTGCGTCGCAAGGAGGATGTCGCCCGCATTTTTCAGGAGCAGCTTGAGCGAACCAAGGCCGGTTATTTCGACTTTTACCTCATGCACAATGTGAGCCGCCATACTTGGAATGTGGCTAAGAAGTTCGGTGTGTGGGACTACATGAAGGCGCTGAAGGCCGAAGGGAAGGTGCGGCATATCGGGTTCTCTTTTCACGATACGCCTGAACTGCTCCAAGAGGTGGTCGATACTCTGAAGAATGACGGGCTGGAGTTCGCGCAGATTCAGCTCAACTACCTCGATTGGGATATTTATCGTTCCGAGGAACAGTATAATATTCTGACGGAAGCCGGTATCCCCGTCATTGTGATGGAGCCCTTGCGCGGTGGGGTGTTGGCAAGTATCAACGAGGCCGGGCGCAAGGTCTTTGCCGATGCCGCTCCCGGCAGCACTCCGGCACAGTGGGCTTTCCGATATGTCGGTTCTCTGCCCAATGTGCTCGTTACGCTCTCCGGTATGACCCGCATGGAGCACCTTGTGGAAAATATCGGCACATTTACCGATTTTACTCCCCTGAGCGCGGCGGAGCGCCGCACGCTCGATGCCGCCCTTGTGGCCTATCGCTCCGGTTTTGGTGTGCCCTGTACGGGCTGTCGTTATTGCATGCCATGCCCGGAAGGGGTGGATATTCCCCGTATTTTCGGATTGCACAACCAGTACAAGGCCAGCGGTAATCGTTGGATGTTCGAGAGCGCTTATAAAAATCTCACCAATCAGCACGATGCTTCGGCCTGCATTTACTGCGAGCTCTGTGTGGAGCAGTGCCCGCAGCACATCAACATCCCCGAGGAGCTTGCCGGAATTCATGCCGAGGTGAGCGGAAGTGCTGCTTTGCACCCCGCTGTGCGTGAATATTTGGCCTCCTTGGGAGAATGAGGGAGGGGGCAAGCGGCCAGCCTGCGAAAATAAGACACGCAAACACTTCATTTCGCGCTTGCCCTCATGGGGGCAAGCGTGCTATTATATCGACATCATGAGATTGAAGCTGCATTTTCTTCTTTGCTCGGTAGCTGTGCTGCCGTTGACAATGTGCCATCAGACGAACAATGATTTGTTGCCGGCCGGTGCTTTGCAGGCGGTCGACCCCTCGGCTGACGCGAAGTTGCAGAGTGCCAAGTCTTTCATGCAACAGGGCGAATGGAGCGATGCCAAGAGCCTGCTCAAAGACATAGCCCTTAACCATTCTCTTGCGCCCTGTGCTCCCGAGGCTCGATTGCTGCTCGGTGAAGTGTATGAAAAACAGGGACTTCCCCGCGATGCTTTCGAGGAGTACGATAAGGTTGTGAAGCGCTATCAGAGCAGCCCCCTGTACGAGAAAGCTCTCGAGCGCCAGTTGACCATGGCTATGGCCGCCGCTACGGGTGAGTTGCAGGTGAGTGTGCTGGGGCTCTGGAAGGCTGAGCTGGAGAGCAGCGCCGTGGAAAAATGGCTGGAAAGCGTGATTGCCAACGCACCTTACAATGATATGGCTGCTACGGCCATGTCCATTTTGGCTCAGTACCGTGTGCGTAAGGAGCGTTATGAGGAGGCTGCTATGACATACGCCCGCCTTGTGGAAAATTACCCCGACAGTCGCTATGCTCCCGAGGCTCAGCTCATGGTTGCCAAACTGTGGGCCGGTAGTCACTCCCGAGGTGACCGGAATATGGCCAATCTTTCTCGGGCACAGGAGGCCTATGAGGAGTTCTCCCTGCGCTTCCCTGAACATCCCGATGCGAAGAAGGCTCTGGAAGAGGCCTCCAATGTGCGCCGTCTTCTGGTGCAGCAGGAATTGGAAGTCGGTCGCTACTACCTTGAGCGTTCCCATGAGTACACCTCGGCCGTGTTCTGTTTCGAGAACGTCATCCGTCAGAAAGATATCAATCCCGAGGCTGCTCAGCAGGCCGTCTCTCTCCTCCAGCAAGCGAAAACTCTTCAGGCAACAACCCCGGCATCATGAAACGACTTTTCCAACTCAGCCTTTGTGCACTGCCTCTCGTGCTCGGTTCCTGCGGCTACCAGTTAGGTGGTTTGGTGAACGGTCAGCTTGAGGGTATGAAGACGTTCAACATTAACATGTTTGACAATCATACCACTTTCCCGAACGTCGCCATGCAGGTAACGAGTGCTCTCGGCAATGCCATGCAAACGGACGGGACTTTCACCGTAGCCTCGCCTTCCGAAGCGGATTTCTCCGTATCCGGCGCGGTAACGAGCGTGAATTATAACCGTTTGCTTGTTGACTCGGCGGACTCCTACCTCAGTCTTGAAATCGGCGTGGTCGTATCCGCTACTTATACCGTCACGGATAACAAGACCGGAAAGGTGATTAAGAGCGGTTCCGTCAGTGAGACCGGCAGTTACTTCAATGCCGGCGGTAATACTTTGGCCGGTCGTGATGCCGCGCTTTCCTACGCTGCGCGCAAGGCAGCCGGAGCCGTGGTTGACCAGCTCACAACCCCATGATTTCCTATCCGGTCAGCTTTGTGGGGCTGCCCATCGGCAACCGCGAAGATATTACCCGCCGCGCTCTTGAAGTGCTTGGCTCGGTGGATTGCGTGTGCTGTGAGGACACGCGCAATACCGGTATGTTGCTCAGTCATTATGGCATACGTAAGCCTTTGATTAGCCTTCACGAGCACAATGAAATCGCCCGTGCTCCCGAGATTGCTGCCCGCGCGCTGGCCGGCGAGACTTTTGCCGTGGTGACGGATGCCGGCATGCCCGGAGTCTCCGACCCCGGATATCGCCTTATTCGTGAGCTGAAGTCCCGCGGCGTGGCCTTTACCGTGCTGCCCGGTCCCTCTGCCGTCGTGACAGCTTTGGTAGGCTCCGGGCTTCCGAGCGATGCCTTCTTCTTCGGCGGATTTCTGCCCGTTAAATCCGGTCGTAAGGGGCAGGTGCTGCAAACGGCGCTGGCAGCCTCGCATACCAGTATTTTTTATGAATCGCCTTTCCGTATTCTCAAAACGGTGAAGGCCATTGCCGAGCTCGACCCGGCAGCGCCCATTTGCGTGGCGCGAGAGCTCACAAAAGTGTTCGAGACATACCATTGCGGGACTGCTGCCGAGCTGGCTGCGGAGTTCGAGGCGCGTCCGCCTAAGGGTGAGATGGTGCTGCTGATTGGCGGTACGAATGCTCCCCGTGCCGTGCCTGCCGAGTGAATGTTGCCGGATTTTGTGCCATTTCAGTGCGCAAATCCGTGATTTTCAGCAAAAAAGGCTTGCCATGCGGTGTGAGAAAAGGTACAATGCCGCACCGCAATTCCGCCCGGTGGTGTACAGGCGCCCCGATAATCACCGGCGTAGGGGCCTTGAGGAACTGCGGCAACATATTAACCAAAACATTAAAAATGAGTATTTCTGAACTGGAGGCTTTGATTGATTCCAAGCTTCCGTCTTTCCGTAAGGGTGATATCGTCAACGGTACCATTCTTGAGATTCGTCCGCAGGTTGTTCTCGTCGACATCGGCTACAAGTCCGAAGGCGTCATTTCCATCTCCGAGTTTGAGGATGAGGAAATCGAGGTAGGCGACCAGATTGAGGTTCTTCTTGAGAGCCTTGAGAACGAGGAGGGTCTTGTTGTTCTTTCCAAGGAGAAGGCTGCCCACAAGCAGAACTGGGACAAGATCGTGGCCGTTTACAAGGACGGCGGTCTGGTTAAGGGTAAGGTTAAGAGCGTCGTTAAGGGTGGCCTTATGGTCAACGTCGGCGTGGAGGCTTTCCTTCCCGGCTCTCAGGTGGACATCATTCCGCCCAAGGACCTCAACGAGTTCGTGGGCAACGTCTACGAGTTTAAGATTGTCAAGGTCAACGACGAGCGCAAGAACATCGTGCTCTCCCGCCGTGAGGTCATCGAGGCCGAGCGCAGCGAGCAGCGTCTGCGCTTCCTGGAGACCGTTAAGGTTGGCGACCGCGTGACCGGTACCGTGAAGAAC
>JAUNRC010000088.1 GCA_030535875.1 Akkermansia sp. | reverse complement strand
AAAGGTAAATAAAAAAACGGCTTCGCTTCGGGTGCGCCACAGGTGAGAAGAGCGCTGTGGAGGGAATATGTCACAAAACACGCGGGAAGATAGGCTGTTTCGAGAGAGTTGTGAGAAATTTGGATTGCAAATCGGTATGAAGTCTGCTACACTCGCCGCGCGCAATGGCTCAGCTCTTGCGCTCGTCTCTCGTTTATTTACATCGATTATCATGAGTATACCGTTTTTCAGCAAGCTGCGCCATAAGAAGGCACACCTGAAGCTGGTTCAGCAGGAACTGCAGAAGGTGCGCGAGGAAATCGCGCGGCAGACGGAGGATTTCGAACCCTGTGTGCGCGAGTACATGCGGCAGGTTTGCCGCGGTCAGGGTAAGATGTTGCGCCCCGGTTTGGTGCTGCTGACGGCTGCTGCTACGGGCGGTATAAGGAAAGAACATGTGACATTTGCGGCGCTGCTGGAGATGATTCACATGGCTTCGCTCATCCATGATGATGTGCTCGATAAGGCCGACACACGGCGTGACCAACCCACACCCAATGCGCTGTGGGGTAATGAGCTGGCGGTGCTGCTGGGCGATACTATGTTGGCTCAGGCTATCGTGATGGGGACGGAAATCGGCGGCAGCAAGTTTTGCCGCAAGATGGCGCTGGCTATGCGCGATTTGTGCCAGGGTGAAGTGGAGCAATCCACCCGCCTGTGGGATGCCGAGATGAGCCGCGCCGATTACTATGAGCTTATCCGCAAGAAGACAGCTACTCTCTTTGCCGTGGCCATGAGCGGAGCGGCATATCTTCAGCAGTTGGATGATGAGATGATTGAGCAGCTTAACCGTATGGGGACTTTGCTTGGTATCTCGTACCAGATTTATGACGATTGTCTGGACCTGACCGGTACGGACGAAAGTGCCGGCAAGACCCTCGGCACGGATGCCGAGAAGGGCAAGCTCACACTGCCGGTGTTCTTCCTGATGGAGTCGAGCTGCGAGGACGTGGCGGACTTTGTGCGCCGTTCCGTGGAGCGCCATGAGGAGATAGATTACTCGCAGTTGCGGCATACGGAGGCCTTCCGCGAGGCTATTAAACTGTCGGTAGAGGAGGGCTTGGCCCGCAATGAGGAGGCGCGTGAAGTGCTCTGGTTGCTGCCCGATACACCTGCCCGTAAGGCCTTGGCCGAGATGACGTACCGCCTTGATGACATGCTGCGCGATTGTTGCAGTGCTTAAATCCGGAGCTTATGCAGACCACTATCAGACCGGAGAAGATGGTGCCTGCCGTCAGCGGCATGGCCGACATGGTATGGAAAGAGCTGTATGCCGCAGCGGAGCGTGCTGCCGAGAAGGAACCCCGTTTGTTGGGAATCCTTGATGATGTCGTGCTCAGTCGTACATCGCTGAGCAATGCCGTAGCCGTGCGCCTGGCCCGCAAATTATCGCGGCGCGATATGAACCGCGATGAGCTCGAACCGCTTATCCGTACCTTGCTCAAGGCTAACCCCATGGTGGTCGATTGCATGGCGGCGGATCTTCGAGCTGTCGTTGAGCGCGATGCCGCCTGCCATAATGTGCTGGAGCCCTTGTTGTTCTTTAAGGGATTTCATGCCATGGCTACCTATCGTGTGGCTCACATTCTCTGGGGAGAAGGGCGACATTTGCTGGCACTTCAATTTCAAAGTGTAGGCAGCGAGGTATTCGGCGTGGATATACATCCGGCCGCTCATATCGGTTGCGGCATATTACTGGACCACGGCACAGGATTTGTGGTGGGCGAGACGGCTATTATCGAGAACGATGTCTCCATGCTGCACGAGGTGACATTGGGCGGTACCGGCAAGGAGAAAGGCGGAGCCCGCCATCCTATTGTGCGCAGCGGTGTACTGATCGGAGCCGGTGCCAAGGTGCTGGGCCGTGTGGAAATCGGAGAGTGCGCCAAGATTGCAGCCTCGTCGGTTGTGCTGACAGATGTCGAACCGCACACGACCGTGGCCGGTGTGCCGGCGGTTAAGGTCGCGACGGATACAGCTTGCTGCGACACCCCCGCTCTGGGCATGCAGCAGAACCTCGGCAGTTGATTATGATTACGGAAGTCGACATTCACCTGCCGCTTAAAAAGGCCCTGCGCGAGGAGGCTCGCCGCAAGGCCGTGGCGCAGAAGTTGGAGATTTCGCCCTATCGGGTGTTGGGCATGCGACTGTTGAAAGACAGCATCGATGCCCGTCGCCGTCCCATCTGTCGTCAACTGCGCTTGTTGGTGGGCGTGGATGAGGAGCTGCCGCCCGCAGAATTGCCGCGACGTGATTATGTGCCTGTTGCAGCGGGAGCGCCGCGCGTGATTATAGTCGGGAGCGGTCCCGGCGGCTTGTTTGCTGCCTTGCGCTGTTTGGAGCTGGGCCTTTGTCCCATTGTGCTGGAGCGCGGCAGGGATGTTTTTGCCCGCAGCCTTGATCTGCAACCGCTCCATTGCGGTGAAAGTGTGGATGAGGAGTCCAATTACTGTTTCGGTGAGGGCGGAGCCGGTACATTTTCGGACGGCAAGCTCTTTACCCGCGCTACGAAGCGCGGCCCCGTCATGGAAGTGTACGAGACTTTCGTGGCGCATGGAGCCTCACCTGATATCCTGACGGATGCCCAGCCGCACCTTGGATCAGATAAATTGCCTGATATCATTAAGGCCATGCGCAACAGCATCCTGGCTGCCGGAGGCGAGGTACATTTCAGCACCCGCGTGAACGGGCTGTTGCGCTCGGCAGATGGGCGACGCCTGTGCGGTGTGCGCTCGGCAGATGGGCGTGAATGGGTGGGAAAGGCCGTCATTCTGGCGACCGGTCACAGCGCTCGCGATGTCTACCGCATGTTGCATGAGGAGGGGCTGAGCCTGGAGGGCAAGACCTTCGCCGTCGGTGTGCGCATTGAGCATCCGCAGGCACTGGTGGATGCCGCTCAGTACCACCTGCGCCCCGGTGAGCAGCGTCCGCAGGGACTGCCAGCGGCACGCTATACTCTGGCAACTAATGTTGAAGATAGAGGAGTGCACTCCTTCTGCATGTGCCCCGGCGGGCATATTGTCCCGGCTGCTACTGCGAATGATGAAGTCGTGGTGAACGGTATGTCGCTCTCAGCCCGAAACTCCCCGTGGGCCAATTCGGGATTTGTGGTTACGGTTAAGCCGGAGGATGCCGCAGCCTATACTGCCTCGCATGGCGTGATGGCCGGTTTGGCTTGGCAGAAGGCATTGGAGGTGGCAACATCGCAGGCCGGCGGCGGTCGTCAGAAAGCGCCGGCTCAGCGTGTGACGGATTTTCTGGCCGGACGCGTGTCGGCCACCCTCCCTGAGAGCAGCTACCAACCCGGATTGACCTCGTGGGACCTCAACGAGCTGTTGCCCTCATTTGTCAGTCGGCGTATGAAAGTCGGTTTGCAGTTCTTCAATCGCAAGTTGCGGGGATTTGCGGGAGAGGAGGCGCTGCTCATCGGTTGCGAGACCCGCACCAGTTCGCCCTTGCGCATACCGCGCGACTCGACCACCCTTCAGCATGTGGACCTGCCGGGGCTTTACCCCTGCGGAGAAGGAGCAGGGTATGCCGGCGGCATTGTCTCCGCCGCGCTGGATGGTCGCCGATGTGCCGAGGCTGTGGCCGCCACCTGTTGAGGGCTCGTGTGGGGGGAAGTGCGGCAAATTTGCTAAGATATGCAAATAATTTTTGTGTATTTAATTGTTTTAGCTTGCAATGTGCGGGTGGATGTGATATAGGAGAATCGCTATGAAAAAGCTTCTTTCCATTGCAACTTTGTTGGCTGCACTGAGCGGTGCCGCATCTGCTGCTCCCTATGTGCTGCCCGGTAATATGCCGGGTAATCTTACCCCTTACGACATTCAGCCCGTGTACTCCGTAGAAGGTCTGTACGGTATCGCTGATGAGAGCGCTGAGATGGATACCTACGGTGCCCGTCTTCGTCTGAGCCTGTATAGCGACGGTGCCACGGACCTGCGCCACCAGTTCAGCATCAACCTTGCCGGTATGTGGGGCTCCGAGGACGGTGCGGACCTCTTCATGATGCCTGTTACCGCCGGTTACGACCTTAACATGGAGCTGAGCGACTCCGTCATGTTCTACATTTCCGCCAAGGCCGGTTACTGCTTCGGTGATTTGGATGTCGGTGGTGACTCTGCCGATGCCAGCGGCTTCACCTACTCTGTGGGTGCCGGTCTGAAGTTCCAGTGCTCTGAGTCCATTTACCTGAACGTCGGTTACGAGTTCGGTCGTACTTATTTCGACACGAGTGAGGTTGACGACATCTACGGCCAGCACATCATCTCCGTGGGTATCGGCTGCCAGTTCTGATATTCCGTAACAAAATCTTACACCTGAAAATGCCGGGGCTGACGTCCCGGCATTTTTCGTTGTACGACCGACGCGATATGCGCACTGCGGTGAAAGTCCGCGCGGAGCC
>JAUNRC010000087.1 GCA_030535875.1 Akkermansia sp. | reverse complement strand
AGGACAAGCAGCAGGACAAACAGCAGGAACAAAAGAAACAACAAGCTCAACCCGCTGAGAAGTCCGACAAGGCTCCCAACGAAAAAGACAAGGCCCGCAGTCGCGCCGCCGGCATTCTGCAAATGCACCTGGATGAAGAAACCGGCTCCCCCATTCCCCATCGCAACCCGGTTCGCCCGCCCGCAAAAGATTACTAAAAAATTGCAGTCATGAGACGTATCGTAACAACAATCTGCACCACCCTCACCAGTCTGGGCAGCTATGGCGCCGCCGAGATAGTTCCGGTATGGTCTACCGGAGTGGCCGTCCCCGGTGAACAGGTTATTCTCTACCTAGTGGAAACTCAGGAAGATGCCAATCAAAAACAGGATATCTTCATGATTAAGACCCCGCCTCGGGTGCAAAACGCCACCATGAGCGTGCAGCAGCCCAAAGCCGGGGCCAATCCCCTCGACCCCGACCGTAAGATGGTTGAAGTACAACCCATCGCTTTCAAGGCTGACCGCGCAGGACGCATTGCGCCGGAACCCATCGAAGTCGAGTACCAATCCGGGCGCAAAGAAAGCATCGCCATTCCACCTCTGGAAGTACGTCCGACGAGTGACATCAAGTGGTTTGCCGAACCTCTGTCCTACGGAGCGCTGTGGTACACCAACATAACGGACGGCTACGTCCACCAACCCGTACAAACCAGCGTCAAGATATTTATGCCCGGTGATTGCAATACCCCCTACCCGCCCCAGCTCAGCTCCGTGGGCGTGAAAGTGGGCAATTTCCGACCTGCCGTCGAGGGCATTGTCGGGCAGTTACACGGCGGCTACATCCCGGAGCCGCAAGCCTACGCCAAGGGACAAAAATGGCGCACGGCGGATTTCAACGGAAGTTTTACCCCCTTCCGTGAAGGCAAGAACGATATTGTGGGAAAAATTGTCATGGTGCGCCAGCGCGGTTTCTTCTCCGTGGCGCAGGAGGAACTCCCCCTGCCCCCGCTTGAGGTAAGCGCTCTCCCCTTGCCCCCCGGAGCACCGGCCGACTTTGCCGACACCGTTGGCAACTACACCATCTCCGCCCGAACGGAGGCGCGGTCACTTGCCATGAATGAGGCCGTTGAGGTCGAAATCACCGTGCGCGGCACCGGCAATCTGGAGCAACTTACCTGCCCGGCACCGGAAGATGAACTCAACTGGCGACTGGTACCGGCCACCCGCAAGCCCATACTCGGAGCCAACGGCGAGACCGTAGGAATGATTTTCTCCCAACTCATGCGCCCCACAGCCGAAGTGAGCGGACTGCCGTCCTTCGGCTTCAGCTACTTCGACCCGGAGGAAATGGCCTACAAGACAGCCAGCACCAAGCCCATACCCCTGGAATGGCGCGAGACGGACGATGCCGGAAGCGGGCTGGTCACAAGCAGTGCTGAGCCCCCGCCTGCCGGCACAGTACCGGTAGAGGAACTGACGGACATCTACCACTTCATGCCCTCTGCCGCTGCCGGTGGCCATGGTGCTGAGCTCAAACTTCCGCAATGGCTCTGGTACCTGCTCTACCTGCCGGGAGTAGGCATCTTCATCTTCCTTCTCTTCCGCGCACTCCTGCGCCGTATAGCCGCCGGTGCCGGCAACCGCGCACGCGAAAAAGAGCTTGCATCCATTGCAGCCGCACCCGATGGACTCAGCTTCCTCAAGAACATCGGCGCCTTCATCGAAAGCCGTCTGCCGGGAGCGGAGCAAAACGAAGCCCTCCGCAACATCCTGCAACGACGGGATGCCGAGGCATTCATCCCCGATGCCGCCCCGCAAGTCACTCCCGAAGAGCGCCGCCGCATGCTCTCCGTTGTACGCAAAGCCCTTACGCACGCCATCATTCTGCTGGCACTGCTGCCGGCCCTGCTCTCCACCGCCACAGCCGCAGATGTCGAGGGCGATGCCGCAGCCGCGGCCTACTCCGCCGGTCAATACAGCAAAGCGCAGGAACTCCTGCAAACCGAGCTCACCAACGGCACTTCTGAGCGCAACAGTGCCGAGCACCTCTACAACATCGGTAATTGCTACTACCGCCTCAACAAGCCCGGCATGGCTGCACTCTATTACATGCGCGCCCTTCAGGCCGATTCCTCACTTGCGGAGGCCCGCGCCAACCTGGACTTCATTCAGCGCAAAGAAGGAGCGCTGCTGCCCCACGGTCACGCCGCCGACAAAGTCTTTACCCTGCTCAGTTGCAGCCAACTGTGGGTCATCAGCATCGTTATCAGCGCCCTCCTGCTGTTCTGCGTTGCTCTCCTCATCCTGAGGCGCGGACAACGCAAACCCTGGCTGCAGGGCACTACGGTCACAGCGGCTCTGCTCTGCCTGCTCTGTGCGGCCAACTGGCTCTACTACATCACCCGTGATGTCCCGGACATGAAGTCCCTGCCGCCGAGTGATCTGGCCATCATCACCGCCACTGCCACTGCTCGTACCGCCGCTGCGGACGATGCTGCGACCGTCATCACCCTCACACCCTCCACTCCGGTACACCTGCTGGCCGTGCGCGGCAGCCACAGCTACATCGAGACATTCACCGGTGTGCGCGGCTGGGTGCCGACTGCCGATGTCGCAAGCATCGCCACCGGTACCACCTCCGCTCCGCGTGTGCCGCTCATCATCCGCTTCCTCTGATTTCAGCAGATGAAAAAAGCGACTCTCTCCGAAATATATACCTGCTGCCGCACCGCAGGGCGTTGGTTACGCCGCCTGCTACTCCTCCCGGCACTCCTGTGGAGCGCAGGCCTGTGGTACTATCAGCCCGTCAGCCTCTTTATTCCGATTATCACCATCATTCTCTGGTTGCTGCTGCACAGACGCAGAACGGAACTTGCTCTCTGGTGCAGCGTGCTGCTCTCCGTCATTTTCTACCTTATCCTGCCCGGCCCGCAACCTCAGGCCTGGCAAACACCCTGGGCCAAGGCTCCCCGCTTTGAACTCAACGGCGACCGCTTAACCATTCACAATTTACGCGATTTCCGCTACCGCTCCGAGAACGATTTCGACCCGATTTGGCGCACCGAACATTATGATCTCAGCACCCTTATCGGTGCCGACTTCGCCGAGTGCCACTGGGATGGAATGGAGGCCATCTGCCACACCATGATGAGCTTCGCTTTTGCCGACGGTAAACACCTCGTCATCTCCGCCGAAACCCGCCTGCCGGAAGGCGAAGCCCAGAGTGCCATCGGTGGTCTCTACAAGCGCTACGGCCTCCTCTATGTCTTCGGAACGGAGGAAGACATCTTCGCTCTTCGCACAAATTTCCGCCATGAGGACCTCCTGCTCATCCCCATGAAAATCAAACCCCAAGGAGCTCGTAACATGTTAATGCACTTCATCGAACAGGCTCAACAAACCGAAGAACAGCACACCGCCTACAACACCGTAGCCAACAACTGCTCCAGCGGGGTCATGCGCACCTTCCGCCATCTGGCTCCCGACATGCCCCGCTACTACGACCTCGCCCCCATTCATAACGGCTCCATTTCTCAGCTCCTCTTCAAACACGGCGCTCTTATCACCCGCCCGAACGAAAGCTACAACGCCCTGCGCAAACGTTGTTATCTGCGCTACGATATCAGCCCGAATTCCCCGGAAAAATACTCCGAAGCTATCCGAACTAAAATAAATCAATAATTTTTTCACAAATTCTTCCCAAATTTTCATTTATCTCTTTACAATCCCCCTCCGATGAGGTAAACTTCACTCAGCGTAGTGCAGGAGTACTATTTTCCTGCGAGAAGAGCTGCGCCCATCAGATTTCACCAAAAAACTTACTCAAACATGAAAAAGACACTCCTTGCTCTGTCACTCTGCGTGGTCAGCTTTGCCGGCTTCGCGCTCGCTGAGGACGTAAGCTACACCCTGCCGGAGGCTCCCATCTGGACGGCAGCCAACGCTACCGCACAGAAGCAGTTATCTGAAAGCGTAACAAGCTACACCCTTGTCATTGACCTCAAAGAAGATGCCTTAACCGGTCTTTTCGATAAAAGCGCAACCGTAACTAATCCCAACTACATTTTTAAACTCAACGCCAAAGACGACTACTCGCTTTCTCAGACAAAAACGGTAACAGAAGTCGAGGAAGGATATGATGATAATTGGGACCCGATAATAACCACGAAGATTTCCAATGGCTTGACCCTTTGCAAAAACGACGTATCTAACTTCAATACCGTATTCAACACCCTGCCCGAAGGCAAGGAGCTTACTGCTGCTGCTCTGACCATGGCCGTTTACAAAGAAGGTGAGGCGACCAAGGCGTCCATCGGCTTTCGTCTGGTATGGGACAATGAGGAGGTTGCAGAAACGTTCGGTGTCGCGACAATTAACCCTCACACTCTTACCAAGATTCAATTCAATAAAGACCTTGTTGACAAGGCCTACATGATTGGAGAGTCCGTTGCTTCCGGGGCAATGGATACAGAAGGCATAAAGGCTCTGAATCTGGCCGCTGCACCGATTATCGAAGTAGAGCCCGAGCCGGACACTCCCACTCAGCCGGATACCCCC
>JAUNRC010000086.1 GCA_030535875.1 Akkermansia sp. | reverse complement strand
GTGGTTGCCGGGGCGGGCAGCATGCTTTCCGTGGTGGCTCGGACCGTGATGGGCGGGACGTGCAGCATGCTTGCCGTGGTGGGCGGGGGCTGAGAAGTGAGCGCCTGAGTGATGGTGAGCGCTGTGATGATGGGGGGCGCCGTGCGGACGAATGTGCGGGTGGTGGCCGTGAGCGTAGCGCGGCGGTTTGCTCACTCTGTGGATGTGGTGCGGGTAGTGCCAGTGGCCGTGGTACCACGGCGCAGGACCCCAGTCGGGTACAAAGCAGAGTGCGGTGAGTGCGGCGATGGTGAAGATGGCTGCGCCGTCAGCGGTGTAGCCGTAGACCGGTCGACCGTAGGAGTAGCCGTAAATCGGGAAGCCGTTAGCATCGTAACTTGCGCTGGTCCATGCCACGCTGCTGCTGTGGCCGTTGGTTGAGTAGGTAAAGGTTCCGTAGCCATCGTACGGGCCCACGACACAGGAGCTGCACAGCAGGGATATGCCGGCGATGCCTGCAACTGATATGTGCTTAATATTCATTTGGTTGTATGTAGGGTTGGTTGTTGCGGGTGCCTGATGTCGCACCCCTTCGGTGTGTTCTCTGAGCCTGCACTGGTGTGCTATACTTAAAAAATAGCAATATTTTATAAAAATACAAGTATTTAGTTTGACTGTAATGCAATTTTTTGGCTTTTCTGTGGCTTTATGATTTATTCTTTGTGCGAAAAATGAATTTTAGGCTTGCAAGCTGCGTGTTCTTATGGTACAATCTCTCCGCAACCGATTTATTGGTTGTCCATTCTGATGGAGTGGTCTCGTGGTGTAAAGGTAGCACAAGAGATTTTGATTCTCTTTGTCTTGGTTCGAATCCAGGCGAGACTATAAAAAAGATAGTCTGATTAAGTCCGTTTAAGGTCGTAACCCTTTGAGCGGGCTTATTTTTTTGTTGTGGTGGTATGCTGAGTTTTGAGCTCGCGGAGCTCGCCGTGAAGAACAGCTCTTGCGAGCTGTTGAGAAGAACGGGCTGCGCCCGTTGTGATGAATCGCCTGTGGCGATTGAGAAGAACGCACTGCGGGGCAGTGCGTTGAGATTGGGGGGGGGAGAAAAAAGCCCTGCGGTTTGTGCCGCAGGGCTTGTGTCGGAAATGAATAGGTTGCGACAATCTTTACTCGAGGTCGAGGTCGAGATCTTCGTCGCCGGAATCCTCGAGGAGTTCATCGGTGCTCTCCTCATCGGAGGAGCTGTCATCCTCAGTGGGTTCGTCCTCAGCGGGGGCATCCTGACGGGCGGCGGCAGCCTCACGAGCAGCAGCGGCTTGTTCTTCGGCCTTCTTGATGAGGTCGTACTTCTTCTGAGCAGCGTCGGAGAGGGGCTTGGAGATGAGGTAGCGCTGCTGGGTCAGGCCGGAAGCCTTGCGGGTGTCGATGCGGAACTTGTCGTAGCCGGCATCGGCAAGGGACTCCATGATGGCGTTGCCGAGGGCCTTACGCTGAGAGGTCTCGCAGACGTAGAGGGTGTGCTCGCTGGTAAAGGGAGCATCCCAAGCGGGGCGGCCGTTGCGGGGAATGAGCACACCTACCATGTTGCCTTGACCATCGGAACAGATGCCCCATACGGATTCGCGCTGGCTGCCGGGGGTGACGACGGAGATGAAGTACTGCGGGTAAATGTAGGAGAACTCCTTAACGGTGGAGTTGCGCAGCCAGCCGTAGAGGGCACGTTGAGCGCGGGCGGGCAGGGGACCGGCGGGATAGACATCGCGGTTGACGGGAGAGGCGGTGTCGTCGAAGCTGTACACGGTAGCTGTGGCTGCATTCTGCAACTGGTAGGCAACCTTCATGGGGGAGGAGCTGTTGGAGCATGCGCTGACAGCAAGCAGAGTAGCCACGGTGCAGCAGGCGAGAGCGAGGTTCTTGAAAGGGGAAAGATGTTTCATGACGTTTCGGTGTTCCTCATTCTATCCAATAAATGAGGGTAAAGACAAGCAAAATCTTACAGAAAATGATTTTTTTTGTCATTTTTATGCTTAAAATGTGCAGAGCAGGTGTAAAAAGTGTGAGATTTTGGGTGCTAACTCAGAAATAGCTTGACGGAATGCCCTTTGCTGGTTCAGAATAAGAAGCGTTATGATGAAGCAGAAATATGTCAGCGGGTCATGCCGAGTAGTGGCAACGGTTGCGGGAATGGCCGCTCTGGTCGGGTTGTGTTCGTGTGGTGATGAGGAGGAGAACAAGAAGGAGGAAGCCGCTCAGAATGTTGCTGCCGATGCTGCGCAAGTGACTGAGCCTGCTGCTCCGGCGGAGGCTGCCCCCGCTGAGCCCGATGCTAAGGAAAAACTTTTTGAGGCGCTGATTTATGATTTGGGTAAGGCTGCTGCCGAAAATGCCGGCAATCCCGAGCTGACGGAGCCTGTTCGTAACATGTTGGCTCTTATGGAGGAGTACTATGCTCAGCAGGCCGAGGCTCTCAAGGGAACGGCCGAGAAGGTCCGACTGGCTCTGAGTATGGCTGACATCACGCGCAATCTGACGGCTTGGGAGCGCGCCTGCAATTCGTACGATCGCGCTCAGGCGGATTTGGACGCTTTGCCGGAAGCCGAGCGCAATACTCCCGAGAAGAAGCGCTGGCAGAGCTCCATTTGCAATGGTAAGGCTTTCTGTGAGCTGCGCCGCGGTAACAAGACTCAGGCTCTCGAGCTCTACGCAAAGGCTCTTGAAATTGACAATGCTTTGTACGCGGAAGTGGCACCGGCGGATGATGTGGAACTGCAGCCCGGTGAGGTGGGCGATGAGCTGGCTCTGGCGACGGAGAATGTGTTCTTCGCGTACCGTTGTTTGGGCGAGTGTCAGGAGTTTTGCGAGGACCCCGAAGAGGCTCGCGAGACGTACAAGAGCGGTATCGAAATTGCTCAGCGTCTCAAGCACCTCACGCCCGGCATGACTTACCAGTATGTTCGCCTGATGGTGGCGCTGGGAAATCTGGAGAGCCGCTGCGGTCGCGACCGTCATGCTCTTGATAGCTGGGGGCGAGCCGCTCAGGCTTGCCAGCAGGTTGCCAACGTGACCACGAATGTTGCTATTCGCAGCAAGGTCGGTCGCGCGTACCAGAGCTTGGCGGTCAACATCAAAGCCATGCAGGAAAAGCTCAATAAGGCCGAGACGGAGATGGTGCCCTCTCAGCCCGCTGAGTAACCGATGTAAGGAAAAGCGCTGTGGCCTCGTACCTTATTTCTCTGCCTGCGCTGGAGCGCAATGCCCGCATGCTGGCGGAGGTAGCTCAGCAGAGCGGCGCGCACATGTTGCTGGCGCTGAAGGCTTTTTCGACGACAGCCTGTTTCGACACCCTGCGACCGTATGCTGCGGGGTGCTGTGCCTCCGGTTTGTACGAGGCGCGCTTAGCCGCTCGCCACATGGGCGGGCACGTGGCAGTCTACTCTCCGGCTTACAGACCCGCTGAGCTGGCGGAGCTGCTTGATATCGCTCATCATATCGACTTTAACAGCTTGCCGCAATGGCTCCGTTACAGGGAACTTTGCCTGCAGCACCCGCGCTATCGGAGTGGTGAGTTGCGTTTCGGTTTGCGGGTCAATCCCGCTTTTTCGACCGGTCATACCCCCTTGTATGACCCCTGTGTGCCGGGCTCGCGTCTGGGTATACCCATCGAGCAGTTGGACGGGGCTGACCTTACCGGGATTTCGGGCCTGCATTTTCACACCCTTTGTGAGCAGGGGGCTCAGGAACTGGTGGATACCTTTCGCGCGTTTGAAAAGAACTTCGGTGCTCTGTTGTCATCTCCTCATATAACATATTTGAACATGGGGGGCGGTCATTGGATTACGAAGCCCGATTATGACCGCGAGGCGCTGGTGAACTTGGTTCGCGAGGTGCGCGAGTGCTACGGAGTGGAAGTTTATTTGGAGCCGGGCGAGGCTTGGTGCGTACACACCGGAGTGTTGCGCGCGCGCGTGCTTGACGTGTTTGAGTCGATGGGGTACCGCCATGCTCTGCTGGATGTGAGTGCCAGCGCTCACATGCCCGATGTACTGGAAATGCCCTATCGCCCCGATGTCTTTGCCGTGCAGTCCGCAAGTTCTGAGCAGGGGAGTGCCGTACCGGCGGTCCGATTGCCCGGCGAGAGATATGTCGCTGCCGGGCAGCCCGGTGAACTTGCCCACACATACCGCCTGGGGGCTCCTACTTGTCTGGCCGGGGATGTGATAGGGGATTTCTCCTTCGCTCAGCCCTTGGCAGTGGATGATGTGCTGGTGTTTGACGACATGACCCACTACACCATCGTGAAGACTACCCACTTTAACGGCGTGCCTCACCCGGCTGTGGAGCTTCTGCATGCCGATGGCCACATCTCGACAGCTTGTCAGCTCGATTACGCCGATTTTGAGCGCCGCTTGGGCTGAAATAATCAGATTTTTGCAAAAAATTACATTTTTTTTCAAAATTGTTGTTGACATTCTTGTGAAATCTGCTATACTTTGCGCACCGCAACAGCGGTAACAAACCAGAAAGGTAAAGCGCCCGTAGCTCAATTGGATAGAGCATCTGACTACGGATCAGAAGGTTTGG
>JAUNRC010000009.1 GCA_030535875.1 Akkermansia sp. | reverse complement strand
AATCGATTTTTCAGAAAAAATCAGATTTTGCTCAAATTATAATTGACTCAATTGGAGCCTTGCGGGCGTTGTTCTCCAAGGGGTGTCTGTTTATGTTTTTAAGAGCAATTGGAGATTGTTTAGCGTGCGTTTGTTTAGCCATCGGGATTGCTCCAACAGATAGAGCCTTTGGGCCGCCGGTCGCCCGTAAGTGGCAATGGAGCTGAATGTATCGCTATTGGGGGTTACAACTTCAGCGTTGTAGTCCTTTACATGTTGAAAACGAAAATTGTTACATTGATTGCGCAGCTTTAATAGTTCATTCGTCAGAGAAAATAGTTGCGCTTCATAGCGGAGGGCATCATTTGCTGAGAAGATAGAATCAAGTATTTTTGCCAGTTGTCGGAATTTTTGACGCAGTGCCCAAAAAATCGACATTGTTGCCGTTGAAGCGAAGCATCAAAAGTTTAGCGGTGTTTATAAAAATAATATCCCGGAAGATGTGCTCTTCCGGGGTATTATTTCATGAAGAATGGGATTATTTCTTGTTGGCTCGGGAGAACTGCTTAAGTCGCAGACCGTTGAGGTGGATGAAGCCGCTGGCGTCGTCCTGATTGTAATCCTCGTCGGTGTAGTCACCTTCCATGGTGGCAATCTCGTAGCTGTAGAGCGAGTTCGGGCTCTTGCGGCCGGCGTACATGACGTTGCCCTTGTAGAGCTTGAGGCGAACTTCGCCGTTGACGGTCTCCTGCGTCTTGGAGACAAGAGCCTGAATGGCCTCGCGCTCAGGAGCGAACCAGAAGCCGTTGTAGACCATGGAGGCGTAGTCGGGGATGAGGGAGTCGCGCACCTTCTGAGCTTCGCGGTCCATGGTGATGGTTTCGATATCGCGGTGAGCGGCCAGAAGGATGGTGCCACCGGGAGTCTCGTAGATGCCGCGGCTCTTCATGCCGACGAAGCGGTTCTCGATGATGTCCACGCGGCCGATGCCGTGCTTACCGCCAAGATAGTTGAGCACGAGCATGACTCCGAGCGGGTCGAGCAGGGTGTAGCCGTCTTTCTCACCGGTGGGAGTGGTGCCGACCTCTGCCATGATTTCAGCCAGTCCCTCGGTCTGCAGACCGATGATGTTGCCCTTTTCAAAGAGGCACTGGAGGTATTGGGGTGCATCGGGGGCATCTTCAGGAGCGGTGGAAAGGAGGTACATGCCGCGGTCTTCTTCCTTGGTGGCGTCGTACCATGTATCTTCCAGAATGCCGGCCTCGTAGGAGATGTGCAGCAGGTTGCGGTCCATGGAGTAGGGCTTCTTCATGCTCTGGCGAATCGGGATGCCGTGGCTCTCGGCGTACTGAATCAGCTCGGTACGGCCGGGGAACTGGTCGCGCCATTCCTTCATACGCCAAGGGGCGATAACCTGAAGTTGGGGAGCAAGAGCATTGATGGAAAGCTCGAAGCGAACCTGATCGTTACCCTTGCCGGTAGCGCCGTGGGCGATGGCATCGGCCCCTTCGGCGATGGCTACGTCGACCATGGCCTTGGAGATGCAGGGACGGGCAATGGAGGTACCCAGCAGGTAGCGGCCTTCGTAAACGGCGTTGGCCTGGAACATGGGGAAAATGTAGTTGGCGGCAAAGTCGGCCTTCAGGTCGCCGATGATGCACTTGGAAGCACCCGTTGCAAGGGCTTTCTCTTCCAGGCCGTCAAGTTCTTCGGCCTGACCTACGTCGGCGCAGTATGCAATGATTTCTGCGTTGTACTTCTCCTTGAGCCACACCAGAAGAACGGATGTGTCAAGGCCACCGGAGTATGCAAGAACGATCTTCATTTTTACTGGGTTCACGGCGGTTTACCGTGCACGCCGGTATTATACGTTATAAATAATCGTCAGAAAAGCAAAATGTGTTGCAGTATGATGATTTTCGTTGTCTTATGACGTCAGCATCGCAAAAAAAACTCCTCTCAGCCGACGGCGGCGAGAGGAGTGAGAAAAAGGTATTTATTGCAGCGGCTGGGGTGCCTGCTTGGTGGCTGGCTCAGTTCCCGGGGGCGGTGGCGGCAGGTTGGGGAATGAGCTGCGGATGGAGGTCGCGGCATCGGGCATGGTCTTTTCAATCATTTCGATGGTACCGGGGGTCATCAACAGGGCATAGCCTGTCAGTTGCATGGCGGCATAGATGATGATGAAAGCCAGCGCAAAGTGGCGCAGACCGGCACGACGACGTTGCAGGGGGAGGGTGAAACTCTGGGCGTCCCACATGGTGATGCCGCGGCGATTGAGTAGGAAATAGGAAATGCCCATCGTGACCAGACATACCGGGAAAAGGTAGCAGCCCATGCCGATGAGGTTGACGGAGAGACTGCGGAAGAATGCTCGGCTGAAGGTCATGGGTTGACCGGAACCGAAGGAGCTCAGGGTGATGCCCATGAGCATTTTCCCGGGAGTAGCTCCTTTGAAATACAGGAAGAGGGCCTCTGCTACAATCATCGGTGCCCAGAACAAGGGCAGCAACATGTCTGTGAATGACATGCCTGTATAGCAGATAACGCCGGCAGCCAGCGCGGCATAAAGTGAACTGTCGATGAGACGAGCCGCCAGTCGGGTCAGCGGGCGCGGCAGGCTAACGACACCTTGCAGACCTTCTGCCTGTTGTTTTTGCAGCGTAAGCTCGATTTGCAGAGCCTGCGGTTGGGGCGAGGGGGGCGCGGCAGCAGGCTCTTGCGGATTATCCTGACCTTTGCTCTTGTTGTGGAGCTCGCCCAGAAAGTCAGTCAGTGCGGGCAGTTCGCGCAGGGGTGCCCAGCCTTTGCAGCCGGCGTGCCAGCCAAGGGTGTCGGGCGTGAGTTCACCCATCTGCACCAGCGCAATGACATCCGGTACGGTCGCCGGACCTCGCTGTTGTTTGTCTTTAATCCAGTAGATGTCCATGAGGGAAAATCAGTTGGAGCGCAGGGCCTTGGCCGGGTCCTGACGAGCGGAGATGAATGCCGGAACGATGGAGGCGATGACGACCATGACGAAGGCGGAGAAGGCTTGTTTGCCGAAGGTGATGGGGTCGTATTCGGCCGGAATGGTGATGCCGTGAGCCTCCATGGGGAAGGGATCGAGCCCGATGGCGGCGAGGGCTGCCTGAATCTCAAGGCGGTAGTAGAGCACCAGCAGGGCGAGGAGAATGCCCAGTATGGCACCCAGTAGTCCGATGATGACACCCTGCCAAGCGAAAATGCCCATAATCTTGCCCGGGGTGGCACCAAGTGCCTGCAAGACGGCAATCTCGCGCTTGCGCTGAATGGACATGGTGAACATAACCGCCATGATGCAGAAGCTGGCAATCACGTTGATGGCGGAGAGCACGAAGTTCATCATGATGCGCTCATTGGCGATGAGCTTGTGCCATTGTTCAAAGGTTTGGGTCCATGGGGAGATGAACCAGTGTGCGCCCAGCGGCAGTTTGTCGGTCGAGGCGGTGTTGTCGGGCAGAATAGCTTTCATGCGAGCTTCGATATCGCCGGGTTCGTGCGCATTTTCCAGTCGCACGCAGATGCCCATGACATTGCCGGCATGCTCATTGGAGTATCCTACGACTTCCTGTGCAATGCTCAGTGGCATGTAGAGGTTCGGTCCGTCCATGTTCTCCGGAGCCTGATATATGCCGACCACGCGCAGGTCTACGGGCATGACCATTTCGTTGATGCTCTTTACGGCCTTGCCGTCTTCCTTATCGCGATCCAGCGCGGCGATTCCGGCGGCAGTGTCCTGCCAGAGTTTCTTATCTTCCGGCGAGAAGGGGAGCCCGCCTGCATGGGTAGCTGCGAGTTCGTAAAGGGTGTTGCAGGCATCGAGCTCGCTCTTGCGCATTTTGTCCGGTGTAAAGGTGCGGATGATGCGGGCAACGGCCTCGAGCTTGTCGAGGGCAACAATCTCGCCGCCGTTGGCCGGTGTGGCACCCTCGAACAGGGAGTTGATGCGCTCCATGAATTCCTTGTTGCTCTGGGTGATGAGCGGGTTCTGAATCATGGCATAGATGGAGGCCACCTCGTCTATGCTGCCGACCGGGGTGAGGTGAATCTCATCACCGAGGTTCAGCCCCAGAGCATTTGCCGTTTTACGGGAGACGACACACTCCTGATCAAATCCCTCGCCGAAGTCGAATGTGCCTTCCTTGAGCATGGGGAGCAGGGGACTGAGTTGTGCGGTATTGTGCGGTTGGAGTGCTGAGAACTGAATCATGATGCGCCCTGCTGCGCTTTGGGCAAAGGCCTGTCCCTCCAGTTGCGGGTAGGCACAGGCGACATTCGGCATGGCTTGAAGTTGTTCCACGAGCGACTCCCATTCGCAGCGTTCCTGGCTGAGTGAGATTCTCTTCATGCCGTCGGATTGCGCCAGAACGTAGTGGGGAGTAAAGGCCAGCACGCGTTCTTCCATTTCCTTTTGCAGACCTCCCATGACGGAAAGTACTACAATGAGAACCGCTACACCCAGCGCCACACCCACAAGGCAAATCAGGGTGATGATGGAGAAGAGGGTCCGCAGCGGGTTGAGGTAACGGATAGCCAACATCAGGCTCAGGTTGCGTCGCAGTATTTTCATGTTCGCCGTTCAGTATCGCTTATCTTGCGGCTTCTTGCAAGTCCAAATGCTGCTAGCGGTCATTGCTGACGCACTAAACTCTTGCGCGGGTATGCGCAGACGTGTAAGATGAGCTCAATGGACGAGAAACTCATTATTATCGGAACGGGGCCTGCCGGTTATACGGCGGCCATTTATGCGGCTCGCGCTGACCTTGCACCCTTGGTTTTCACCGGTGAGCAGTTGGGCGGCCAGTTGACCACAACAACGGAGATTGAGAACTTCCCGGGCTTCCCTGAGGGAATCATGGGGCCTGACCTCATGTTCAACATGAGCCAGCAGGCTGAAAAATTCGGTGCCCGCTATGCCTATGAGAATGTCATATCTGTGACTCAGGAGGTTTGCAGCGGCATGTTTGTCGTGACAACATCCGGCGGGGCATATCGCGCCAAAGCCGTTATCGTTGCGACCGGAGCCACGGCTCGTTATCTGGGCCTGGAGGGTGAGAAGGAGCTCATCGGTCATGGCCTGACGGCTTGCGCTACCTGCGATGGCGCATTCTATCGTGATGTTCCTGTTTGCGTGGTCGGCGGCGGTGACAGCGCCTGTGAAGAGGCTTCTTTCCTCACCCGCTTTGCCAGTAAGGTATATCTTATTCATCGCCGTGATCAGTTGCGTGCCAGCAAAGCCATGCAGCAGCGCGTGCTCTCCAACCCCAAGATTGAGCCGGTTTGGAACAGCACGATTGCCGCTTACAGCAAGGACGAGGCCGGTGAACTCAATGCTGTCACGCTTAAGGATACCGTTACCGGTGAAGAGCGCCCGCTCGAGGTGAAGTGCGTGTTTATGGCTATCGGTCACAAGCCTAACAGCAAGTTCCTCGGTGACCTTGTAGATGTGGACGAGGCCGGCTTTATCGTACGTACCAACGGCGGAACGGCTACCCGTACCCCCGGACTTTTCGCTGCCGGCGATGTAGCCGACCCCGTATACCGTCAGGCTGTATCCGCTGCCGGTATGGGATGTTGGGCAGCCATAGAGGCTGAGCGTTACCTGCTCACGCAAGAGTGATTCATAACATACTGAACATCGGTCATGAAAAAGTTTGCTGCTGTTTTGTCAATCGCCGTGCTGGCGGGATTGAGTTCCTGTAGTTCTCCCGATGCCGTTTATGCTGAGGGAAAAGCTCTGTACGATGCCGGTAAACACGCTGAGGCCATCCCCTTTTATCGCGAGGCTGCCTTCGGCGGCGTGACCGATGCTCAGTTGGCGCTGGCCAAGTGTTATGACTTCGGGCGTGGAGTGAAGAGCAATCCGGCAGAGGCAGTGCGTTGGTACACGCAGGCTGCTCTTGCCGGAAATGCCGATGCTCAGGATAATTTGGCTACCTGTTACGCAGAAGGATACGGCACGGAGAAAAACCTCAGTAAGGCGTTCCGTTGGTATTCTCAGTCCGCAGCTCAGGGAAATGCCTTTGCCTACAATAATCTTGGTCTTTGTTACCGCAATGGTGAAGGTGTGGAGGTCAATCATGAGAAGGCCAGCGAGTGTTTTTATCAGTCAGCCATGCAGGGAAATGCCAATGGTCAGTATAATTTAGGCCGTAGCTACTACCATGGTTTGGGGGTGCCTCTTGACCATGAACAAGCCCGTATGTGGGTGAGCCGTGCTGCGGCTCAGGGCCATCAGAATGCCGCCGCTTTCATGCTTGATAACGGTTGGCAACAACAGCAGTAAGCTCTGTTACCGGAGAGGAGCCGCGCCGGATGGAGGCGCGGCTCCTTTTCTGACTCTTTCTATTTATTATCACCTTATGTCAACTTCTCCGCAGAATAAAACTCCTTGGCGCGCTTTCTGGAGTCTCAGTATCATTCAATCCATGAACTCGCTTAATGAGAAGGGCGTGCAGTTCATGCTCATCGCGCTGGGAATCTGGATGGCGAAGGAATTGCAGTACCCTCTCTCTATTCTGATTGTTTTGCCTTTCGTTCTGTTTTCTCCGCTTGCCGGTTGGCTGGCTGACCGTTATTGTAAGACGCGTCTGTTGCAGGCCATGGTGCTTCTTCAGGTGGTGGTGCTTGCAGGAATGACGGCGGGTTTGTTCCTGCATAGCCTGTGGATAACAGTGGGATTTTTCACCGTGTTTTGTGTGCAGGCCATGTTCTTCAGTCCGGCAAAGAAGGGCTTGGTGAAGGACATCGTCGGCTCGGAGAATATCGGTTTTGCCAGTGGTATATTGGAAATTACGTCCATGCTGGCTTTGCTGCTGGGACAAATCGGAGCGTTGTTCATTGTTTATAGTTTGCTGAAGCGCTGGGGTGCTGCTGCCGGATGGGAGGCTGCGGCCTGGCCTTGTGCCGTGTGTATGTGCGGAGCCGTGTTGGTGTTTGTTCTGAGTTTATTTATCCCGCGTTTTCGCCCTGAGGGTACTCGCCCCTTTACATGGAGCTTGTTGTGGGAGCACTTTGTGCAACTGCGCATGCTTTGGCGTGTGCCGGTGCTGCGTAACAGCGAAATCGGAATCGGGTATTTCTGGTTCATTGCCGGCACGATGATGCTCATCGCCCTGCAAATGGCTGCCGAGGCTCATCCCGTGGTCTCATCGGCTGATTTCATGCAGGTGCTGGGCCAGCAGAAAGATTCGGCTCTGCTCATTGCCTGGATAAGCGGTGGCTCTATTCTGGGTG
Source organism: Akkermansia sp. (assembly GCA_030535875.1). Classification (GTDB taxonomy): domain Bacteria; phylum Verrucomicrobiota; class Verrucomicrobiia; order Verrucomicrobiales; family Akkermansiaceae; genus Akkermansia. Next base: position 50,772 of record JAUNRC010000009.1, on the reverse strand, counting down.
GTGTGCTCGCCTCTGTTATATGTGCCGGACGTATTCGTACATGGGTCGCGACGGTCGGAGGTGTGGGGATGACTGTGGGATGTCTGTTACTGGCTCTTATTCCTTATGGCACACCATATTTCCTTGCTACTTTATCGTTGACAGGCTTTATGGCTGCCGGATATCTGGTGCCGCTCAATGCTTTGTTGCAGGACCGGGCGGATAATGATAAGCGAGGCGATGTCATTGCTGCCGGCAATCTGGTGGATTGTTTCCTCGGAATTATGTCGGTTGTGGTGCAGGCCGGTATGAAGGCCGTCGGGCTCAGCCCGCAGATGCAGTGTGGCGTGTTGGCTCTGACGAGTGCTGCAATGGCGGTTTTCATTTTCCGTAATACACGTTCACTTTCCTGAATCGGGGCTTGCGCTTTCCATACATATCTGATAAACTTCTCGCGCCGTGAAATTTTCCCTTACCGTGATGCTTGCTCTGTTGACCCTAACCGGGTGCAGTATAGAACAAAGACTGGCTCGTACTTCTGAAAATATTGAGGATTTGTATGCCAAGGCTCGCGAGTGGGAAGAACTGCCTTTACGTGTGATATCGTGGAATCAGGCGCTTGCCATGATTTACAATAATAATATCGAGCTCAAACAGGTTAGCTCGACCATTGCACGTTATGAGCGTGAAGGGCTCAGCATTTATACGGATATGATTCCCGGTCTGTCATATTATGGTTATATGACCCAGGCACTCGGGGATATTTTCGGACCATATAGCGGAAGTGATGTCAATACGAATGTCAATATGACCTTCAACTTGCCGACTATCACGAATATCCCGTATCGTGTTTATGCTGCGAGGGCCAATACTTTCGCTGCGATGAAAACCAAGGAATTCAAGGAGCGTGAGCTCATTTCCAAGATTTACAAGGAAGTTCGCAGTCGTGAGATTGAATTGAAAAAGCGTGCGCTGGCAAATTCCCGGCCCGATATGAATGAGCAGACGAAGATGCTCAATGAGAGTTCCAATCGTCTGGCAGATGCAAATTATTGGAAATCAGTAGCGGATGTTCTCGGTGATTATACGGCTCGCTGGCAAATTTTACCGGAATCGATGCCGCGGGTGAAGTGGAGCGTATATAGTAAAAAACTTAATCGGCTTGATCCGTTGACCATTTGTCGTTTTGCCGTACGCTTGGAACAAGCCCGACTTTCTCAGTATGGTATTGCACTGCAATATCTGCCGACTATCAATGCTAACTTGTACAGCCCGTCTCTGTTCTCATCTTACGGCGGTACTTATCAGGGCTCGTTCCTCGATGGGGATGATACGAATATCAACCTCAATATCAGCTATACGCTCGATACGAAGCTCTCCATCTGGAACTCATATCGCGACCGTAAGGAAAATTACGAAAATATTAAGCATGAGGTCGAGGCTTCCGTCATCGATCATAAGCACAAACTCACCCAGTTGCGTCGCAGCGTGAGCGATTATTATAGTTGGCGCAGCTACATGAATAAGCGCATTCGCTATATTCAGGAAAGCCCCGTATCGACGGCTGATGAGCAGTTGCTCAGAGATACTTCCGTGCTTGATATGAAAGCAGAGATGCTGAATCAGGAGGGGAAATCCGTAGAGTCCGAGACGGCTTTGATTCTCGAATACGGACTTACGGAGAAGTAAGCGGATTCAGCTTGCTTTCTTTTGAGTTGATGTTTCTTTTTTGTTCGGTTCACGCTTGCCTCTGAGCAAGCGGTCGAGGCCGATTTTCCATTGCAAATCGTTCAGTTCTCCGTAAATAATGATGTCAATCATGAAGTCGGAGAGGAAAGTAACGGGTGAGAGCAGGATGGTGGGTAGGCTGGTAATTTTCGGCCACAGATTACCGCGAATGTAGGTGGTGTCCAAGTTGACATCCAACTTCATGTCCACATCGAGGTTATAGCCTGTAACTTTCGTATCGTATGCTCGCAAGTGACCATTTGCAATAGCAAACTTCGCGTAGGCATTTTGGAGGTCATAGGCGAAGATGTGGTTGTAGCCGGGAATTTGTTTGGCCTGTCGTCCCAGATGGGTGATGGCATCGCCGGTGCCGGTGAGCGCTTTGGAAATATAGCCGGACTTTTTGCCCGCTTGCTCACTTTTGGCTTCGTTTTCCAATAGCAGCAAGTTGGCAGGCAGGTCTGAAATAAGAGCTCCAATCGGTTGGAAGAGGGTAAAGCCCATCAAATCGCCGTTGACTACGCTTACTTCACCATAGCCTTGAATGTCCTTGAGTTCAGCCGAGGGGGAACGGAAGCGGATGTGACCATTACACAGTGCGGAACTGAACTCAGTGTTGTAAGAGGCCATGATTTCTTTCAAATCCATATTGTTGGCGGTGACATTGCCGTCAAAGGATGTGTGCTTGCCGCTGAAACCTATTTTGACGACGGCATTGAGCACGCCACCCCAGCTTTTGGCGTTCATTTTATCAAGCAGCACGTGGTCATCAGCAATTTTGATGAAGCCGCTGAATTGCCTCATTGGGATGGTGGTGCCCAGAAAACGGAATCCGCAGGCACGCGGGGACTTTGCTTTGATAAGTCCGCTCATGGGGCGCTTGCAGTCATGATAGATGGGGAACACACAACTGCGGGTTTCGACCTTAGCCGGGTAGGGGAGTACAATGTCCGCCATGAAGTACTGGATGGGGTCGTAGAACATGCCCAGTGAGTAGGCCGGGTAGACTTCACCGCGGATGTTGACCAGTTCCACAAAGCTGTGTTCAACGTCAATGATAACGGCATCGCCCTTCATGGTTGTGTTGCGATAGCGCTTGCGGATATCATTGAGCGTTTTTTTCGAGAGGCCCACACCGCTGAAATCCTGTTTTTTGAACCAAGGCTCATTATCGAATAGCATGGTGATATCGCCGATAGTGACCACGCATTCATCTTCAACCGGTTTGCCGTTTTCTGTCACACCGTAGCGGACTTTGGAGCGAACATAGCACTTGCCGTGTTTGGTCAGAGTGTAGGGATTTTTGCCGAGCTCCTTGCGCACAAACTCATTGCCGTGTTGGTCGTTGGCGATGACGGAGAGTTGGTAATCCGTGTCGTACAAGTTGACGTTGCAGAAGGAGTCTACGCTGATTCCTTCGTCGTACTTCACTTTGACATCGATATCGGTGATGACGTTGCGTCCGGTCGGGCCGAAACGGAAGTCGCGCATGATGCTGTGGGCTACATAGTTGTCTATCAGCCTGTTTGCAATATCTGTACGGATGGTATTGGAGCCGGTGACGAGTACAAGTCCGGCTGTATTGCCCTTAACTTTACCTTCGAATGTGCCGGTTTCGTGCGCGGCGTTCAGGTCAACTGTATAGGAATACGAGTTTTGCGTGTCGTCCGGGATTACCTGTACGTCGGCCTTAATGGCGAGCGGAATTTCTTCACCTCTGAACGGTACGACATTGAAGGGCGTGCGAATGAGCTGCGGTATGTTAATTTTAAAGTTCATCAGTTCGGGGCGACCGGCTTCTGCATTGATGGTCACGTTGCCGCGGGCTGATAATTTTTCAGGGAGCTTAATATGGGGAATCTTAATTTTGAAGTGTTTGAGAATGTCACCGAATGAGGTTGGGGCAAGTTCTAATTGGATATCGTCGAAAGTCGGGCGGGTGATGTCGTGCCAGTCAATTTTGGTGCTCACGATGTTATCAATGGCGTGACCTTCTTCGCCGGAGATGGCTTCAAAAGACAGTCGGGCATCGCCTGTTTGCCCTTCGGCAAGGTGGGCGGACATGCTCAGGTGGCCCATGTTACGCCCTTCGTAAGTGATATTTTTACTGGCGAGAGCAAGGTTTGCCTTGCTGAACTTTTCTGCAATCGAATCGGCCAGAGGGGCGAGATGAGTAAGTTCATTGACCTCCAGAATGACTTCGGAGAGTTCCAGTTCTCCGTGGTTGATTCCCTCTGCCGTCAGACGAGTACTTATCGCGTCGATAGTGGGAATCTCATTCTCAATATTCAGTTCACTGAAGGAGAGCTGCATGCCGGTCTGCCGAAGCTGCAACTCGCCGATGGATAGCAGTTCAGCCAGTGCTGTTCCTTCATGGGAACCGATGCTTGCCTGAGCGATTGAAAGATGGTTGTTTTCATACTTAACCTGCTCAGCTTTTACTGCGAGATTGATTTTTGATGCTTGGAGGAAGCTTGCGTCGAGCTGTTCAATGTTGGCATTAAAGGTGACTTTTTCGGCACCGGTAGGAAGAAGGTTTTCCGTTTGAGAAATATTATTTAGCGTGAGTGATATATCGGGATTGACGAGCTTATTTCCCTGAATGTTCAGATTGTCTGTTTTGAGGCTCAGTGACAAATCTTTAAGACCCGGTGTAAAATCCTGCCAATCCGTTTGTCCGGGTTCAAAGGAAGGAGTCGTCAGTTTGGCACTCAGTTTGAGTTGTACTCGTTCCCCCGTCGTGATATCTTCCGGCAGAGTGATGGGGGTCGCAATCAGTTTGTTTATCAGCGCAAGACTTTGCTCAACATTCACATCGGCTGCAATCAGAGCGTGACCTTCTCCTTTGTTTGCCGTTGCCGTTACTGAGAGCTGATTGGCTCCGAACTGAGCTCTCAGTTCATGGAGGTTAAAGTTGCCGTTGTGGTAGAAGAAGCCGATGCGGAGTTCGTCTATTCTGATATCATCAACGAAAAGTTCGCGTTGTTCCAGTTCTCCGGTCACGGAGATGTTGTGCAGGGAGAAGTCGGGTTCAAAGCTGATTTTGCCTCTTAACCTGATGTCAGGTGCTCGGTCCGGGGCATGGCTGAATTTGTTGAGAATACCGACTTTATCGCGGCCCAATAATTTAATGGTCATGGGGATGAGGGCGGCATTGCTCTCGATGTTAAAGCCGACTTCGCGGGTTTGCCAAGCATAGGCGCCTTGCAGAGTTGCCTCGGATATCGGATCGACCGTTTGGAAGCTCAGACGATTGATGGTGAAGATGTCGTCTGCATAGGCAAGGTCCAATTCCGCATTGCGGAAGTGGAAAATGTCGTAGTTGTAGCTTGGTACGGCTCCGTTAATTGTGGCACTCAGCTTATCTCCTTTGGTGAAATGGATGTGGAGTTCCGGTGCATTTTGTTCCGTCCATCCCTGACGGGAGAAGATTTTGTGAGCTTTGGTGATGTACTCCGCCTGTTCCTGCAAGAGTGCGGGAATATCGATGGGGGCAGGGGCTTCGTTGATTTCTTGTTGAATGTCCTGCGGTGCCTGCTGAACTTCTTCCTGCGGGGAGTGGAGAATATCGCCGCTGAGGCGAATCTTCATTTTTTCCACTTCCAAGGTGGCCGAAGTAATCTGTATGTCGTCCGAATAATTTTTACGCGCTTCGAACTCGATGTTATCGATGTTGATGTATTGTCCGGCTTTGTCGGGGACGGGTATGCGCAATTGCCCGTCTTTCAATCGTACGGAACTCAGGACTACATTTCCGGTCAACAGGCGGAATGCGCTGATGCCTGCTGCAAGCGACCTTGCCGTTACGAGGGGCTCGGTATCTCCCTTGGCCGCGTATATTTTTAATTTATCGGCTTTCAGGGCCAAGCCGCGTGTGGGATTGAGCCTGATGGCTTCAACTTCTATCGGCACGCCTCGGTCGGCTGCGATGGTCTCGATTTTGCGCAGCAGTGAGTCCGGCAGTCCGACAAAACTCAGCCAGCTTACGGAAATACATAAAAACAGAAAGCCCACCAGACATATGGTCGGAAGGTGTGTGCCAACGCGTCTGATGGTGAGTTTCTCACTCATGCTTTCTGCCTCATTGAGATATGGCTTTAAATCTCAGGGTCGTACTCTCCTTCGGGCAGGGGTGGTGCCTTCGGCAGATTTTTGTCAATATCATCCAGCAGGTTGACTAAATCGACTCCTCGCTGGGCGGAATTGTCGTGTTTGAAGGTCAGGCGCGGTGTGTTGCGCAGAATGACTCTCTTACTGACGGCCTTTTGAATGGCTCCGCGGTTACGGGTGAGTTTTTCAATCACCTGCGCCGGAGCCATTCGTCCGACGACGCCGACCCACACACGCCCCTCCTTCAGGTCTTCGGTAATCTCGACCTGAAGGATGGAGACGATGGTGCCGTTCCATTCAAATTCTTTCTGAATGAAAGCGCCAATCTCACGCTTCATCAGCTCATTGACTTTGTCCAGTCGGCGTGTGGCCATAGGCGGAGTTTATCAGAGGGTTTGCTTAATCTTCTCCAGAGTGTAACATTCGATGATGTCACCCTCTTCGTAGTCGTTGTAGTCTGCAAGGCGAATGCCGCACTCCAGACCGGCTTTGACTTCTTCCACTTCATCCTGGAAGCGGCGCAGCGTGGACATCTTACCGTCGAATACGACCTGACCGTCACGCAGCACGCGAGCCTCGGCGGTGCGCAGCATCTTGCCGTCCGATACATAAGACCCTGCAGCGCGGCCTTTGTTCAACTTGAAGACCTGTCTGATTTCGGCATGACCGAGCACGGTTTCGCGAGTCTCGGGCTCAAGCAGGCCGAGCATGGCATCCTTCACTTGGTCGATAAGCTCGTAGACGATGGAGAAAATCTTCACCTGCACGCCTTCGCGCTTAACGGCCTTCACGGCATTGCTCTCAACCTTGACGTTGAAGCCGAGAATAACGGCATCGGAGGAGGAGGCCAGCAGAACGTCGCTCTCGGAGATGGGACCGGCTGCCGCACCGATGAACTGACATTCAACCTTCTCGCTCTCGATGTCGAGAATGGCTTTCTTAATGGCCTCAACCGAGCCCTGTACGTCGCCCTTGAGGTAGAGCTTCAGCACGGCCTTCTGGTTGCCGTCGCCCATCATGGCAAGGATGTCTTCCATGCGTGAACGGCGAGGTGCGGCGAGGCGCTGCTGGCGCAGCTCTTCCTGACGTTCCTCAGCCAGCTTGCGGGCGGCTCGCTCGTTGTCCATTTCGACGAGTTCGTCACCTACATTGGGTGTTTGCAGGAACCCGGAGACTTCGGCGGGCATGCCGGGAGTAACTTTCTTGATGGATTTGCCCTGATCGTTGAAGAGAGTCTTAATCTTACCTGCGTAGGGGCCGCAGATGAAGGGCATACCGACCTTGAGGGTACCACTCTGTACGATGACGGTGGCGGAGCTGCCTTTGCCCTGTTCCATGCGAGCTTCGATGATGGAGGCGCGGCAGTTGGCGCGGGGGTTGGCCTTGAGTTCCAGCACTTCGGCCTGCAGGCAGAGCAGGTCCAGCAGGTCGTCGATGCCGGCACCCGTGTGGGCGGACACGTCTACGCACTCAATATCACCGCCGAAGTCGGTGGGCATGAGGCCTTCTTCCATAAGCTGTGTGCGCACGCGAACCGGGTCGGCGGCGGGCAGGTCACACTTATTGACGGCGACGATGATGGTCTTTTCGGCTGCTTTGGCGTGGGTGATGGCCTCGCGGGTTTGCGGCATGATGCCGTCATTGGCCGCCACAACAAGTACCACGATGTCCGTCACGTCGGCACCGCGGGCGCGCATTTCGGTGAAGATGGCGTGACCGGGCGTGTCGATGAAAGTCAGAATATTGCCGTTGTGATCAACGGAGTAGGCCCCGATGTGCTGGGTAATGCCACCGGCCTCACCGGCGACAACCTTGGTACGACGGATGTAGTCGAGCAGGGAGGTCTTGCCGTGGTCAACGTGCCCCATAACGGTGATGATGGGCGTACGCACCTTGAGTACATCTTCAGGCTCTTCCTCAACGGCTACGGGTTCGGGTTCCTTAACAACTTCAACAGGAGCTTTCACCCCGGCACCTTTTTCGCGCTTCACGCGCTCGAAGATGAAGCCGTGCTTTTCACAGAGGGCGGCTACTTGGTCGCTGTCGAGGTTTGTTGCCGGGTTGGCGAATACGCCCATGGGCAGTAGTTCGGCAATGAGCTTGAAAGGCTTGAGGTTCATTTGGGCTGCCAGCTCTGCGACGGATACCGGCGGCTTTACATTGATTACCTTATCTCCCGCTGCCGCAGGTGTGGTGGCAGGTGCGGGGGCAGGTGCGGCAGCGGGTGCCGGTGCCGGCTCGGGCTTGCGCTCCGGCTTAGGCTCAACGGGAGCCGGGGCCGGCTTCTGTTCAGCGGCGGGAGCTGCTTTCTTGCGCTGGGGATTGAGCAGGTCGAGAGCTGCCTTCTTGGGAGCCTGAGCGGCAGAGCTGTTACGCTTGGTCGGGGCCGGAGCTTCGGCGGCTGCGGGGCTGGCCTTGGTTTTCTTTTTCCTGGTGCTGCCGAGAAGGTCGAGCACTTCGGGTTTCTTTTGTTGCTGGTCAGACATGTGAAAGATGTTTTAGTGGGTTGGTTCCGATTTCGATTCGGGGCTATCAGGCGTTCTTAGCCTTGTCGACGATGGAGAAAGCCTGCTCTTCGCTGATGCCGAGCGCGTCGACCAAATCTTCGGGCTGCACATAGCTGGCAATACCCTGTACGGTGGTGAAGCCGTTGGAAATCATTTCAGCGGCGAGCTCGGGAGTTACGCCGAGGACGTTCACCAGTTCGTTGGCACCTTCCGAGGCGATGTTCTTGGCACGGCTCATGTTGTCGTAAGGCTCTACGCGGACATCCCAACGGTCGTTGGGGGCAGAGATGAGGCGAGCTGTCAGGCGCACGTTCTGACCACGGCGGCCTTTGGCCTTGGCTGCGGCTTTGTCATCGGCTACATAGACGGTCACGGTGCGCTCGCTCTGGTTGACATCAATCTTGACGGGGTCAATCGGAGAGAGGGATTCCTGCACCATAGCGGCTTTATCTTCGGAATATTCGAGAATGTCAATTTTTTCGCGGTTGAGTTCGTTGACGACATTCTTCACACGGGTACCACGGATGCCGACGCAGGCTCCGATTGGGTCGATGTTCGGGTCTTCGCTGCGCACAACCATCTTGGTGCGGTAACCGGCCTCACGAACGATGTTGACGATTTCTACGGTGTGTTCGTAGATTTCCATGACTTCGTTCTCGAAGAGGCGGCGTACGAGATTGGGGTGACTGCGGGAAAGGATGAGTTCGTGGCCGCGGGCTCCGTCGCGAACCTCAACAATGTAAAAACGCATCTGGTCACCGGCGGAGTACTCCTCACCGGGGATGCGCTGGCGCAGCGGTACAATGCCTTCGAACTTGTCAACCTCTACGATGACATCACCTTTGTCGTAGCGGCGAACGGTTCCGGTCACAAGCTCACCGACGCGGTCCTTGAAGGCATCGGCCAGCATTTCCTGCTCGGCCTTGCGGATGCGCTGCTGCATGGTCTGGCGAGCGGTCTGTACGGCGATGCGTCCGAAATCCTTGGGGGTGATGTTCATGGTAATCATCTGACCGACGACGACGGTCTTGCCCTTGCGAGCCCCCAGAGCCTCGGCAACGGAGAACTTCACTTCATTGAAGGGATCGCTGAAGTCTTCATCAGCCACAACCTCCATGCGGGCCTTAATCTTTACGCTGTTTTTCTGAGGATCGATGTCGGCGCGGATGTGGCGAATGCGGTCTGCACCGTCAACCATCTTGGAATAGGCGGTGAGGAAGGAGGCCTCAAGTGCCTGAAGTACGCGCTCGCGGGTAAGGTCCTTTTCGCGAACGTAGAAATCAATCAGTGCGGAGATGTCTGTGGCTGCCATAATGATTTTTGCTTGTGATTGTTACTTAATCGGCTACAAAAAAAGAGCGGGTCACAGACCCGCTCCAATCTCGTATAGACCGGAACTTGTACAGGCTCATACTATATTGACGCTTGTCGTAAGTCAAGCAAAAAGGCCGTTCATGTCGTAATTTTTTGGCCTCGCCGTCACTTCTTCTTCTGTTGAGAATCAGCTTCGGCAGAGGGGGATTCCGCATAGATGACAGCGGGGTTGATTTTGGGGATGACGTTGATGCTGCGCATGGGCTTTTTGCTTACGCGGGCATGTTCCAGCAACATGGCGAGACGTGCGAGCTGGTCCTTGATGTCGTAGACTTGCATGAGAACTTCAGTGCCGTTCTCGAGCGTGATGAGTAATTTCCAGTCCTTGGGGCGGAAAATCTCGCAGATGGCGGGGATTTCCGCAAGATCGTAGGCATTCGAAGCGGCGATGAGTTCTTTGATGGGGCGACAGGTTTCGGCCTTGATGACGGCACCTTCTTTCATGACTGCCACATCTTCCGGTTGCAGGTACCATGTGGGGGCATTCATGAACTTGCGATGGTAGGCCTCGTTTACCGGGAAGAGCACACCGTCGGGGTCCATGAACAGCCGGGTGCGGTCACCGGTGTCGGTGCCGTTTTCCATCTCGACAAAGACGACCGGTATGCGCTCATCAATCTCGATGTGGAGGGTCTCGGGCATTTCAGCGCGAATGGTGGCCGAGGCAATGCAGGGGTGAGCTTCGAGGGTTTTCTTCATGCCGGTGACATCGAGCGTTGCCATGTTGACGGCTTCGCGGATGCCGAGTATCTCCATGGTCTGCGCTCGCGAAATCATGCCGTGGCGTGCCACATAGCTGATGTTGTCGATGCTCAGACTGTATGCCTTTTCAACGGCATAGTTGACGGAGTGGAATATCCCCCAGATGATGGGCAGGGCAATGAGGGCGATGATGAACCAACGGCGCAATCGACGTGCGCCGCGCTTGAGAGCAAGCAGGCTGAAGAGGCGCTCTTTGAGGGAGAGCGCCTTCTCCAGTAACTGCACATTCTGTTGCTTTTCTGTGCGGTATTTGTTCCGCTGCTTCATGAGGGAGCGAGGGTCAGTTGCGGGGCTGGTTGAGAGAAATCTCAGCGATGCGGGCGCAGAGCTCCCCGAAGCTGATGCCGACAGCCGCCGCCGCCTTCGGGAAGAGTGAGGCTCCGGTCATGCCGGGAATGGTGTTAATCTCCAGCACATAAGGCTTGCCGTCAGCCGTCAGGAGAACGTCCACACGTCCGTATACCTCCACATTCAATGCCTTGTAGGCTGCAAGTGCCGCGGCTTGCACGTCGCGTGTCTCCTGCTCAGTGATATCGGCAGGGCAGATGTAGTCGGAGCCGACGCCGCCCGAGAGAGACGGGTACTTGTTGGCGTAGTCATAGAAGCCCTCACGCGGGGCAATGCGAATGACCGGCAGGGGAGTACCGTCAAGTATGGCGACAGTCAGCTCGCGCCCGTCTACGAATTCTTCCACCAGCAGGTCGGTGCCGTACTTGGCGGCCTCAGCCACGGCCGCAGGAAGTTCTTCTTCGCTGCGGACGATGCTCACGCCTACGGAAGAACCTTCGCACGGGGGTTTAATGACGCAGGGTACTCCGATAGTCGGTGTTTGACCGGCGGCGATAATCTCATCAGCCGGGGTCGGAACCTTGGCGGCAACGAAGGCTTTTTTGGTGAGGATTTTATCAAAGCAGTTGCGGCTGGTGGTCGAGCCGGCTCCGGTATAGGGGATGCCGAGTTCCTCGAGGTAGGATTGCAATCCGCCATCCTCACCGTAAGTGCCATGAATCATATTGTAGCAGAGCTCCGTTCCCTCAGGGATGGCGGGACGTTCGCTGTTCACGACAACCGGGGTCACGTTGGTGAACCCTTGCTCCCGGAGTGCCTCGAGCACGGCGTTGCCGGAGACAAGTGAAACTTCTCGTTCGGAACCGGGGCCGCCCATCAGTAGGGCGATGGCTGTATCTTTAGTCAGTGTTTTCATGTGTTGTGTAATGTGTCAGCTATGTCCGTTCCTGTTTATCAGAACTCCACTTCGCGATCGCCTACGACCTGAATTTCCGTCTTGAGGGAGATTCCTCGCTCGGTCTTGACCTTGTGACGGATATAGTCGATGAGTTCGGTTACATCCGTTGCCTTGGCTTTGCCGATGTTGACGATGAAGTTGGCATGCTGTGTTGAAATTTGGGCACCGCCGATGGTGTAGCCCTTGAGGCCCAGCTCGTCGATGAGCTTGCCAGCGGGTATTTCGTCGGGGTTGACGAAGGTGCAGCCGGCGCTCGGTTCGGTGGGCTGGCTGGCCTTGCGGCGGCGGCGGTTTTCTTCTGTTGCGGCCTCGATTTCGGCGGGATTGCCGGGGGTGCCGCAGAAGGTGGCCTGCATGACGATGTTGTGCTCAAAGTCGGGGATGAGACGATAACGGGCAGGGCGCATGGTTTCCTTTTCGAACTCCACGATGTCGCCGTCATCATTGAGGGCAATGGCGGAGTGGAACACGCTCCACATGTCGCCGCCCATGGCTCCGGCGTTTTGGCGCAGGCTGCCGCCTACATAGCCGGGGATGCCGTCCATCCATTCAAAACCGCTGATGCCGTTGCGGGCGGCAAAGGCTGCCAGTTTGCGCAATTTCACGCCGGCTCCGGCGATAATCTTGTTGCCGCGCATTTCCAGCTTGGTGAACTCACCGGCTGCGGGATGAATGACGGCACCGCGAATGCCGCCTTCGCGGACGATGAGGTTGGAGCCGCGACCGACGGTGTGAACGGGGATGCTGCGGTCCTTGAAGAAATTGACGACTGCCTGCATGCGCTCGAAGCTGTCGGGCTCAATCCAGTACTGAGCCTCGCCGCCCACACCTGCGGTGGTGTGCTTGCTCATGGGCTCGTACAGGCGGCAGGTGAAACCGCTGCCGCACTCCTGCTGCAGTTCGGCGAGTATGCGTAAGTCGTCGGCAATCTTGCGGCCTGCTTCGTGTACGTTACCGGCACCGAGGGTGATGAAGAGGTCGCCGGGGCGCAAAATGTTGCCGACTTTGTGATGTGCCAGAGCAAGATTGGGCAGGAATTCGGCATCTACCGGGCCGTTCTCCAGCACGGCATCGACAATAGTCTGACCGCTCACACCCGGAATGGGCAGTTCGCTGGCCGGGTATACATCTGCTACATAAAGTTTATCGACATTTTGCAGTACTCGGCCGAAGTCGTCGCGCAGTAACTGAGTACGTGTGTAGCGGTGCGGCTGGAAGAGTACAATCAGGCGCTCCGGCTTGAGGCTCTGAGCCGTCTGAAGTGTGGCCGCAATCTCGGTGGGGTGGTGACCGTAGTCGTCAACTATGCGGTAGTCGCGGGAGAGGTACTTGGTCTCGAAGCGTCGGCGGGCTCCGGCGAAGCTGACCAGACCGCGCGTAATGCTGGCGAAGTCACAGCCGAGCTCCAGAGCCAGCGCCGTGGCTGCCAGCGAGTTGAGCACATTGTGGCGACCCGGTATGCCCAGTTCCACTCGACCGAGGGGCTTGCCCTTGTGGTTGATTGTGTAGAGTGTGCGACCGCGCTTGACGGTGACATCGGTGGCGGTGTAGTCGGCATCCTGCCAGCCGTAGGAAATGGTGTTCGGGTACTGAGAGCAGACATCGGTAGCACCGGCATCGCTCTTGCAGTAGATGAGTTTGCCGCGGGTCTGGCGGCACAGGCGGTGGAACACGCTCTTGATGTGATCCAAGTCGCGGTAGAAGTCCAGATGTTCGGCCTCGATGTTGAGGATGATGCTGTGCTCAGGAAGGTAGTTCACCAGCGTGCCGTCACTCTCATCGCCCTCGGCTACCAGGTAGTCGCTGTCCTGAGTCCAGTGAGCATTGGCTCCCAGCACGGGGATTTCCGCGCCGACGTAGTGGCAGGGGCGCATGCGACCCTCGCGCAGCAGGTGGGCACTCATAGCGGAGGTTGTGGTCTTGCCGTGTGTGCCGGCGACAACCACGCCCTTCTTGTTGTTGAGGATGGCTGCCAGACATTCGGCTCGGCGCAGGCACAGGCTGCCGTTGCGGCGGGCCGCTGCCAGAGCTACGTTTTCTTCACGAATGGCGCTGGAGTAGATGACCACCTCGGCATCTTTTACCGAGTCCGCGCTGTGCGGGCAGGAGAATACCAGCCCTGCTTGTTGCAGGCGCTCCGTCTCGTCGCTCGTCACACGGTCGCAACCGCTGATGCGGTGCCCCATTTCGAGCAACATGCGTGCCAAGCCGCTCATGCCTGAGCCTGCCACACCGATAAGATGAATGCGTACGGGGTTGTCCCGATCCAGAAGCCTTTTGCGTAACTGTTCAATCATAGCTCTTGCGCGATATTATATCTGATTGTGCCATACAATCAAGCCAAATCTCGTGCGGTCAGTCTTAAAAAAATAGATTCTCTCACGGGACGGGGATTTTTCGGTTAGAGCTTGTTTGAAGTCTTGTCGGTATGCGTTTTGTGGAGCGATTTTGGATGCTTAGATGTCTGATTTTTCAGCTTGTTTTGTATGTTTGTTGTTTATATTTATTTGAGGATGAAAGGTTAGTGTGTTTTAGTCGTGTGGGTTTCATTCTTTTTTTGTCAGTCCGAAAAATTGGGCTTGCTAAACAGGATGACGCATGGCAGAATATGGCGCATGTCGTATCGTAATCTGGTGGTTCTCTTTGTTCTCTTGCTGACTTGCCTGTTCGGCTGCCAGCAACAGAGCCAGAACTCCTATTTGAAAACTCCGCCGGCATTCAAGTTCAGGCCGGTGGGAGGCCAGATTATCCCCCGCTCCATTGCCCGACTGGCTAAAGAGGCGAATATCAAGATTCGTATGATGCCGCGCAACTCCCGCCAGCGCAGGGGCTCGCACCGCATGCGCCCTACCTTCATCACCATCCACAGCACGGCCAATCATTCGCCCTCCTCAACGGCCATGCAGCACTCTCGCGCTCTTTGTCGGGGAGCTTTCACGAACCGTAGCTGGCACTTTACCGTTGACCAGTTCATGGTTGTGCAGAATCTGCCGCTCACCGAAACCGGTTGGCATGCCGGTTCCAATGCCGGTAACAACCATTCCATCGGTATTGAGATGTGTGAGTGCGAGAGTCGAGGCCATAATCACTTCCGCACGTGGGATCGTGCCGCCAAGCTCACGGCCGTGCTCATGAAGCGCTATAAAATCAACCTCCGTCGTGTGGTACCTCACCACCACTGGACGGGTAAGAACTGTCCCATGCCGCTTATGACGAATGGTCGTCCCGGGCCTAAGTGGGGGTGGTTCCTTTCGCGCGTTGATTACTACTATCGTTGTATCAACGAAGGACGTTCCAATCGTTGAGGGATTGAACATCAGAGCATGAGGTGATGGTTAGACTCACGGATAGTCTGGCGGAGATTGCCGATGTTTCAGCGCGTGAGTTGCAGACCTTGCGTGCTGCCTCGTTCGAGACGGTGGGGGATGTGCTGCTGCGTGTGCCCCGGCGATATGAGGACCGCCGCACCACGCGCACGGTGGCGAGTTTGGTGAACGGCGAGACTTGCTGTCTGCTTCTGCATGTGTACAGCGCGGGATGGCGCTTTTCCTATAAGCGTTATTTTGAGGTCAGTGCCGGTTCTCCCGATGAGCCGCATGGGGCTCGTCTGCTGTTGCGATGGTTTAATATGCCATACGTTGCTCGCTTGTTGGCCACGGGGATGGATTTATCTGTGTATGGCAAAGTGAAGGAGTACGGCGGCAAGCTGACCATGACAAATCCTGATTTTGAGGTCATGGAAGATGAAGATGCCGGCTTGCGTCTGGTGGCGCGAGCGATGGGCGGAGCTCCGATAGGGGATGTGGAGCGCGTCTCTCCCGTGGTCGGAGTACATACCGGACGCATTGTGCCGATATACAGGGGGATATCCGGTATGGGGACGAGGCGATTTCGTTCGCTTGTTTTCGACTTGCTGCAGCAATTGCCGCCGCAGGTGGAGCAACCCGGCTATGACGTGGCTCCCGGTTATCCTTTTCGGGAAGCCTTGCAGGACCTTCATTTCCCGACAGAGCCCGAGGCCTACCGCAAGGCCCGTCTGCGCTTTGCCTTGGCTGAGTGTTTTGCCCGACAATTCTGTGTGGCATGGCGGCGGCGCTGTACCTTGGCTCGTACGGGGCGGGTGAATGTGAGCAGCGACGGCTATCTTCAGGAGCTGTTGGCTTCCTTACCCTTTGAGTTGACGACGGCTCAGCGGCGCTGCGTGGATGAAATTCGGGCAGATATGGCGAGCACCCGACAAATGAACCGCCTGTTGCAGGGTGATGTCGGCAGCGGCAAGACCCTTGTGGCACTCTGTGCTATGTTGTTGGCCGTTGAGAGTGGCGGTACAGCCGCTATGATTGCGCCGACCCAAATCCTCGCGGAGCAGCATTTCAATAATTTCCGTCGTCTGTTGGCGGGATTGGATGTTCGCCTGTCTCTTCGAACGTCCGACCGCTCTGATGACGTCGGTTATGTACCGGACAACCCGGCGGAGGCCGATCGCACGCCGCGTCTTTTGGTGGGTACTCATGCTTTGCTTTATAAGAAAAATCGCCCGGCTAATCTGGCCTTGGCCGTGATTGATGAGCAGCATAAGTTCGGTGTGGCTCAGCGTGAACAATTTGTGAGCAGTGGGGAATGTCCCGATGTGCTGGTGATGACGGCCACCCCCATCCCGCGCACGCTGACATTGACCCTGTATGGCGATTTGGATGTCTCTGTCATCGATGAACTGCCGGCTAATCGAGGGGAGATTGTCACAGCTCTGCGCAATCCTTCCAACATGAAGCGCATTATCACCTTCATGCGAGGTGAACTCGCTGCCGGTCGCCAAATTTACATCGTGGCCCCGCTTATTGATGAGAGCGATACTCGTGAACAGGCCGCCGCTACTAGCGAATGGAACAAGTGGCACGAAATTTTCCCCGATGAGCCCATCGGTTTGCTGCACGGTCGCCTCAGCGCTGAGGAGAAAGATGCCGTTATGGCTGCATTCCGAGCGAACGAGACACATATTCTCGTTGCTACAACCGTGGTGGAGGTCGGTGTGGACGTGCCGAATGCCACCGTCATGCTCATCAACAATGCCGACTCCTTCGGCCTGTCTCAGCTCCACCAGTTACGAGGTCGTATCGGTCGCGGCCGGCACAAGAGCTACTGCATTCTCCTTTCTTCCGCCAAACCCGGTGAGCCCGGTCGCGAAAAACTCGATGTGTTGTGCCGCACGCTCAACGGATTTGAAATTGCCGAGGAGGACTTCCGCCTGCGTGGTCCCGGTGATGTGCTCGGGACAGCCCAGAGCGGTTTGGGTGCTGTGCAGTTCACGGAGTGGCTCAGCGATATGCGGCTCATTCATCGTGCCGCGAGAGATGCCGCTGCCATCCTGGATAGCGACCCCCGTCTGGAGCTCCCGCAGCATGCTCCCTTGCGTGCTCTTGTGGCACCGGAGACGGAGCAGGGGGTAACAGCCTGATTTTTTTCTGTCGCTGGCACATTTTAGACTCGCTTTTTGAGCGTGAACATGGCAAAGTATTGTCCGAAGAATATATTTCTCTACTCATGAGTGATTCATCCTCTCCCAAATATAAGCGTATCCTGCTCAAACTGAGCGGTGAAGCTCTGCGTGCACAGGGCAGCAAAGACAATATTTCCCCTGAAATCGTGGCTCGTATTGCCCGCGAGATTGCCGAAGCTCAAAAGCAGGGCAACCTCCAGATTGCCATCGTCGTGGGCGGCGGCAACATCTGGCGCGGTGCCAAGGCCAGCGTGCGTGGTATGGACCGCCCCACGGCTGACTACGTCGGCATGCTCGCTACGGTGATGAACGCTCTTTCCATCTGCTCCGCCGTGCAGGAGGCCGGTGTGCCGGCCCATGTGATGAGTGCTATTGAGATGAAGAACGTCGCTGAGCCCTATGTGCGCAACATCGCTCGCGAGCTCCTTCGTGAAGGCCAGGTCGTCGTTTTTGCCGCAGGTACGGGCAATCCCTTCTTCAGTACCGATACCGCAGCCGCTCTCCGCGCCTGCGAAATCAACGCCGAGGTCGTCATGAAAGCCACCTCCGTGGATGGCGTGTACTCCGCCGATCCTAAGATTGACCCCACCGCCACGCGTTTTGACCACATCTCCTACGAAGAGTGCATTTCCCGCGAACTTAAAGTGATGGATCAGACGGCTTTCACTCTCTGCAAGGACAACCGCAAGCCCATCATGGTCTTTGACATGCACCGGCCCGGTAACATTACACGCGCCCTCCTCGGTGAGCAAATCGGCTCGGTCATCAGTGAATAATTTTTATCAATATACTCAATACTAACATTATGGACGAAGAAACACTCTTGCTTGAGACCGAGACCTCCATGGAGGAGGCCCTCGAGAACATGCTGACGAAGTTCGCCGGTGTTCGCACCGGTAAGGCATCCCCCTCGCTGGTGGATAATATGGACATTTTCGTAGCCTCCTATGGCACGAGCATGAAGTTGAAGAGCCTCGCCGTGGTTTCCACACCCGATGCCCGCTCCATCCTCATTCAGCCCTTTGACCCCAGCACCCTCAACGATATCAAGAAGTCCATCGCTGAGAGTAGCCTGAACATCACCCCCATCATCGATGCCCGTTCCGTGCGTCTGCCCATCCCCGAGCTGACCGGTGAGCGCCGTAAGGAGCTTTGCAAGCACGTAAAGAGCCTCTCCGAAGAAACCCGCGTTCGCATCCGCGGCGTGCGCAAGAACGGCATGGACGGCGTGAAGAAGCTCAAGGCCGACAACATCCTGACCGAGGATGGTGTGCGCTTGGCCGAAGATAAAGTCCAGAAGCTCACCGACAAGTACGTCAAGAAGGTTGACGAGCTCGTCGCTGCCAAGGAAAAGGAAATCATGACCGTTTGATAAACCCCGTACAAGTTTTTATAAAATTATGAGTAGCAATTCCACGAACGTTCTGGCTCAGGGCATCGAGATTATCGGTTCCATCACCTTCCAGAACGACATGCACATCGACGGCAAGATTGATGGTGAGAT
The DNA here is from genome assembly GCA_030535875.1 of Akkermansia sp. Classification (GTDB taxonomy): domain Bacteria; phylum Verrucomicrobiota; class Verrucomicrobiia; order Verrucomicrobiales; family Akkermansiaceae; genus Akkermansia. Next base: position 32,065 of record JAUNRC010000009.1, on the reverse strand, counting down.
TTTCTCCGAGTCCGGTAAGGTCACCATCGGCGAACTTGCCGATATCAAGGGCGATGTAAAGGCCGGTGAGGTTCACATTTACGGTCACGTTGACGGCAACGTCAACAGCGGCCGCTGCCACCTCAATGAGCGCGCCGTTGTCAATGGCGATATTACCACCGCCGTGCTTTCCATGGTCGAGGGTGCTCGTCTTTCCGGCCGCGCCGAAATCGGTTGATTTGTTCCTTAACTGATGGGGCGCAAACCTCATCAATTGAGTTCAAACTCCGAAAGAGCCGCAAACAACCTGAGCTTTCCGCTTGACCGGAAGTTCGGCAACTTCTGAATAAAGATTTAACAGGTCACAGCTTGCTAAGGCAGGCTGTGGCTTTTTTATTCTCCGGATGTGGCGCATGTCGCATGGAGTACTGTGTAGTAAGTTTCCGCTTGAACTCGCTCCACCGACATGTTCTCTCAATCACGTCCTGCCCGGCTGGCTTCCATTAAAAATCTGATAGAAGCATGCACCGCCGGGGCGACGTTCGATGAGCTCCATGCGTTGCTATTGTGAAGAAAGTGCTAGGGTAAAAGAGAACGTCGACTAGCGACACAAATGCCTACTGTTGACAGGTTGTGGAGCCAAGCTGAAAGGAGAGAAGGAAGGAGTCCGAATGCGCCGGCGGCGATGAGGGCGGAATTGAAGGCGGCAATAAAGCGGTAGTTGGCATGTATGCGCTTGAGGGCAGCGACGGAAATGAGTCGGAGCGGGACGAGACCGATGAGGCTATTTTCGAGCAGGGTGATGTCAGCTACTTCGTGGGCGAGGTCGGCGGCATCTTTCATGGCGATGGCTGCTGCGGCGCATGTCATGGCGGGCGAATCGTTCACGCCGTCGCCGACCATAATGATGCGGTGCCCCTGTTCGCGTAGTCGGCAGACAAAGGCGGCTTTTTCTTCCGGCGAGCGGGCTGCGTAGCATTCGGATATCCCCAGGGCTTGGGCGATGGGAGCGGCGCTTGCTTGGGTGTCGCCCGTGAGCAGAATGATGCGATTCAGGCCGAGCTGGCGCAGCTCCCGGATGACTTGGGCGGCCTCGGGGCGGAGGGTGTCGTGCAGGCAAACGGCACCGGCAAGCTTGCCGCCGATGGCCAGCCATGTGACGGATTCTCCCGGAGCTACTTGTTCCGTCAGTTCCGGAGCCGGGGCTATGCCTTCGTCGGTAAAGAGGAATTGAGCACTGCCGACGAGGGTGGGTTGTCCATGGTAGGTGGTTCGCAGGCCTCGGGCTACGACGAGATGAACGTCGCCGTGCTCTTCGTCACGATGACGGATGCGGCGGCGGCGTGCTTCGCGCACAATGGCCTGAGCCATGCTGTGGTGATGGTGTTCTTCGATGCAGGCGACGATACGTAGGATATCCTTTTGCGTATAGGGGGCGATGGCCAGCACTTGGCTGACCGATGGTGTGGCAGTGGTGAGTGTGCCGGTCTTGTCGAAGATGATGGTGTCGGCCATGGCTACGGCTTCGAGGTATTTCCCGCCTTTGATCATGACTCCGCGCTTGATGGCTTGGCGCATGGCCGTAGCCATGACGATGGGGGTGGAGAGCTTGAGAGCGCAACTGTAATCGACCATCAGGACGGCGGCAGCGCGCCCGATGCGGCCGGAAAGAGCCCACGTGAGCCCGGCGGCAAGTAAGCTCCACGGTACAATGCGGTCGGCGAGGTGCTCGCAGTCGGACTGGATGAGCGCTTTGTGCTCATCGGCATGTTCGACCATATTGACGATACGGTTGATGCGTGTGTGTTCGTTGACTTCATCTACTCTGATAATCAGTCGGCCGCTATTAACGGTGGTACCGGCGAATACGCGATTTCCGGACTGTTTGCAGACCGGGGCGGACTCGCCGGTCAGCAGGGCTTCGTTGACTTCGGCCTGTCCGTCCGTGACGGTGCCGTCAACGGCGATGAGAGCTCCGGTTCGCACTACGATGAGGTCGCCGTTACATACTTTTCGCAGAGGAACGGAGATTTCCGTGCCGTCAGGGTGCAGGAGCCATACTTTGTTGATACGTTGACTGAGGCTGCGACGGAGTGCTTTGCGGGTTTTGCGTAGTGTGCGCCGTTGAAGAATATCCGAGATTTTCAGCAACAGCATGATGGAGTTGGCCGCTCCGTATGAGCGGGTGAGAATGCCGGTGCCGATGGCCAGAGCATCCAGCACCGGCACGCCCAAGCGACCATTCCACAGAGCCTTTATCCCCTCGGCAAAATAGCGGCGATAACGCCATAATGTCAGAGGTAAGCGCAGCCATTGCGGCAGCAGCAGTCTTATGGCTCCGGCTGTCAGTACCAGACGTGTGACCTTGGCCGGTAACATGGGCGTGCCGGGGGCTGGGGTTATGCTTGGTGTTCAGGGTCTTTTTCAGCGCTTTGGCTGCAACATGTTTTGCCTTGCTGTTGAGCTGCTGCACAGGCTTTGGCCTCCTTGCACATTCCTTCGGCTTCTTTTTTCATCTGTTGGAACTGCCCTTTGGCTTTTTCCGCGACTTGCATGCCGCGAGCCAGACCTTTGACTGATATTTCGCGCAGCCGGGGACATCCGCAGGCTAATTTGGCAACAGCGGCGGCAAGTACTCCGCCGACAAAGAATAAGATTCGTGTTTTCATTTTTGGGAATTGGGATTGTTGAGCCTTGAATGTAATTTCTAACGCAGCAAAGGTCAAGTGGATATAGCTATTGGTTACATTTGAGGCGGAGTGTTTTACGGGTAAGGTTTTGTTATCGTTCTGAGCCGGAATGGGGATGAGAACAGAGATTTGTCTTTATCTCTGCCAAAAAAGTAGGTAAAATGCCGACATGAAGAAGGAACATGCGGAGGAGAACTCATACATTCGCATACGCGGGGCAAAGGAGCACAATTTGAAGAATATCGATGCGGATATTCCGTTGGGGGGCATAACGGTGGTGACCGGTCCGAGCGGAAGCGGTAAGACATCGCTGGCGATGAGCACCTTATATGCTGAGGGGCAGCGCCGATATGTGGAAACCTTCTCTCCCTATGTTCGCCAGTTCATGGACCGTATGGAGCGCCCGAATGTGGATGCCGTGGAGAATGTTCCGCCGGCGATTGCTCTCGGGCAGCGCAATTCCGTAAAAAATTCCCGCTCGACGGTGGGAACGATGACGGGAATCAACGAGTACCTCAAGCTGATATTTTCGCGCTTGGCGGTGGGGCACGATGCAGAGGGTCGGGAGGTTCGCCCCGCGACGGCTCAGGGGGTGGCTGCTCAGTTGCTCCGGGAGAGTGAGGGCGGAGAGGTGCTGGTGTGTTTCGGGGTGCGAGCCGTGGGCAGTTTTGAGGAGATGGTGCAGGCGCTGCAGGGGCAGGGATATTTGCGTGTGTATGCCGGGGGAGAGGTGCTGCGCCTGGATGCCGCAACGCAGGATAAGCTGAGCGGGGAGCGCTGGTTGGTGGTGCAGGACCGTGTGAAGTTGCGCGATGAGTCATTACCTCGCTTGACGGAGGCTCTGGAGATTGCTCTGCGCTTGGGGCAGGATGTTGTGTACACGGCGTTGAAAACGCCCGATGGCTGGAGTGAGTTGCGGGAGTTCCGCAGTGATTGGTACCCGCTGGCGGAACCGAGTCCCGGTTTGTTCAGCGGTAATTCGCCGCTGGGAGCATGTCCGGCCTGTAAGGGCTATGGTAGAGCCATTACCTATGATTACGAGCGTGGGATTATCCCGGACAAGAGTATTGCGGACGGAGCTCTCAAGATGTTATCGTCGCAGACGCTCTCGGTTTGTTACGGTGATTTTCTGCGTGCTAACAAGCGCCATCGGGCGGTGCGTATGAATGTGCCGTGGAATGAGCTCAGTACGAAGGAGAAGAACTGGGTGTTCTATGGTAATTGCGGTGAGCTGGATCCTTGGACGGCATCGGACCATCAGCTTTGGTACGGATATAAGGGGATTTTTGATGATATGGAGAAGCATGCGCACAAGATGACGGTGCGTGTGTTCCTTGCTTATTACCGCGTGTACAGCATTTGTCCTGACTGTCAGGGTGGGCGCTTGCGTCCGGAGGCGCTGGCTTTTACTCTCGGCGGATTGACGGTGCCGCAGGTGCAGGCTCTGCCGATGGATGAGCTCTTGCCATGGATAGATGAGCATGTGCTCCCGGCGGTGGGCAAGGACCGTTCTTTGGCGCGTGGGGTAAGGGAGCTGCGGAGCCGTGTGGCGTATTTGTGCGAGGTGGGTTTGGGCTACATTGCTGCTAATCGCCTCACTCGTTCGCTCTCGGGTGGTGAGATTGAGCGCGTGAGCCTGACGGCGTGTCTGGGGGCGGCGTTGACTGAGACTCTTTTCGTGCTGGATGAGCCGACTGTTGGCTTGCATGCGCGCGATACGGCTCGACTCGTGGCTGCTATGCGTCGGCTGGCTCGACGGGGCAACACCTTGGTCGTCGTGGAGCATGAGGAGGCCGTTATGCGAGCGGCGGATTATCTTGTGGATATGGGGCCTTCCAGCGGTTCCGCCGGCGGCGAGGTGGTGTATGCCGGTGTGCCGCAAGGAATTGAGCAATCTGCGACATCGTTGACGGGGCAATATCTGAGCGGTAAACGCCGCATTGCCATCCCGAAGCGCCGCCGCCGACCGACGGGGCATATTGCCGTACGCGGGGCAAATTGTCACAACCTGCGGGACTTTGATGTGGATATTCCGTTGGGGGTGTATGCCTGCCTGACGGGTGTGAGCGGTAGTGGTAAGAGCTCATTGGCCTGTCAGGTGCTCTACGGCTCCGTTCATGCCGAGGCTCTTGATGATGAAGATGAGGTCAGCGTGCGCTCCGTGAGCGGATTGGAGCAGGTGCAGGATGTTGTGCTGGTGGACCAGAGCCCGATTGTGCGTACTCCGCGTTCCACTCCTGCGGTGTATATGGGCGTGTTTGATGACATCCGTGCGCTCTTTGTGGCGGAGCCTGCGGCACAGGCTCGCGGGCTTAAACCCGGCTACTTCTCCTTTAACAGCGGTGACGGGCGCTGTCCGCGTTGCGCCGGACTGGGGCAGGAGAAGGTTGAGATGCAGTTCCTCTCAGATATTTTCGTGCCCTGCGCGTTCTGCCACGGCACTCGCTATACGGAGCAGGCCCTCACGATTAAGCTCTTGGGCTACAATATGGCGGAGCTGTTGGCGATGGATATCAGGAGCGCGCAGGCGCTTTTTGCCCGCGAGAAAAATGCCCGCGCGCGCCGCATCGCAGAGCGCTTGCAGTTGTTGGTAGAAGTGGGCTTGGGACATCTTGGCCTGGGGCAGGCGCTCAATACGCTCTCGGGTGGTGAAAATCAGCGCCTGAAACTTGCTCGCATTTTAGTGGATACTTTGGCCGGAGAGGGTGATGGTAAGGGCAGCTTGCTGATATTGGACGAACCCGGCACCGGATTGCATTTCAGTGATTTGGAGGTGTTGTTGCGCGTGTTTGACCGTTTGGTGGAGCAAGGGAATACCTTGTTGGTCATTGAGCATAATCAGGAGCTGATTAAATGCGCGGATTATATGATTGACCTCGGTCCCGAGGGCGGTAGCGGCGGTGGTCGCATCGTGCAGCAGGGCACTCCCGAGCAGGTGGTTGCCAAGGGAGAGGGGCATACGGCCCGTTGGCTCGCGCCCGCTCTGCGCGGAGAGGCTGTTGTGCCGACGGATGACGCTGCGGTCGAGCTTGCTGAGGAGCAGGTCGCGGATGGAGTGATATCGCTTCGCGGTGCACGGCATCATCAGTTGAAGAATATCGATGTTGACATCCCCCGCAATGAGATGACAGTGGTGACCGGGCTTTCCGGCAGCGGTAAGAGTACCTTGGCCTTTGATATTGTTTTTGCCGAGGGCCAGCGGCGATTCATGGATGTGATGAGCCCCTACGCCCGTCAATTCACCGAGCAGATGGAACCGCCCGATATTGATCGACTGAGCGGCTTGCCGCCTACGGTGGCTATCGAACAGAACCGCTCGCGCGGCGGCTCGAAGTCTACCGTAGGTACGGTGACGGAAATTTGGCAGTTCCTGCGATTGCTGTATGCTAAGCTGGGGCAGCCTCATTGTCCGCGCTGTCAGGTGCCGGTCGGCAGACGTTCGCCCGATGAAATCCGAGCATTAGTCATGGCAGAAATTGATAAAAAGCCCTCTTCGCTGATGATTGCCGCTCCGGTGGTGAAGAATCGCAAGGGCCATTATGCCGACTTGGCGCGCTGGGCTGCTCGCAAGAAGTACCCTTATCTGATTGCGGACGGTCGCCTGTGCCCGACGACGGAGTTCACTCCGCTGGACCGATATTCCAACCACGATGTGGATGTGGTGCTGGCGGAGATTTGTGTGGAGGGCAACCATATCACCATGAACGGCAGCGATTGTGACTTTGCTTCTTTGCAGGAAGTGGTGGGGCGCGCGCTTGAGATGGGTGACGGTTTTCTGCGTCTGCGCCGTGAGGACGGCAGACGATTGTTAGGTACCCGCCTGACGTGTCCGCAGTGCGGCGAGAGCTTTGCGGAGCCCGAGCCTTCGACTTTCTCCTTCAACTCGCCTCGCGGGTGGTGCCCCGTTTGCATGGGCCATGGTTGGGTGAGCGGTGTGAGCGGCAGCAAAAAGGATGACGATAAGCTCAGCGAGTTGGAACGCGAATTGCGCTATGACCGTGATGTCGAAAAAGCCGCTGTGAAAGAGGGTGAGGTTCGGCCTTGTCCTGCCTGCGGAGGTTTGCGCCTGAATGAGTTTGCCCTCGGTGTGACTTTGTTCGGCAGGAATATCGCCGAAGTGGGTAAGCTCGATGCAGTGCGTGCTCTCGAGCTGGTGGAGACATGGCACTTCGAAGGGCGCGAGGCGGATATAGCCCGCAATGTGCTGGCGGAGATTGCGCCGCGCCTGCGCTTTTTGCTGCGGGTCGGGCTGGGCTATCTGTCGCTGGACCGTTCCGCGACGACCCTTTCCGGCGGTGAGACGCAGCGCATACGTTTGGCTGCACAGTTGGGCTCGGAGCTGCGCGGCGTGCTCTATGTGCTGGACGAACCGACTATCGGACTGCACCCGCGTGACAATGAGCGTCTGCTGGTCACGCTTGAGGAACTTAAGCGCCGCGGGAACACCCTGTTGGTGGTAGAGCATGATGAAGATACCATGCAGCGTGCCGACCATATCATCGACCTCGGGCCGGGGGCCGGGGTGCATGGCGGTGAAGTGGTGGCCGAAGGCAGTCCCGCGGAAGTGCTGGGCAATCCTCTTTCCGTGACGGGGAAGGCTCTGTCGGAGTCACGCCGTCATCCCTTCTGCGACAAATGGTTGCCCGTGAAAGATGCCGAATGGCTCATTGTGAACGGGTGTTGCCTGCACAACCTGAAGAATGTTACCCTGCGCATACCGCGGGCGAGGTTTACTGTCGTGACCGGCTCATCCGGTGCCGGCAAGACTTCTCTTATCACCGGAACTTTGGCACCGGCTGTGCAGCATGCCCTCGGAGCTGAGATATCGCCTGAGTTGCGCGCCGCCTGGACGACTTCATCGGGCTTGGACAGCGTGCGCGCTCTGTACATGGTGGACCAATCTCCTTTGGGCAAGACCCCGCGCTCAACCCCGGCTACCTATATCGGGATTTTTGATGAAATCCGTAAGCTCTTCGCTCAGAGTGCTGACGCGCGGCGCTTGGGTTTCGACGCCGGACGCTTTTCTTTCAACACGGCTGCCGGTCATTGCGAGAGTTGCAAGGGGACGGGTTATCAGCGCAGGGAGATGGACTTTCTGCCGCCCTGTACGGTACCTTGTGAGACTTGTCGCGGTGCTCGTTACAATTCCCGTACCTTGCAGGTGCGCTATAAGGGACGTACCATAGCGGAGGTGCTGGATATGAATATGGAGGATGCCGCGGAGTTTTTTGCAGGTCAGGCGCGATTGGCGGAGCCGCTCAAGCTCCTTTGCGAGACCGGGCTCGGTTACCTCACTCTCGGTCAGGCCAGCAATACTTTGTCCGGCGGCGAGGCTCAGCGCATTAAGCTGGTAGCGGAGTTGATTAAGGGGCGACGGGCGGCTTTGACTGCCGTTCGTCGTGGCCGAGCCTTGCCTCAGGACCTCTATCTCATCGAAGAGCCGACCATTGGTCTGCACCCGCAGGATGTGCGTTTGCTGGTCGGCGTGCTCCGTCGTCTTGTCAGTATGGGCAATACCGTGGTTGTTATCGAGCATAATCCCGAGCTTATCTGCGAGGCTGACTACATTATCGATGTCGGTCCCGGCGCCGGAGCCGAGGGTGGCACCATCGTTGCCGAGGGGACGGTGCGACAACTCGCTCGCCATAAGAACAGCATCACCGCTCCCTTCATCAAAGCCGAGTTGGAAAAATGAGATGTTGAGCCAAGAATGTTTGTGTTCCAATCTCTCGTTGATTATCTTCTTGTGTTAGTTTATACTAATCCATATAATGTCGTTGTATGACAAAGGTAGAATGGACAATGGCGGTTTTCAGTCCGACCGGGGGCTGTGAGAAGGTAGCCACGGCTATCGCACAGGGCTGGAATGTGGGGCACAAGGTAGACTTGTGCCGACCGGTGACGGAGGAGCAGGTGAAAGGCGGATTGTTGGCTGTGGTGCCGGTATATGGCGGCCTCGTGCCGGAGCTTGCGCTGGAGCGCTTGCGTGCTTTGCGAGGCAACGGCGGCCCTGCTGTGGCGGTTGTGGTTTACGGCAATCGTGCGTATGAGGATGCCTTGTTGGAGCTGCACACGGAATTGACGGCTGCCGGTTACAAGGTGGTGGCCGCTGCGGCATTCATTGCGGAGCATTCGGTCGTTCGCAGTATTGCAGCCGGACGCCCGCATGCCGCTGATTTGGAGAAGATGGCCGACTTCGGTCGAGCCGTGAGCGAGAAGTTGCTGGGAGGTGATATGAGCGTGGTTTGTGTGCCGGGGAATATTCCTTACCGCGAGCGCCCGCAGATGTCTGTCACTCCTCTTACGCTCGAGAGTTGTCGCGGTTGCGGTTTGTGCGCGCGCCTTTGTCCTGCGGGTGCCATTCCGTCGGCTGCTCCGCATACGACTGACGGCACGAAGTGCATTCTTTGCATGCGCTGCGTGGCGGTTTGTCCCGGTCGTGCACGACTTCTTCCGCCGCCCATGTTGGAGGGGATGACTCAGCGCTTGAATATGGTTGCGGCCGAGCCTCGTGTGCCTGAGCTGTTTCTTTGACAGAACTTTTTCATGATTTATCTTGAGAAAACAACACCGACCAATCGCAGCGTTTGGTCGGTGTTGGTGTGAAGTGTGTGGGGGCGCTTATTGAGCTTCGCCGGGTTGACTGATGGTGAAGCTGATATTGCGCGTCTTGTAATCCCGGCCGTTGGCGGAGCCTTCATTGGTGGCAGTGCCTGAGGTCGGAGTGGTAAAAGTAAGGATGTAGGTGCCGTGGTTCTCTGCGCCGTAGTTATCGATTCGTGCTGTGTTGGGGCCGGTTTTGCGGTAGGTGAGGTAGGCGTGAGCGGTGGGGTTGAAGTTCACGCGGTAGCGGTTTTTGGCATCGAAGTTATAGGCGAAGATGCAGGGGTACTCCTCCACCTGCCAAGATGTCCATTTGCGGGAGCCGTCGGGTGTGGAGCAACTCTCGGCTCCGTTGCCGTCCATTTCGATAATTTTGTTAGCCACGCTTGCGGGTGCTAAATCGCCGTTGGTCGGTGCGGGGGCCGGGGCCGGAGCAGGTTTGCTGCTGCCGCAGGCTGTCAGCAGGAGCAGCGCTGCCGAAAGGGGGATGGTGCGGTACATAAATGTGTGAGATGGGGATTGGTCGTGAAAAATGATGCGTGGAGTCGGTCAAATCATGTGGCCCATGCGCTCGCGTTTGGTGTCGAGGTAATGGCGGTTATCATCGTGAGCGGGAATGCTGATGGGCATCTGCTCTACGATGGTGAGTCCATGTCCGGCCAAACCGACAATCTTGCGGGGATTGTTGGTAAGGAGCCGCAGCTTGCGCACTCCCAAATCGCGCAGGATTTGCGCCCCTACGCCGTAGTCGCGCAGGTCGGGGGCAAAGCCCAGTTTGATGTTGGCATCTACCGTGTCGAGCCCTTGCTCCTGAAGCTTGTAGGCGTGGAGTTTGGCCGAGAGCCCGATGCCGCGTCCCTCTTGTCGCAGGTAGAGAATCACGCCGCCTTCCTGCGCGACGCGGCGCATGGCGGTGTGCAACTGGCTACCGCAATCGCAGCGACGGCTGGCGAAGACATCGCCGGTCAGGCACTCGCTGTGTACGCGGCACAGGATGGCCTTCTCCGGGTCGATGTCACCATGGACGAGTGCCAGATGGGTCTGCCCGTCTATGCGCGAATGGTAGGAGTGGCACATGAAATCTCCGAAATCGGTCGGCAGCTTGACGACCTCCTCTTTTTCGATGAGGCGCTCTGTGTGCTGGCGGTGCTCGATAATCTGAGCCAGGGAACAGGCCTTCAGCCCATATTGCTTTTGGAAGGAACCCAGTTCACCCAGACGGGCCATTGTGCCGTCTTCCTTCATGATTTCGCAGCACACTCCTACAGGTTCCATGCCGGCTATGCGCAGCAGGTCTACCGTGCCTTCCGTGTGACCGGCACGGCGAATGACTCCGCCCTCAACCGCGCGCAGCGGGAAGCAGTGGCCCGGTTGTACGAAGTCATCGAGCTTGGCTCGGGGGTCGGCCAGTTTCATCGTGGTAACGGAGCGCTCAAAGGCGCTGATGCCGGTTGTCGTGCCTTCCTTGGCATCTACACTGACGGTGAAGGCCGTGTGGTGTTTCTCGGTGTTGTGCTGAGCCTGCATGGGCAGGCCGAGGGCATCCACCCTTTCGGGGGCCATCGGCACGCAGATGAGGCCGCGTGCGTGAGTGGCCATGAAGTTGATGTTTTGCGGAGTGGCAAATTGTCCGGCGCACACGAGGTCGGCCTCGTTCTCACGGTGTGGGTCGTCCGTCATGAGAATGAGCTTGCCCATGCGCAGATCGCACAGCACTTCCTCAAGCGGGGAATAAATGATGGGGTCGGTGCCGTCGGCTACCGGGACCTTGCTGCATTCTTGATTGGTGTCGGCTACCGCAGGGCCGGGGGCTGCGGCTGTCTCTTTCTGAGCGGGCAGGGGATTGCCGCTGACGGCGGCATCGCACTCGCAGATGAAGCTGTTCATGTCAAACACGCCGTTTTTTGAGGAAAACTCAATGTTCTTCATAACGGAATATCAATATGGAAAGGGTGGTGCCGTCCGGCGGTCGGGGTATGCTGTACCGACCGCCGGAATGAAGGCTTGCGGGGATATTATTTGTTCATCTTGGCCCAGGAATCCCTCAGCCCGACGGAGCGGTTGAATACGGGATGTTCGGGGCTGTGGTCGTAGCGATCGGCCACGAAGTAGCCCGTGCGCTCGAACTGGCAGAGGAACTCCGCCGGTGCCTCGGCCAGAGCGGGCTCCACAACGGCATCCGGGATAACGGTGAGAGAGTCGGCGTTCAATGAGGCCAGGAAACCCTCGGGATTGGCATCGGGCGCTTCGTCCTTGAACAGACGGTCATACAGTCGTACTTCGGCCTGTACACCGTACTTGACGGATACCCAGTGAATAGCTCCCTTGCAGCGTATGCCTTCGGGCGGATTCGCGCCGATGGTGCCCGGCAGAACTTCGGCATGTACCTCGGTTACATTGCCGGCGGCATCAGCCACATAGTCGGTGCAGACCACACAGTAGCCGCCACGCAGGCGAACACAGGCACCGGGGCTCATACGCTTGTATTTCTTGGGAGGCTCAACCATGAAGTCATCGCGGTCAATCCAGACTTCCTTGGTGAGCATAATTGAGCGGTTGCCCAGTTCGGGTTTTTCGGGATTGATAACGACTTCTATCTGCTCCTCGTGATTGTCGGGCAGATTGGTGAGCACGAGCTTGAGGGGCTTGAGTACGGCCATACGGCGCTCGGCGTTGGCATTGAGTTCAGCACGGACGGCATTTTCCAGACGGGCAACATCGGTGTTGCCGTTGAACTTGGTGATGCCCACACCCTCGCAGAAGTCCACGATGGCGGGCGCGGGGTACCCGCGACGGCGCATACCGCAGATGGTGGGCATGCGGGGGTCATCCCATCCGGCCACATAGCCTTCCTCCACCATTTGGCGCAGCTTACGCTTGCTCATGACGGTGTAGGTGATGTTGAGTCGGGAGAACTCGCGCTGCTGCGGGCGGGAGCCGGCAGGTATGGGGCAGTTCTCAATCACCCAGTCATAGAGCGGGCGGTGATTTTCGAACTCCAGAGTGCAGAGTGAGTGGGTGATGTACTCGTAGGCATCTTCCAGCGGGTGTGCGAAGTCGTACATCGGGTAAATGCACCAGGCGTTGCCCGTGTTGTGGTGATGGTCGTAAGAGATGCGGTAGATGACGGGGTCGCGCATGTTCATGTTGCTGCTGGCCATGTCAATCTTGGCGCGCAGTACGGCACCGCCTTCGGGGAACTTGCCGGCTTTCATCGCCTCGAACTGAGCGAGGTTTTCTTCAACAGAGCGGTTGCGGTAGGGCGACTCCGTGCCGGGGGTGGTGAGATTGCCGCGCTGTTGGCGCATAGTCTCGCGGTCCTGTTCGTCGACGTAGGCAAGGCCGTTTTTGATGAGGTGCAGGGCGCACTCATAGTAAAAGTCGAAAATATCCGAGGCCCAGTACAGGTGTTCTCCCCAATCGAACCCGAGCCACTTGATGTCCTCCTGAATGGAGTTGACGAACTCGACATCTTCCTTGCAGGGGTTCGTATCATCAAAACGCAGGTGACAGACTGCTCCCAGTTGGGCGTATTCCTTCGCCACGCCGAAGTCCAGACAAATGGCCTTTGCGTGACCGATGTGCAGGTAGCCGTTCGGCTCCGGAGGGAAGCGCGTGATGGGAGTTTTGCAATGTCCTTCGGCAAGATCACTTGCAATCCACTCACGAATAAAGTCTTTCTTAGTGGTGATTTCCTCGTTCGTCATGCGCGCGATTCTACCCTTTTCGTTCACGGAAAGCAAGCTCATTCCTCCGACTGACGCAATTTCCCACATGTTCTCCATAGATTGTGCAATCCTTTGGCGTTTTCTCCCCAAGCGCCGTCCCGGAGGAACAAAAACGCAGGACGTCGCGCTCATGGCTTCGTCCTGCGTTGTAGCAAAGGAATGTGAGAAATGTGCTTACTTGGTCACCAGACTGTGACCGGTCATCTCAGCGGGCTGAGCAATGCCGAGCAGGCTGAGAAGGGTGGGAGAGATGTCGGCCAGAATGCCGTCCGTCATCTTCACCTCGTCCTGGTCGGGACCGCAGTAGATGAGGTCTACAAGGTTGGTCGTGTGAGCGGTGTTGGGCGAGCCGTCGGGGTTGAGCATGTTCTCGCAGTTGCCGTGGTCGGCGCAGATCAGACAGCAGCCGCCCAGCTCGAGAATCTTGTTCACGCTCTTTTCCAGAGCCTTGTCCACAGCCTCACATGCCGTGATGCCGGCCTCGAGGAACCCGGTATGACCTACCATGTCGGGGTTGGCGAAGTTCATGATGGCGATGTCGTAGTTGGCAATGGCCTCCACAAACTTGTCGGCAACTTCACCCACGCTCATCTGGGGCTTGAGATCATAGGTGGCAACCTCACGGGGAGAAGGCACAAGAATGCGGTCCTCGCCCTCGAACTGAGTCTCTACGCCGCCATTGAAGAAGAAAGTCACGTGAGCGTATTTCTCGGTCTCGGCAATGCGTAACTGCTTGAGGCCGGCTGCGGCAATCACCTCACCGAGAATGTTGGTGAGCTGCTCCTGTTCGAACACCACCGGTGTGGGGTAGCAGGCCTCGTATTCAGACATTGTGATGTAGTGAACGTGCGGGTGTACTCCGCGCTCAAAGCCGTCGAAGTCATCGTAAATGAATGCACGGGAAAGCTCGCGGGCGCGGTCGGCGCGGAAGTTGAAGAAGAACACCACATCTTCGTCGCGTACGCGCTGCATGTCGCCTTCGCAGAAGATGGCAGGCTTGAGGAACTCATCCGTCACGCCTTCCTCATAGCTCTTGGCGGCATACTCAGCGGGGGTGCAGGTGCACTGCTCGCCCTTGCCGAGAACAATTGCGTCCCAACCAATCTGCACACGGTCCCAACGCTTGTCGCGATCCATAGCGTAGAAACGTCCGACAACCGTTGCAATCTTGGCACCATACGGAGCTACGGCCTCCTGCAACTGGGCAAGGAAACCGGCACCGCTCTTCGGGTCGGTATCGCGACCGTCCGTGATGGCATGAATCATGATATCTTTCACGCCGGCCTCGGCTGCAATCTTCACCACGCCGATAAGGTGTTCGATGTGGGAGTGTACACCGCCGTCGGATACGAGCCCCAGCAGGTGCAGACGCGTGCCGGCTGCCTTGGCAAATGCCTCGGTGATGACGGGGTTTTTAGCGAGCGAGCCGTCATTGATGGCGTTGGTTATGCGGCAGAGGTCTTGGAATACCACGCGACCGGCACCCAGATTCAGGTGTCCTACTTCGGAGTTACCCATTTGTCCGTCGGGCAGGCCGACATCCTGACCGCTGGCACCCAGCATCGAGTGCGGGCAGGTGGCCAGCAGCTTGTCTGTAAAGGGAGTATTGGCGAGCACGGTGGCATCGCCCGTCTGCTTGGCGGCCTCAGGACCCTGAGGGTTGCGGCCCCAACCGTCACGGATAATCAGAACTACGGGTTTATTAGCCATGGCTCTACTATACCACTCCTCATCTCCCTTGTGAAGTCAAAATGCTGTTTGCATGCGTGATTTTCTGATTGTGTGGTCGGCTTGTCCGGCTGTACAACTGCATAAGTGGCTTGCCTGTATTCTGCACGAGGGGGGAAGTGCTATGTCGGCGGTTGGGGGACTGCACGAGATGTCTAATCCATCATTCTGCCGCCGAAAATGCTCTTTCTGCGAGCTATTTTCGGCAGGTTTTCGTAGTGATGTCGGCCGTCTGAATGCCCGCGCAAAATGTTGAGGGCCTGTTCCTCATTATCGGGTTGCAAGGGACGACCTGTCGCGGGCTTTTTATTTTTTTCCGGCGCACTCGAGAAAGAGAGTGTGAAGGCTACGAAAGCACTCAGAGCTCCGGCCAATAAGCTTATTACTTCGAGTTGTTTATGTCCGTGAACTAAGCAGAACAGCACGGCGCAGGCCGCCGTTATGCCATACAGAGATATTCGGATGAAGCGTAACATTTGTTCGGGAAAGGCGTTGGGGAGCCTCATTTTAATGTAATACAGGTACAAATGCAAGCAAAATATGAACATGCTGATTATGGGAGGGTCTGTTTCAGATTTGCTGGTGTTTATTTCCGGTTTGGCTCGATTCAATGAAGTTAAGCCATTGAATGTCAGACTAAGAACACTCGGTGTCATAAAAAATGTATTCTTGTAAATTTATAAGCACTCTAATAATATGAGGCTTAATGGTAAGTCATAGTAGATTTGTTATGAGATGAGGGGCACTATTGGTGTCGGAAAGCATAAATCGCAGCGCTGTTAATGTACGCTTGAGATGGCTGAGTGAAGTATGATGGCGGTTTCGGTAAAGCGATTCGCTGTCAACCTTTGTGCTTGCGTGGGCAGGGGGAGGTGGGGTAAAATGCCGGACATGAGCAAGCTGGATGATTTATTTGCCTTTTTGAGCATTCCGAGTGTGTCCGCCGTGGCTGAATATGCCCCTGAGGTGGAGCGCTGTGCAGATTTTTTGGTAACGAAGCTGAGTTCCTTGGGCTTTGAAGCGGTCAAGCACATGACCGACATTCATCCCATTGTGGTGGCACATAGTCCGAAGGTTGAGGGCAAGCCTACGGTATTGATTTATGGTCATTACGATGTGATGCCGGTGGACCCGCTCAACGAGTGGGAGAGCGACCCGTTTAAGCCTGAGATTCGCGACGGCAGAGTATATGCTCGCGGTGCTTCGGATGACAAGGGTGAAATCATGGCTCACATTCTGGGCGTGGAGGAAATCATCCGGAAGGACGGTGCTCTGCCGCTCAATGTGATTTTTCTCTTGGAAGGTGAGGAGGAGCGCGGCAGTACGAGTCTCTTTGAGTTTATGAAGAAGCCCGAGGCTCGTGAATTGTTGGCCTGCAATGTGATTGTCGTGAGCGATACCGGTATGGCTGCACCTGATGTTCCCTCGCTTTCTTATGGTCTGAAGGGGTTGTGCTGCTTTGAGCTTGAGGTGAGTGCTCCGGCGATGGACCTGCACTCCGGTGTGTTCGGCGGTGCAGTGGCCAACCCCATAACCACGCTTTGCGAGATGGTGGCCACCACGCACGATGCAGACAATCATGTGACGATTGACGGCTTCTATGACGGCGTGAGTGAAATTGCCGATTGGGAGCGTGAGAGCTGGCGCCGTGTGCCGGGCATGAGCAACGCCGAGCTGGCGGAGCTTACCGGGGTGCCCGAGCTGCGCACTGAGGCCGGTTACAGCGGCGCAGAATGTGTGTATGCCCGTCCGACTTTTGAACTTAACGGCATTTCAGGTGGTTATGAGGGCGAGGGGTCCAAGACTGTCATTCCGACCAAGGCTGTCGCCAAGATGAGCTGTCGACTGGTGCCGGGGCAGGACCCCGATGCTATTCTCGATAAAGTTGAGGCTCACTTCCGTAAGGTTTGTCCGTCGAGTGTCCGCATGCGCTTTACCCGTCAGCATGGCGGCGAGGCTTACCTGAGTGACCCGCACTCTGCTTGGGGTAAGGCCGCTCAGCAGGCGTTGGAGATGACGTTCGGCAATCCTCCCGTACTGGTGCGCGAGGGTGGTTCTATTCCCATCATTGCCGAGGTTTCGAAGGTGTTGGGTAAGGATGCCATTTTCCTGGGTATGGACCTGCCCGATGCTCGTATTCATTCTCCCAATGAGAATATGCGTGTGGAGATTTTTGAGAAGGGGATTTCCATGGCTGAGAACTTGCTGCGCCTGATGGCTGCGGCTGAGTAAACCGCTTCGGGCAGAGGCCGTCACCCTCTTATCGCTTTTTTTATGAACGCCGTTGAGATTGAGAGCATTCACAAGACATTCCCCGGTCACTGGGGAAAGGGCGGTGTGTATGCCGTTAAGGGGGTGAGTCTTTCCATTCCGCAAGGTGGTGTGTATGGTCTGATAGGCCCTAACGGCTCGGGTAAAAGCACCATCATGAAGGCTCTCGTGGGCTTGCTCTCGCCCGATGACGGACAATGCCGCGTGTTCGGCAAGCCGGCAACGGCGGCTTCGAATCGGCGAGAAATCGGCTTTTTGCCTGAAAATCCGTATTTTTACAAGTTCCTGACCGGTGAGGAGACGGTGCGTTTTTACGGGCGTCTGTGCGGGCTGCGTGGCAAGGAGTTGGCGGAGCGTACTCGTGAGTTGCTGGAGCTGGTGGGGCTGACGGAGGCGGCGCACAGGCGTTTGGGTGGATATTCCAAGGGTATGTTGCAGCGAGTTGGCTTGGCGCAGGCTTTGGTGCAGCGGCCGAGCTTACTGGTGCTTGATGAGCCGACCGCAGGGGTCGACCCCATCGGCTCGCGTGCTATTCGTGACATCATTCTCAACCTGAAGGAGCAGGGGATGACCGTTTTTCTTTGCTCTCATCTTTTGGAACAGGTGCAGGAAATTTGTGACCGCGTGGGCATTCTTTATCGCGGGGTCATGATTGCGGAGGGGAGTATGGAAGAACTTACCCGCGACAACAGCCGCACGGAACTCGTGCTGCGCAATCCCTCCGAGGAGCTTCTCGCTCAACTTCGGGAGCTGGCCGGCGATGCCTTCGTCTCGCTTGCTCCTGCCCGCAATTCGCTCGAAAGTGTGTTCCTGCGCGGCATTCAGGCCAAGTTGAAGGAAAAGGAAGAACAACGGCAGTCATGAACTTAGGGCTTCCTTTTTGAAATTGGCTTCATTTCGAGCTTGAAATCAGCTCGGAATGTGTTACTCTATCAGTCAGATATCCATTTTCTTTACGTATGCTGACTAATAAGTGTATTGTGCCGGTGCTGGCGGCTGCCTGTGTCTGCGGTGAGGTGCTCATGGCAGCTTATGAAGACCCCGCCGCCGTGCTTGCCCGCGAGGCGGCTTCAGAGCCGGTGGCTGAGGGGGACAACATTGTTGATGAGGAGCCCGGAGCTCAGGTGGAGGAAAATATAGCCTCTCGCTATGTTCTGGCTCATTTGTCTGTTGCTCAGGGGCTTATGGAGCGTTTGTCCGGTGATTTGGTGGCAGCGGTGCCCGATGAAGTGGCGGAGGGCTTACGCGAAGTGCTGGAAGAGGCTCGCGCTCTGGAGCACTTGGCCATTGATGTCGGAGCCGGTGAGTATGATGAGATTATGGCAGAAATTGCAGCCGACCCCGAAGTGCAGAAACTGATGTCCGGTCTCGAAGTCATTACTGCCACTCTTGAAGAGAGGGGGTACTACAATTCTCCCGATTTGGAGGAGGTTGTGAGCGAAATCCTGAATATATTATCCGATTTGTAAATCGGATTGAACATGTCAATCCCTATCCGTCATGTATTCGGTGCGGCATTGCCGTTGATGCTCGTTGCCACAGCGTCGGGTAGTGATTTGCGTGCTATTGCGGAATGGCAGAAGGCTCCCGACCTTTGTGAGCGCCGTCTGTTGGTGCAGAAGTTGCAGCATGAGGATGTACGGGTGAGGTCGGCAGCTCTGGACTTGCTGGAGGAAGTAACGGGGCGTGATTTCGGGCTGGATCCTTGGTTGTTGCCCGCAGATGTTCCGCAGGAGGTGCAGAAAGCTCTGGCTGAGTGGGCTGCTCTGGATGAGATGCTCGGGGCGGATGCGGCTCCGCCTTCTGCTGAGCAGGTTCGCGAGTCTGTGGCTTTGCTGAGAAGTGCCGACCCCGACACCCGGCGACGAATCTGTCTACGCTTTGCCCGTTGGCAGGCGCCGCTTGCAATGGCCTTGCAGAAGGAGCTCTCGGCGGATGCCCCGCTGACGGAGCAGGAACGCGATAATTTGCGCTGCGCTTTGTTCCGCTTGCAGTTGCAGGAGAGCTTGGGGAATGATGTGGAGCACGTTGCCGGAGCTCTTACATCGCATGCTCGTAACGACATTCTGAGCGGGTTGGAGGCACTTCGCAAGGCGGGGAAGTCGGCTTTGCCCGTACTGATGACCTTTGTCGATTCGACGGACGGCTTGTTGCGCGAGGTGGCGGTTGATGTTCTGTTGCAGACCGGAGGAGATGCTGCTTTTGAAATTCTCATGCCCCGGCTGATGGAGGAGAGTGACCGCAATATTCTGCAGATTGCGGCACGCCGTGCACCTGATTGTTCGCCCTTGCCGCAAATTGTTGCCTTTCTGAATCAATGTGCATGTTCACAGGATGAAGATGTGGCCGTGGCTGCTCTCGAGGCGCTCGGTGATATGTCGGAAGATGAGGATGAAAGCGATTCTTCGGAGCTGAAGGCAAAATTGGCGGGGGCGGCGCATGCCATGCCTGTGGCGACATATCGGGAGCTGTTGCAGCGGCCTTTTTGGCGAGTTCGTGCGGCTGCTCTCGGTGCGTTGAAGTTGAAGGCCTCGTTCAAACCGTCTGTTGAGGGTACGGAGTTGCAGCAAGCGGTGCTGGATGCCTTACAGGATGACGATGAGACGGTACGCGCTCGGGCCATGCAGGTGCTCCATGCGCATAAATTAGCCGCTCAGTATTTTGATAAACTGGTGCAGTATGCCTTGCGTACTCCTTCGGAGGCTGCGTATGTCGTTTATCTCGCGTGCAGCAGCAGAAATGCAGCCTTGCCGTCGGCTCTGGCTGATGTGGTCAGTCGCTTTTCGCCGGAGCAGTTAGAGCAACTGATGTACTATGATGACGAGTTCAGCACCGTCTTTGAACAGACCTCCGAACATTCCTCCGCGGCAAGAGAGGTTATTCAGGCTTTGATGGCTAATCCTGACCCGCGTGTCAAACGCCGTCTGATGACGGAGTGGGGCAGTTCTCTCTTTTGGGCAGCCCCTGAGTGGAATGTCTCCGTCAGTGATTGGCTTTGCAATCCCTCCGTGGATGATATGCTCAAGGCGGAAGTGCTGGAGAACTTGCCTGACCGCAAGCCTTCTAAGCTTCGTGAGGCGGTGTCGGATGTCAGTCTGTGTGATTGGTTGGAGAATGAGTTGGTGGGCAGTGCTGCTCACAAGCCCGAATTGCAGCGTTTAATGTACATGGCTTTGGTGCAACTCAGGCCGGATCGGATAAACGAGTTGCCGAATGAATATCTGAGCATGCTGACACCCAAAGAATTGAACTCGCTCCTGTCGAACACACCCGAGTTGCTGAGACGTCTTCCGAAGGAGCAGGCCAATGTGTTCCTTCGCGGGTGTGAAAGTGGGACGTTCCGCATGATTGTAAGTGATTTGGGCGAGAACGTGGCGTTCCTGTTGGAGCTGGACTTGTCTGATGACCAGTGGATGTACCTGGCGGAAAATGAGGTGCAGTACAGAAGTCCCTCCTCTAATGAAATGGGGCCGGTGATGTTGCGCTCGTTGGATGATGTTGCTCATCCGGTGCGCCGTCAGCTCGCTGCCTTTTTATTGCAGAGCATTTCGCCCAACAGCGAGGCCGACGTGCTCACAAATATGCTGGAAGAACTGCCGGAGCCGCAGCGAGAGGCGTTCCGGTGTCTGAAAGAAGCCCCGTTGACGGCAAATGATGTGGAGGAATGGGCGCGTCGTTATGCTGAGAGTCCGCACGCTGCTCTTCGTCTGGCGGTTGCCGGGTGTTTGCTGCCTGAACGGGATTGGAAGTTTTATCTACCCGTTACCATAGGGAACAGTACTACGCTTTTCAGTGTGAATTCCCCCGCGCATAATCTTACGCGTTATCCTAAGCGCGTGTCCTGTCCGGTATCGCTTATTCGCTTGGTGCAGTCTTTGCAGCAGGACTCCGATCCTGCGGTGGCATTGATTGCCTGCGGTTCGCTGCTGTACCGTACAGGCGATTGTGACAGGGCTCGTATGAGTGAGCTGCTGGTGCGCCTCGCTCAATTGAGGAAGGAGCTTGAGGATAAGCCCGATGTTGCTCTGTCGCGCGAAATTAAGTCGCTTTGTTCTTCGTTGGAGGGCGTGTGGAAGCGTTGGCACAAGTATCGTTCCGATACGGTGGAGTTTTTTAAGTTGAAGGGTTCTCCTAAAAAGTTGCGACCCGGAGTGGATAAACTTCTGGCTGAATTGGCGGAGGCTATCGATGATTATCCATGGGGGGTGCTGGATGAGGTGAAGAGCATGATGCCGTCATACAGTGGTTCTATGTCCTCTCATAAGGATAATCCGGCGAGGCCGCATGAGTTCAATTTCCCTTCGCAACCTGTTAATGAGAGTTCACCCGCTGCGGAGCCGGACCTTATCGCTGCGGAGCCTGCGGTTGAGACCGAGGATGAACCCGAGGAGCCGGTTGTGCCGGCGATAGACAAAACCTCTCCTCTGAGAGTGGAGTTCTTCCATCAGGAGGGCTGTGATATATGCCGTAAGGTGGAGATGAAACTCAGGGAGCTGCGTCGTGAGTTCCCCGGTATGGAGCTGGTGAACTATGATGTGAAGAGCCCGGAGGGGCAGGAGCGCAATGCGGTGCTGTGCGCGCGTTTTGATGTGCCGCCTCGCGAGCGCCGCAAGGCCCCTGTGATATTTGCCGAAGCCGGTTATCTGACCGGGGAACAAGCTGCCTCCGACCAAGCGGAAAAACTTCTGCTCGAATCGTTGACCGTTGCGGAGTCTGCCCGACGTTTGGTGAAGAGCGAGCCGACGAATGCTGATTCCGCCGCCGCTATACCCGATAAGCCGTCCCCCGTTGAAGGCTCTTCCGCTCCCGCTGCGGAAGAGCCTCGCATTGAACAGACCGGCAAACTTTCGGCTGCCACGGCAGAGGAAAAAACGGCTGCCGCGAGTGAGCAGGTGTGGGCTCTGCTGCGTAGTTACGGTATGTTGGGCATAGGTGCCTTCGTGGCGCTTTTCGGATTGTGCATGTTGTTGTTCGGCCGCGGCGGCAGGAACTCACAGGAACATTGAGCGGCGCGATTTCCGGCAATGAGAAAGGGCAGAACCCGCAGGTCCTGCCCCTGAAGAATGAGATGTTGGCGGCAGCGAATCAGTACACGTCCTTCTGATAGCGCTTGGCTTTCTTCATGTCTGCAAGGTAAGCTGCAGCCTCTTCCTCGCTGCGGCCGCCCTTGGTGGCGATGATGGAAAGCAGAGCCTTCTCCACGTCTTTGGCCATGCGGTTGGCATCGCCGCACATGTAAACGGCAGCACCCTTTTCGAGCCACTCCCAGATTTCGTCAGCAGCCTGCTCCATGAGGTTCTGGACATAAATCTTGTAAGCCTGGTCGCGGCTCCATGCGACGGAGAGCTTGAGCTTGCCGCTCTCCACGAGGGGAGCCAGTTCATCTTCGTAGCAACCGTCAGTGGCCTTGTAGGGATTGCCGAAGAAGAGCCACATAGGACCCGTGGCACCATCGGCCACGCGCTGTTGCCAGAAGGCACGGAAGGGAGCGATGCCTGTACCGGGGCCGACCATGATGATGGGTGTGCTGCCATCTTCAGGCAGACGGAAATTCTTGTTGCTGTGTACGAACACGCGTACCTTGTCGCCGGCGGCTATGCGGTCGGCCATGTAGGTGGAGCACACACCGCCGCGCTCGCGCTCTCCGGTCTTGTAGCGAACGGCTCCTACGCAGAGGGATACCTGACCGGGTACGGCATCGGGGCTGCTGGCAATGGAGTACAGGCGCGGAGCCATCTTGCCGAGAATCGATACAAAGGCGGCTGCATCGCTGAACTCGGCCTTCATCTCCGGGTCCAGTGCCACATCGAGCAGGTCGCGCCCCCAGCAGAAATCCTTGAGTGCATCCTTATCTTCGAGAATGGCTGCCAGTTTGGCACTCTTGGCAACGGCATTCCACTTGGTGAGAACGGCTTTTTTCAGGTTCGTGATGTCGCAGGAGGTGGTAAGTGCCTCTTTGAGTGTGGTGGTGCCGGTGGCGGAGGGAACTTCTGCCGCAGGGTCGAGCCCGAGGGTGCTGATGAGGGAGTCCACCAAAGCAGGGTCGTTGCAGGGAATCACACCCAGGGCGTCACCGGTGACGTAGGTCATGCCGGAGCCTTCCAGTGAGTAATCAACGTGGATGGTCTCTTTGGCGCTTCCGGGTTTCGTGACGGGATGTACCCCTACCACGGTGGCAGTGAACGGGTTTTTCATGCTGTACGGTTCCATATAATGATTGTAGGTGAAATCAGTTTGTTTGAGTAAAGTCTAGCGATGTGATGGAGAATGTCAAGAAAAAATGCTTATTGGATGGCTTTCAGGCGGCGTGCCTGCAGCAGGGTGGGAGCCAGTAATTTGCGCATGGCATGGCAGAGCTCGATATCCTGCTCGGCAGCTTGAATGGAACGGCCTGTTTGCTCGGATTTCTCATAGGCGAGGAGTTCGGCACTCAGGCATTCCTCGAGGGCATTCACTCGGCGGGAGATGAACATGTCGAGCGCCTCGCTGACCTTGCGTTTCCATGCTTCGAGGCGGGCGGCAATGACCTCGCGTCCGGCACGGCGCCATTTGGGGGTAACGTCGTTGTAGCTGCCGTTGCGGTTAATCATACCCATGAGTGCGGTCTCCTTGAGCTCGCCGAGGGGAATGGGGCTGCAATCCAGCTCGACATCTTTCCATGCGTTGAGGATGGCCTTGATGTAGTCTTTGCGGATTTCTTCGACGGAGCGGCGTTGGAGGGTGTCGGCCGCAGCCTGAAGTTTTTCCTGCTCCATTTCGGTGAGTTCGCAGATTTTGGCGGGAGCGAGGACGTGGGTTTCCTGTTCGGCGAGGAGGTCTCCGAGGTCATTTTCGACTTTGGTGCGGATGCGGTTGAGCTCTTGTGCCGGGAGGTCGTTGGCCATCCAATCGGCCGGGAAATAGCCGTCGGCCGCGAGGTCGAGGATGGCATCGAGACGGGTATTGAGAGTTTGACGAGCTTGATCGGCAAGGTAGCCGCAGCGGATGCGCCCGTCGCGCATATTGTTACTCTCAACGGCTTCGCGCAGACGGGCGGAGTCCATCAGGCGGCGGATGGCTGCCTGAATGGAGTGGATGTGGGAGATGTGATTTTGGCTGGATTGAATGAAATCCTTGAGGCGCGTGTCGATTCCCTCGAGAGTCTTGAGCAGGTAATCGGAGGAGTTACGGCGCAACGTGGCCTCGGGGTTGCGCAGGTCGGCCAGAATTTCATCTTCGAGTGCGCTGAGGTTGGAGCTTCTTTCCGGCAGGGGGGCCTCCTTACGCTCGCAGTCAGGGCGGAACTTATTTTCCTGCTGCCACCAGGCAAGCCCGGCGTTCACCCAACTGCCGGGGATGACTTTGCGGATGAAATCGCTGAGCTGGCGTTGGGTGTTGTACTGTTGTTTTTCCTGCTGTTGAAGTTGCTCTTCCTCCGGCAGCCAGTGCTGTGCTTCGATGCGGTTCTGTACCACGCGGATGGGGCGCTGGGAGCGCTCCATGGCAGTGCGGAGGTAGGAACGGGTGTCGGGCGTGAGGGCGGCGAAGGAACTTTGCACCAGCAGGAAGTAGTCGGCATTCTCGTTCATCCATTCGTGGAGCTTTTCATCGTGCCAGTTGGATGTCAGACCGTCCATGCCGGGCATGTCGACGATGCCGATGCCGGCTTGCAGCAGACGCGCCGTCGGCTCCACGAGGAAGATGGCGGCACAGCCGGCGCTTGTGTGCCCCTGAGCCCAGGCATCGAGATTGGCCTGATTGATGTTGCGGCGTTCGATGGAGACTTTTTCGTGGAAGTTTTCCGGCTCGACTTTACGCAGGTAATCGATGACGAGCTCGAAGAGTTCCTGCTCTCCCAGAGAGCCGGCAGCCAGCGGGGAAAAGAGCTCCATGCGCTCGGTGCCGTCATCGCTGGCAAGTATGACCATGGGCAGGCGTGTGGTCTCAATGCCCAGTTTGGTGGCGCAAAGGTTGCGATGTGCCAGACAGTTGGTGAGGGTGGATTTTCCGCTCTTGACGGAGCCGATGGTGGCCATGAGCAGTAGGTTGGAGCGGAATCGCGCCAGACTGCGCTGAATTTCTCTCGCTCCTCTCGTTGTCAGTTGTCGCAGTTCGGGGGAGGATTGGCTGAAACCCTCGAGTTTGCTGCCGAATGTTGCAGCCTCCTGACAAATCATATCCAGTTGCGTATCCATTGCGGACATTATACGCCTCCGCCCGTGTGTCGGCAAGTAAAAAGCACGTTATGAACGGGATAAAATGTCGGGTGGGGTCAGTATTCGTTGAGCATGCGCCGCAGGGTGGCAATTTCGGTAGTGAGTGCGTTGAACTCATCATTGCTGAGCTCGCCGCTGTTGATGCGAGATTTGATGATGTCGATGCGCGTCTCGACGGCATCTCTTGCGGCACGGGCGCAGGCCTGATCGATGATGGTGGCGGCCTCGGGGAGTTGCAGTTCCTCATTGCTGATGTCGCGGAGGGATGCTGATTGTTCTGGGGGAAGCGTTTCGAGGAAAGTTGTCCAGTCGGCTGAAGAGCCGGGACGGGGAAGCTTTTCGAGCAGGCGTTGCAGGACGATGCCGCCGGAGAGCAGGGTGATGGGCTCCTGCAGTTCTTCTATTCGTTCCACCAGTGCCTGCTGTACTTCGGTGCTGGCTGCGGCGTGGCTGATGAGGTTGCGGATGGTCGGGTGCAGGCGGATGGGGCGCACTTTGACCGCAACCGGTGTGATATCGGCGGTCGATTGTGCATCTTCGGGGTAGGCGATGTCTTCCTCATCGGGCTTGTCCTGTATGTCGCGGAAATGGGGCTGTGGCGAGTTGCGGCGCGAGCGGATGATTTCCTCAACGGTGAGCCGAAGGTCGTCCAGCCCCGTGTTGAGTCTGCTTGCCAAGTCGGTGACGGCCACACCGCGGCGGATGGGGTCGGTTATCTCGGCAGCCAAATCTGCCATGCGAGGGATGAGGGCGGCGCGGGCATTGGCATCGCCTTTCGCCGCCTGCATTTCCAGACCTACGCGGACTTCGAGGTAGGGGCGGGCCTCCGTGATGGCCTGTCGCAGCGGCTCGGGCCCTTGTGCACGGATGAGGGAGTCCGGGTCTTCGCCGGGAGGGAGTGAGGCTAAGTAAACTTCCATGCCGACGGCCGCAAGCTTGCGGTAGGTCTTTTCGCTTGCTTTGATGCCGGCGTTGTCGCCGTCGTAACAGAGAACAGCCTTTTTCGCATATTTGCGGAGAATGGCTGCGTGCTCATCGGTAAAGGCTGTACCCAGACCGGCGACAGCATTGCGGATGTCGGCTTTCTCATGGCAGGCGATGACATCAAGCTGGCCTTCGCAGACGACGACGGTCATGTCGGCCCGTGAGATGGGGGCTGTTGCCTTGAAGAGCCCGAAGAGCAATTCACCTTTGTGGAAGGCGACCGTATCGGCCGTGTTCACATACTTGCGCGGGTCTTGTCCCTCAGCCATGATGCGGCCGGAAAATCCCACGACTTCGCCGCGGACGTTGTGAATGGGGAACATCAGGCGGTCACGGAAGACCGGGTAGGCTCCGCGGCTGCCGTTGCTGAGCAGGTAGGCCTCCGTCAACAGCCGTTCGTCCATGTTGGCGGCGGCGGCAAGTTGTTGCAGGGGGAGGAAGTTCGGCGGTGCCCAGCCCAGTTGCCAGGCCTTGGCGATTTCGATGTTGAACTCGCGCTCTTTCAGGTAGGCGCGCACGTGGTCGGCCTCGCGGCTGCGGCAGAGCTGGCGGTGGAAGTAGTCGGCGGCGAGTTGGTTGGCCTCTATCACGCGGCTTCGCAGGCGGCGACGGCGGGCGGCCTCGGGGTTTTCCTCCTCCTCAATGACGGGTATGCCGTTCATGTCGGCCACACGGCGCAGAGCCGTGGGGTAGTCGAGGTTCTCGAACATCATGATGAACTTCACGGCATCGCCGCCCACGCCGCAACCGAAACATTTGAAGGTTTGCCGAGCGGGGTTGATGTGGAAGGAGGGCGTCTTTTCGTTGTGGAAGGGACAGCAGGCCTTCCATGCATTGCCGGCGCGACGCAGTTGAATGTAGCGACCGATAATCTCCACCACATCGGCGGAGTCTTTGATGCGCGCTACGCATTCCTCTGTAATTCGTGGCATGATGATGTTGTTGCGGGACGGCAGCTTGCGGATTTTAATGAGTCAGAGCCTGCAGGTGCTCGCGGAATCCGGGGTAGGAGGTATTGATATTGGCGCAGTTGAGCAGGGTGGTCTCGCCGTCGGCATTGAGCCCGGCCATGAGGAATCCCATGGCGATGCGATGGTCGTGGTAGCTCTCCAGGGTGGCTCCGTGCAGGGGCTTGCCGCCGGTGACGGCCAGTCCGTCGTCGAACTCTTCTACCTCTGCACCCATGGCGCGGAGGTTGGTGACGGTGGTGGTTATGCGGTCACTCTCCTTCACGCGGAGTTCTGCGGCGTTGCGTATGCTTGTTGTTCCTTCGGCAAAGGCGGCGGCTACGGCCAGCACGGGGATTTCGTCGATGAGATTGGGGATTTCGTGGGGATAGACCTCCGTGGCAAGGAGTTTGCGGGGGCTGCGCACGGTGATATCGCCGTAGGGCTCGCCGTCAGTGTGTTCGTTGGTGATGGTGATATCGGCTCCCATGCGGCGCAGAACGGTGATGACGGCGTCGCGCGTGGGGTTAAGTCCGACTTGTCGCAGGGTGATGTTGCTGTCGGGGACGATGCTTGCCGCTACCAGCCAGAATGCAGCGGACGAGATATCGCCGGGGATGGTGATGTCGGCAGCAGTGATATTGACTGGCCCGGTCACGGAGATGTCCAGTCCGTCATCCGATATAGTGCAGGGGATGTTAAAATGGCGGAAAAGGCGCTCTGTGTGGTCGCGGGTGACGGCCGGCTGATGAACGGATGTCGTGCCCTCGCAGAACATGCCGGCAAGCAGTACGGCACTCTTTACCTGAGCGCTCGCCATGGGCAGTTCGTAGTGGGTGGGCGTGAGCTGACAGCCGTTGATTTGCAGCGGGGCGCAGCCCGGCTTTGTACCGCAGGCGGTGATGCGGGCTCCCATCCTTTCCAGCGGGTCGATGATTCGCTTCATCGGGCGGCTGCTCAGGGAGGGGTCGCCATACATGCGACTGCTGAAGGGGAGGGCGGCAAGCACGCCTGCCATCAGGCGCATGCCCGTGCCGGAATTGCCGCAATCAATATCGTGTGCGGGAGCTTGCGGGTGCATGCCCGTGCCGGTAAGGGTGAAGTTCTGCGGGCAGTCGCTTGGGGTGACAAGGGCTCCCAGTTGCTGCATGGCGCGCAGGGTGTTCAGGCAGTCCTCGCTGCACAGGTAATTGCGCACATTCATGCTGCCTTGCGCCAGCGCTCCGAGTATGGCGACGCGGTGGGAAATGCTCTTGTCGCCCGGCACGGTGATGGTGCCGTGCAAGCCGTGGGCGGCGCGGCTGACGGTTATGGTATCACTTGACATTTGTCTTGATGCGTTTTTTGGTGAATCCTTCGTTGACAGCCCCCTTGAACCAGGCATTGGCAGCCTGCTCTCGGCGTACGCTGATGAGTGCGGTACGCAGGCTCTCTTTGCACTCTTCGTAGCTGACTTCGCGCGGGGGGGTGATGTCATCGGCCAGCAGGATGTGCCAGCCCCATGCGCTGCGGACAAGCGTGGGAACTCCGGCGGGAATGGCTTGCTCACCGAAGAGCGGCAGCTCTTTCAGGGGGCGATTATCGCGGTCTTCGATGGTGCCGAGCTCTCCGCCGAGGGGTGCT
Source organism: Akkermansia sp. (assembly GCA_030535875.1). GTDB lineage: Bacteria > Verrucomicrobiota > Verrucomicrobiia > Verrucomicrobiales > Akkermansiaceae > Akkermansia. Next base: position 3,317 of record JAUNRC010000009.1, on the reverse strand, counting down.
GTGCGCAGGTCTTCGCTGTGTTTGCGTGCCAAATCAGCAAAATTCTCTCCGGCCTGCAATCGGGCCAGTAAATCGCGCGCCTGTTGTTCGACGGCGGCGGCATCCTTATGGAGCAGCTCCAAGAAGATATGTCTGACGGTGCGGCCGGCGGGAACTTTGAGCTCGGGGCGGAGGATGTCGTACACGCGGCGAACTTCTTCCTCGGTAACTTTGGTATGAGTCTCAATGGCTTGCTCCAGTTGGGCAACGGACTGCAACCTGACTTGTACTTTGTCGGTAAATTGCTGACGGTCGGTGTAGCCCTGTGCTTGCAGCCACCCGTCGAACTCAGCTTCGCTGCCTGCGCGGGATGCCAGTCGCGCTACCTCCTGCTCGGCTTCGGCACGACAATCGGGCAGGTGTGCGATGTTGTAGCGGGTGCGAATGCGCAGGAGTTTGCTGCGTATCAATGACATCAGCATGGAGGCCCGGCGTGCTTTTTCGGGGGTGTTGCGACCGGCCATGAGGTCCTGCTCGGCTTCGTGGCGGTTGAGTTGTGCAAGGGTGATGGGTTCTCCGTAGACCTCTGCGACAATTTCCGATGTGTCGGGCGAGTCGGGGCGGTTCCCATAGAACATTTCCCACAGCGGACCGTGCCAGAGCAGCAGATCCACACTGCCGTAGAGTAGCACACTGCTGAAGATGACAAGCTTGATGGTGCTGTATTTGAGGGAGGAAAACTTCACGCGAGCCATATTACATTCTTTCCCCTCATTTTGCAAACAAAAAGCGTGTGCGCAGCGCCCGTTGCACGAAAGCTTATGTCAAGTTCGACGGGAGAATGTTATTTTTTTACTCGTTTCTTCTTTTGAGAAATGGTAGTCGGATGTAAGTCTTTTATTTTTAAGTTCTCATTCAGCACTTATCTGTTATCGTTATCAATGCCGGAAAACTTTGCTGTCCGAAAGGAGTGGTCCATGCTTGCCAAACGGGGGACTATATGGTATATTGCCTATGACATTAAGACATTTATGCCTCAGTCAATAGAACTTTATCGGCCCAATGCCGCCATCATCTACCAGCGCAATGATGGCACCGTGCTGGTGTGTGAGCGCGTGAAACCTGCCGGTGCCTGGCAATTTCCCCAGGGCGGCATCAAAAAGGGGGAGTCTCCCCTCAGCGCGGCCTGCCGTGAGGGGATGGAGGAGACGGGATTTCGTCCCAATGAGTATGATGTCGTGGCTGAGCATGGTCCGTACCGATATGATTATCCGCCGCGAGAGCGCGAACGTGTGTTGTTGAAGCGTGGTATTCCCTATGCCGGGCAGGAGCAGTATTACTTCCTTTGCCGCATGCACAGCGATGCCGCCGAACCCTGGCTCGACAATAAGGAGTTCTGCGATTATAAGTGGGTGCTGCCCGCGGAGTTTGACTTTACGGCGCTGCCGGATTTCAAGCGAGGTGTGTACGAGCAGGTGATGAAAGACTTTTTCGGGGTGTGAGGCTATGGAGCCCGTAGCGTACATCCGTACTCCGTTTGCCGATAAGTTCGGCGTGCCTCGGCAGGGCAATCTGGCTCCGCATGTTCTGAGTGAGATTGTGTTTGCCCCGCCTTTTCGCAATCCCGAATGTGTGCGCGGACTGGAGAACTTCAGCCATCTGTGGCTCATCTGGGGATTTCATTGCAATGATGGTGCCGGGTGGCATCCGACCGTGAGACCTCCGCGATTGGGTGGCAACACACGGGTGGGAGTATTTGCCACGCGCTCGCCCTTTCGCCCGAACGGCTTAGGACTTTCGGTGGTTAAGCTGGTAGCGGTCGAAGAGGGGCCTGTGCTGCGCGTGAGTGGTGCGGACATGGTCGACGGTACCCCCATTTACGATATTAAGCCTTATATTCCCTATGCCGACAGTTTGCCCGAGGCAACAGGCGGCTTTACGGAACAGCCTCGTCACTTGCTGGATGTTCAGGTGGAATGTGAACTGCCGACCAAGCCGCCGACGGATTGGCTCGAGGCCATGCGTGAGGTGCTGGCGCAGGACCCCCGACCGGCCTACCAGAACGATGCCGAGCGGGTGTACCATATTATTCTCAAGCCCTATGAGGTAAGTTTTTGTGTGTCGGACGGGGTGGCACGCGTGCTTGCCGTTCGTCCGCAATCCTCATGATTGACAAGTTGAAAGAAGCTTTTGAGCGCAATCTGACCGAAGGATTGGAGCAGGGCGGTGCCGTGTCGGTATGGAAGGAGGGTCGTGAACTGTGTACCATCTGCGGTGGTGAGGCCCGTGCCGGGCTTGCCTGGCAGAGCTCGACGCTTGTGCCGATATATTCCGCCACCAAGCCCGCAGCGGCAGCCTGTTTGTTGCAGGCTCTTCACGATTGTTGTCGCGACCCGGAATTGCCTGTGGGTGATTTGTGGCCGCAGTTTCCTTTGCCGCGACTCACGATTGCTCAGTTACTTTCGCATCAGGGAGGTTTGGCTGCTCTCGCGGAGCCTGCACCCTTGGAGGACCTCGGAGCCTGTCGACGCGCCATTGAGAAGAGCAAGCCCCTGTGGTGCCCGCCGCAGCACGGTTACCATCCGCAGACTTTCGGCCCGATGGTGGACATCCTCATGACGGAGCTGACCGGCAAGCGCGTGAGCGATTATTGGGAAGAGCGCGTGAGGCGACCCTTGGGGCTGGAGTTTTTCATCGGCCATGTGCCGGAGTCCCTCTATGGACAAGTGGCTGAGTTGCGTACGGCTCGCATGCTCGGTGCCATGCCTCGCACTCCCTTTTACCGTGAATATTTCGACGAGTGCAGCGCCGTTCATCGGGCTTTCCACAGTATAGTAGGCTATGGCTCAGCACGTGAGATGAATACCCCCGCCGCATGGCAGGTCGGTTCCCCCGCTAAGGGTGGGGTGGCATCTGCGCGCGGGCTGGCTATGTTCTATCAGGCCTTGCTCGGCAAGCTGTCCGCTACTCCCTTTGCTCCTGAGGTCGCGGAGTGGATGAGCTCCCCGCAATGTAGCGGTCTGGACCGCACGCTCCTCGAACATACCGCATTCGGGTGCGGGGCTATGTGTGAGCCGGAGGAGTTTTTCGGAAAAGGCGGTTTCGGCCACGCCGGAGCCGGTGGGTCCTTAGGCCTTTGCCGTCCCGACAGCGGGCTGTCGTTTGCCTATGTGATGCGAGGGATGGAATTGGGTAATTTGCCCGGCAAGCGTGTGGTTCGTTTGCTCTCCGCTATTTCTGATAATTGATGTAACGATTGTTACCGTCCTTTTATTGATGCGGTAGTTAATTCTCCATGTGTGAGGCGTATTTGACAGACTCCTTATGGAAGAGTCGTT
>JAUNRC010000035.1:16723-19306 GCA_030535875.1 Akkermansia sp. | reverse complement strand
CTTGCTCTTGCTCAGCCCACTTGCATCGAAGCTACCGGTCAGCGTCAAGTCACCGTTGTTCTGCAGCGGTGCGTTGCCAAGGTTGAAATCCACGCCGTGCAGCTCACTGGTGCCGCTGATACTCAGCGTGCCGGTCAGCGCTCTGTCAGCCGTCAGTTTACCGCCATTGAGCTGTATGTCGGTTGTGCTTACCTGATTATCGGCAGCTTTGTTCACGATATCGGAAAGTTCCACCTCGTGTCCGCTCAGGATGCGGTAGGTGTCATATTGCATTGCACCCACACCTGTGCCAATAGCGCCGTCCATGGTCAGGTTCTGACTGCCATACTTCATGGCAATCACGCCGCTGCTGTCCACCGTGCCGGTGCCGGTTACTACCGTTACCTCGAAATCGCCCTCGCGCAGGAATCCGCTGCCGTCCGCGCTCACCTCATTGCTTGTGGTCACGTAACTGTTCCAAGTCTTGCTCTTGCTCAGCCCACTTGCATCGAAGCTGCCGGTCAGCGTCAAGTCACCGTTGTTCTGCAGCGGTGCGTTGCCAAGGTTGAAATCCACGCCGTGCAGAGTGCTGGTACCGCTGATGCTTAGTGTACCGGTCATCGCCCGATTGGCCGTCAGTTTGCCGCCATTGAGCTGTATGTCGGTTGTGCTTACCTGATTTTCAGCGGCTTTGTTCACGATAGCGGAAAGCTCCACCTCGTGCCCTGTACCAATGTAGTAGCTGCCGTAGCTCACCTCGCCGCCCATCGTTGCCCAGCCATCAGAGCCCAAGGTCAACTTATCCGTACCATGCCAAATCGTGGCCAGACTGTTCACCGTCGTACCGCTCCCGCTTGTGAGCTGAATACCCTGAATGGCAGATTTACTGAACCCGCCCGTACTGTCGACAACTCCGGCGGCATTCTCATACGTAGCCGCCGCTCGTGTGCTGAGGGCTCCTAAGCCGGAAGTCTGAAAAACACCGCTTAACGTCAACTCACCGCTGTTGGCTATGGTACCGGTAAGTCCGTGAGTTCTGCCGTTGGCAACTTTCAGGGTGCTTGTACCTGTGTTGGCGATGATGTTGCCAACACCCGTCACCGCTATTTCCAGCGTGCCGCCGGCCAGTGTTACCATCCCCGTACCCAGAGCTGCGGCATGCTTAGCCACCACGGTACCCGCCTCTATCATGGTGCCGCCGGTATAGCTATTGGCTGTCGAGATGCTGAGCGTACCGCTGCCCTGCTTGGTGAGAGTCATGCCACCGCTCAGGCTGCCGCTGCCCTCGAAGCTGTAGTTCCCTGTGCTGTTCACCAGCACGGAGGCAGGAGTGATCGTACCCACCAGCGTCACTTTGCCGGCGCCTTCATCGCCGAAGATGACACCGATGCCATCCTTGTATGCATAGTCGATGTCATGCTGCTCCCAGTTGACGGAGCTGTTCACATTCCACAGGCGGTCGCCCGATTGGTTATTCCATGTTGCTTCCGTGAGGATGGGAAAGTTGAGGTAGAGTATGTTATTCACCCAACTGAGGTCATCGATGGTCCATACCCCGCCGCTCACGGTGATATTGCTTGCCCAGTCGGTCGGCGCACTCACCCCGCTGAGCAGCATGTAGCGGCCGGCGATGTTCAGCCCCTCAGCCGCATTCAACTGCAGGGTAATGGTTCCCCCCAGAGACAAGGTGCTGCTATTCAGCGTCAGTGCGGCGGTGGTGGTATGCGCGGCGGCAACATCGATGATAAAGGTGCTGCCGGCCGACAAGGTTAGCGTGCTGTTCCTCACTGTATTCTTCCCGCTGAGACGCAGCGCACTGCCTCCGGATATCGTAACGGCATTTTTCCTAGTATAAGAACTTAACTCACCATTATCCAGCCACAGGGTCGGGGTGCTTTCCCCGCTGGCAGAGCCGTGCACCGTGATACCAACTGCCTTTATAAGCGCCCTATCGCGGACGATGAGCCGCCCATCATGCAGCTGCATGGTTCCACTTACCTCAGAGGTTTTGGAAAGCCGGATTTCATCTGCCGTCGCTTCGCGACGGATACCGTGCTCCGCTAGAATCGCCTTCAGATTCTCTGCTGTGGCATCCTCGCCGGTGAAGATAATATCGCCGGTCTGCGCGACTTTCTCCTCATCATCATTTATATACCAATTGTTCAGATGAAAGGCAGAGGCAGAATTTCTATCCACGTTTATGTATATACTATCCCGGAACTCTATCTTGCCGCCCTTTGGTGCAGAGAAGTTGACGAGCATTTCCTTGCCGGCATCCTCCAAGTCGTACGCATAGATACTTTGCAGGCGCAGTGTTTCCTTCTCCAAGGCGTAGTTCTTTTCAAAAACGACGGAGGCATTATTCTGTATGGAGAAAATCCCATATTGCTTATAAATCGCGCCGCCATCGGCGAAAGCGGTTGAATGCGCATAATTCCCCCGAAAAATAGTTTCACCATTGTTGTTGATTTTCAGGGGAGAACCGATGCTCCCATTAATCGCGCCGCCCCAGACAGAGTATGAGCCGGAAGAAGCCGTATTCCCGCTGAACGTCACGCTCCCGTTGTTGCTCAGCGTGATGGTTCCCCCATTAATCGCGCCGCC
>JAUNRC010000035.1:0-16623 GCA_030535875.1 Akkermansia sp. | reverse complement strand
TGCTCAGCGTGATGGTTCCCCCATTAATCGCGCCGCCATAGGCATCGTATGAGCCGGAAGCCGTATTCCCGCTGAACGTCACGCTTCCATTGTTGCTCAGCGTGATGGTTCCCCCATAAATCGCGCCGCCATAGGCATAGGCAGAGGATGAGGAGCTTGATGAGGCGGAAGCCGTATTTCCGCTGAACGTCACGCTCCCGTTGTCGCTCAACGTGATGGTGCTATCGTACTCCACATAAATCGCGCCGCCAGAGGCTCTGGAGGAGCTGGACGTAGCCTTGTTCCCGTCGAAGGTCACGCTGCCGTTGGCACTCAGTGTGATGCTGCTGTTGATCCCCCCATAAATCGCGCCGCCATATGCATAGCTAGAGGAGGTGGAAGAAGCCGTATTCCCGCTGAACGTCACGCTGCCGTTATCGTTCAAGGTGATGATGCTGCTGTTGCCCCCATAAATCGCGCCGCCGTTCACCCCGGTCGTGCCTAAATTCTCAAAAGAGACCCCCTTATAGTACCGATAGTCGGCACCGCTATCCTGGCGGCTCGCAATGCGGGTCACGCCATCAATATCCGACGAGGTAATGACATGTTCACTATGCCGCACAAGCAGCAGATTTCCATTTGCATCCAACATCAGTGTGCCACCAGCCCAGAAACCGGTACCGGGTTGAGTGGTATCGAAATACAGCGAGGCCGCCTTGTTTTCCTCCGTCAGGGTCAGCGGGTTTCCATCAACATCCAACAGTGAACTCACGCCGGTGAGCAAGGTGTAGGTCTTGCCATCCCCCTCGCCGCAATTCGTAAGCAGCAGCTCGGTACCGCCCGCGAGTGTCAGAGTGCCCCCGGACAAATCTGTAATACTACTCGAATCTGCATAATCAACAGCGAGCGAATCTGCCTCAGCCAGCGTGAGGTCTGCCGCCGCGGCAATGCCGCCGCTGTAAAGAGTGCAGACGGAAACAACAGAAAAACAGGCTAAAACAGCCTTGCGAAGCCGAACAGGGAGGTGGAGTTTCATGGTTGAAAAAGTTTAATTTATAATGATTTCAAAATCTGCTGATATACAGTTCCATTGATAACAGGTGACAACTGGCATATAACTTGAGTGTCGGACTGATAGGGGGAATTATAAATATGTCCGCGTTTATAATCGAGATAAAGCGCATATGGTGCTCCCTGTTTGTCTGCTCTGTGTAACCGATACACATCGAACGCTTCAACAAGAACCACCGCAGGAGCGCACCAAACATAACGTGCTCCATCGATGAGGCAATCGAACATAAACGGCACAGAGCCTAAAGCCTGAAGTTTATCCACGGTGATATTCATCCAACAACGATGTGCATAGGTGGGTGTGTTCGGCTTTTTAACATCTGTTTTTGAAATAGCAATATTAGCATCCTTGTATTGCTTAAATTCGGGGAAAGGTTGCATAGGATTAAAGGATTAGGAATTTACGATATTGTCAAAAGCGACCACGAAACCGTCCGGGCCAGCATTCTTACAAATTTCTCCTTTTCGGTAATTGATATAGAGCTCATACCTGGGAGTTCCGTTGTTATTGATGGAAACATTACGTTCCGAGCACGCACGTTGCAAAGCATAGGCCGAAATGGCAAAGGCTCGTGTGCTGCTGCCGGATACATGAACAAACAGGAAAGTGGCGCCGGATTCGACAGCCGCTTTCAACCGCGCCACGCCCACATCCGCCCGAAAATATCCGGTCTTATTTTTATCGGAAGCTGCACTCCCGATAACTTCCAACGCAAAAGTTCCCCATGCGGCAATGTTCACAGAAGCTCTTTTTCCCGCAATGGAGCGAGCAGGTGAATCCTCGCATTTGAGTAACGAACAGGCAGCGAGAGAAGTCGTTTTATCTCCGGCTTTAGCTGTACACTCAACCGCGTTTGCCCAGCCTACACGGACAATTTCGTGCCACACATCAGGATGAAAGGTAATTTGCTCTCCGTCTCTACAAAAATATTGACCGTAAGCCTGCGGCGCATCCGTAAAAGCTTGCACTAAGCGTTTGTTCCAGACCGCAGTTTCCTCACCGCTCTTGTGAGCCAGGCGAGATAACAAATCTTCTGTTGATATTCCTGTTTTATCAGTGCAGCCCATCTCTACAGCTTCGTTTACAATAGAATGAATGCACAATCGAGGATTAGTGTATTGCTTTGCAATTTTATTGGCGACTCTACTCATGGCGTTGCTTCTCCGCCTAATAGCATACGCTTTCGGAAACCGTAAAAATATCAGATATATTATTAGTTTCCAAATTCTTCCAAAACAAGTGCATATAGTGTGACACCCGATGCGAAGCATCATTTTTATTTTGTATTAAATCTTGTTTGATGCTTGACTTACGGTTTCCGAAAGGGGTAGAAACATGAGCAACATATCATCACAGGAACAGGCTGCATTGGCAGTATTAAAAAGCACAAAGGTAGACATATTGGAAGCCGCGTTGGTGGCAAAAGAAGCTCTGGAGGCGGGGCGTGGACGAGTGAAGAGGGCGAGGAAATGTATTGCAGCGGGTGCGGAGTCGTTGCAGAAGCAGGAAAAAACGGTAACATTTGAAAAAGCGGTGGAAGCCGCTCTGGAGGCCCGCAAAGACAGGCGGGCTCGGACAATATGGGACTTCCGCTATTTCTGCAAGCGCTTCATGAAACGCTGCAAGGGATTGGCACAGAGACGCGTGCGAGCTATTACATCAGCGGAATGTGCGGGGTATATCGACATGGCGTTCGACACGCCGCGGCAGCGGCAAAAGGCTCGCATGGTGCTCAGCGGGGTGTTCAGCACGGCGCTGAAACGCGGGTGGTGCAGCGAGAACCCGGTGGCACACGTGGAGGTACCGCGAGTGATGGAAGGACGCATCGATGTACTGGCACCACATGAAATCGAAAGGCTGCTGGAAGCTGCGCGTCGGTACCGGGGCGGAAAATGTCTGGCCGCGGTGGGCATGATGCTCTATGCGGGGATACGTCCGCACGAGGTAGCGCGCCTGACTTGGGAGCAGGTAGACTTGACGGGAAGTTCCATCAGCATACAGCCCCGGCACAGCAAGACCGGCGGCGCGCGGCTTGTGACCATCCATCCTCCACTGCGACGCCTGTTGGAAAATTGCCCGAATACCACCGGGAGCATCTGCCCGCCACAATGGCTACGGCATTGGCGAGCGCTACGACGACAGGCAGACTTTACCTATTGGGTACCGGATGTACTGCGCCACACCTTTGCCAGCTACCACCTGCGATACTTCCGTAGCTACAGTGAATTGCAATACGAAACAGGACACCGCGACAGTAACCTGCTGCGCACGCGATATGTAAACATGAGAGGTGTGCAAAATGCCAAGCTATTCTGGATCTGAAGAAACTCTACAGAGCCGGAATGATTGACAATTAACTCAACTTTCCTCCTCTTCCGCTCCCTCGGCGAAGAGCTCGTAGGCGATGGAATCGACTATCCGAACGTCGGCAAACTCGCCCACCGGCAAGTCCGGGCTCACATGGATGGAGCCGTCCACGTCCGGGGCATCCCACGGGCCACGGGCCACCCCCGGAGCATCCACGAGCACCCTGATAGTTTGCCCCACACATTCCTGACCGATTTCATCAGCTATACCCGCCAAAATCATCGAAAGTTCATTGGCACGGCGCTTGCGGGTGGCATGGTGTACCTGGTTTTTCATCTTTGCCGCCAACGAGCCTTCCTCGCGGGAGTACGGGAACACGCCGGCACGCTCAAAGCGGAACTCGCGGATGAAGTCACGCAGCTCGGCATGGTCCTCCTCATTTTCACCGGGCAAACCGCTGATGAAGGTGGTACGTAACCCGATGCCCGGCACGGCGGCGCGCAGGTCACGGATAAGGCGGCGGATATAATCTCCGTCCGTCTTGCGGCGCTGTTCCTCCAGAATATGAGCAGCAATATGTTGCAGGGGAATATCGACGTACTTCACCACCTTATCACAGGTGGCGAACACCTCGATGAGCTCCCGGCTCCAATGGGCGGGGTGAGTATAGAGCACGCGCACCCAGAAATCACCGGGAATGTCGTTAATCTCGCGCAGGAGCGTGGCGAGGGATTCTCCGCGGGAGGAGTCCACACCGCTGGTCTTATCGGCCTTTTTCTCCCACTTGTCCATGCCGTAATACGTCGTATCCTGCGCAATGAGGTTAATCTCGCGGCACCCCTGCTGCACCAGAGCTCGCACCTCGCGCAGGATATTGGCCTGCGGGCGGCTGCGATGGCCGCCGCGGATGCGCGGGATAACACAGTAGGCACAGGCGTGATTACAACCCTCGGCAATCTTCACATAGGCCGTATGCGAAGCCGTCAGTCGATAGCGGGTGTCGCCGAAATCAGGCATGAGCTTGGAAACCTTGGTGCTGTACACCTTCTCCGCCGTTCCGTTCAGACAGGCCGTCACGATATCGGCGATTTCACACACCTTGTCCACTCCGACAAAGCAATCGGCCTCGGGCATAATCTTCACCAGCTCAGCAGCATAGCGCTGCGACAGACAACCGGCCACAATAATCTTCTGGTCAGCGGGAGCACTCCCCTCCTCGCGAGCGCGGGCAGCGGCAAAAATGGTATCGATAGCCTCCTGCTTAGCCGGGTCGATAAAGGCGCAGGTATTGATGATAAGCGCGGCGGCCTGCTCAGGTTCGGACTTCTCATATCCGGCGGCCAGCAAGCGGTCGGCCATCACCTCCGAATCGACCAAATTTTTGGCACAACCAAGGGAAACTATTGCAAACGGAACTGCCATGCGCCCAGCCTACCATATTTCGGGCATTTGTCAATGCTCAATTCCGGCGCGACTCCAGCTACCGACCCGCTCACTGAAACGGCGCACCTCATTGCGGAAGTTCACCGATTCGGCCCCGTGAGCCAAGGTATCGAAGTTGAAGTCCAGTCCGTCACCGGGCTCACTTGCCTCGGAGAGATATTGCTGCTTATCCACATCGTAGCGCACCGTCTTCACATCATCACTTCCCACACGTCCGTAGGAGACCGTCAGGGTGCAATCCGCATTCGCACTCACCCACGGAGCCTCCCCGACATCCAGCAGGTCGGCACAAAGTGTCTCCTCCCCATATTTCACAACATGCAAGGACTTTTTGCTCAAAGGCATAAATCCGACATGAGTCCATGTAAAATCACCGAATTGAAGAGTCTGACTCTGCACCCACACCCCCAATGCAATCACAGGAATTGCTATCACCGCTGCTACTGTCAGTAACTTTTTCATCCACTGTTTCAGACTGCTCTGCCCTACCGAACGTTCAAAGAAAAAAACCGCTGCCGTGTCATCACAGCAGCGGTGAAATAACACATTTAACGCAGTCTCAGCGGTTACGAATGGCCGACACCAGCAACCAGAGAGCCCAAATAATATCCAGCCCGAAAAAGGCGAAGAAGGCTGCTCGGTAGCCGCCGGGCTCCATCTCGAGAGCATACATCAGGAAGAAGATGCCCAGGGCCGCAAAAAAGGCACTGCGAATGAACTTTCCGGTACGAGTATTCATATGATTGGTAAAAAAGCTGCATTTACTTGGTCAGGCCGAGCAGCTCCATCTCGAAAATGAGCGTGGAGTTCGGGCCGATGCTGCCGGGACCGTTAACTCCGTAAGCGAGATTGGCGGGAATGGTCACCTTCCACTTAGCGCCTACGGGCATGAGTTTAAGAGCCTCGGTAAAACCGGGAATAACCTGACGGATATTGAACTTCACGGGCTGGCGGGACTGGTCAAACACCGTTCCGTCCACCAAGGTGCCCTTGTACATCACCTCTGCGGTCGGAGCTTCGCCATGCACGGCGGGGTCGTACTTCTCGCCGCCGCCGGGCACCAGCACCTCATACTGCAAACCGCTCTCCGTGGTTGTCACCTCGGCACGCTTACCGTTCTCCTCCATGTACAGGCGGCCTTTCTCAAGGTTGGCCTCGCCCACCTTCTTACCGCGCTCCTGCAACATGCTGACAAAGGCATTCTGGTACTCCTCCACCTTCTCATCGATAAGGCTCATGTCCATATCACCGCCGATGCCGTCCTTCACACCCTTGGCCAAAGTCTCGGCCACCACGTCATCAGCTTCAATCCCGGGGAGCATCTGGGGCAACATCTGGCTACCCAGGCGGTACCCGATGAGGTACCCCATCACTTTCTTCATTTTGTCCTGATCGGTCATGCGCGCATTCTATCACAGCCACATCCCCTATGGCAAGCCCATAGTGTGCCTTCACCATGACAGTAAATCACCGCACTCGCTCTTCGAGCGGATTTTCACAGGCTCAATGTCATTTCTTCATTGCCATTATCAGGCGGATAAGGTAGAATACAGGCATGATAAGAAAGCTGGCAGTGGAAGGCGTAACGGTGTTTCCGCAACGAGAGACATTTCACTTCGTGCCCGGAGTGAATATCATCGTCGGCGGGAATGATTCCGGCAAGAGCCACCTCATGAAGTTGTGCTATGCCATCAGCAAGTGGGGCTGCGACGGCAATCGTCGTGAGCTGCCCGAAGTATGGGCGGAGGAAAAACGTCTGCGCCGGGATTTGCTGCGCGTGTTCGGCACGCACAATCTCACCTCACTCACCGCTCGCAACAGGGGCAACGGACAAGCAGCCCTGCAAGTCTCGCTGGAGGGCAGCAAGGTGCCGCTCGGCTCGGCGGATCTGGCGTTCAACTTCAGCGCCGGGCAAGAGGAAGAAGGGCTGCACATCAAGAAGTTACCGCAGCGCTTCCTCAGCGAGAACGCCGTCTTCATCTCACCGCGTGAAGTTCTCTCCATCTACCCCTGCTACATGCAGGCCGGCAAGCGCTACCCCGAACTGCTGGACTCCGCCAGTTGGGAGCTCTGCCGCGCGCTGGAAGAAGAGCCATCCTCCACCCCCATACCCGAGGCGCTCCGCTACGTCATCAAACAAATAGAGACCCTGCTCTCCGGCAATCTGCAACGGATTAACGGTCGATTTTACCTGCAACGAGCCGGTCAGGAACCGCTGGAGCTCAATCTTGTGGCGGAAGGCTTCAAGCGCATCGGCACCCTCGGACTTCTCATCGGCAACGGCACCGTTCGGGCAGGCAGTTCGCTCTTCTGGGATGAGCCGGAGATGAACCTCAACACCACCCACCTGCCCCTGCTGGTCAACATCATACTGGGGCTCTGCCGAGCAGGAGTTCAGGTCATGCTCACCACCCACAGCCTCTTCCTGCTGCGCGAACTGGTCATCCAACTGGCCGAGCGCCCCAACGTCGGATTGAGCCGCAGGTTCTTCGGTCTGCAACCACCGAGCGACAATCGCCACGGCGTACGCACCTCCACCGGCCAAACCCTCGATGAAATTGACCACATCGACAGTCTGGAGGCCGAAATGGAGCAGGCTGACCGCTACCTCAATATGAACTTTGAACCGGGAGAGCCGGCATAAACGTGTTCCAAGCCGGTACCAGTTGTGTGGAAGGATTGCACCGCTTCAATTTCGAAGCGGGGTACTATGTGTGCCGCTTTGAATGCTCCTCCTTTTACTCCCACCACGCCCAGAACTTCTGCAGCAGTTGCAAGGAGATGGATTTCGTGCTCTACCACCCCGGCAAAAAAGAGCTCTGGCTCATCGAGGTGAAGGACTATCGCTTCAATGCACGCCCCAAGGTGAGAGATTTGGTTGACAAGCTCTGCCGCAAAGTCAAAGACTGCCTTTTCCTGCTGAGGGCGGCGGCCATCTGTGCACCGGAAGAAGAACCGGCGGAGGGCATCTCCCTGCGCGACATTGCCCGCATGAGCCTGCAAGCCAAGCACATCCGCATAGCCTTCACCATAGAGCTGGCCCGCACGGGGCTCTTCCCGCCCAAGAGCCTGCTGGCCACCATCAAAGACCTTCTCTACCGGCAAATCCGCTTCATCGACCCCGACATGGTCTGCCTGCCCATCACGGAGTCCGGCGCCGACCCGCGCTGTCCCTGGACCATCACCTCCGCCGGCAACGAACATTCCTCCCGCATCCGCAAGCGCATCGAAGAAGCTCGGCTCGCTCGCGAAAAAGAACAGAAAATCGCCGCCGAAAAGGCACGAGCCGCCGAAAAACGGGAGCGCAAGCGCAAGGCCAAAGCCCGACAAAGCTCCATCCCGCTCTGGAAACAACGCGCCCTCGAACGCGAGGCCGGTCAAACCGGCACTCACGCCGACCGCCGCAAAAAACACACTCCCCCTGTTCCCCCCGACACCACCGCATGAAAAAACGCTTCATCATCATCCTCGTTCTCTTTCACATCCTGCTCATTGCGCTCATCCCTCCGGCCATCCGCTACTGGCCTTTCATCCGCCAATACTTCCCCACCATCAGCTACATCGAGTTACCGGCCCCGGCAGATAATCTGGCCGTCATGGCGCGTAAGCAAATCGGCGTAACGGTGAAATATAACCCCGCCTACGAAAAAATCGCCTACCCCAACGGCGATATCCCCATGGAACGGGGAGTATGCACCGATGTGGTCATCCGCGCTATGCGCCTCAAAGGCATCGACCTGCAACAAGCCGTGCATGAAGATATGTGCAAGGCCTTTTCCGTATACCCGAACAACTGGGGGCTCAAGCGCCCCGACCGCAACATCGACCATCGCCGCGTGCCCAACCTGCAAACTTACTTCAAGCGCCGCGGCTGGAACCTGCCCGTCACCCGACGTGCCGCCGATTACAAACCCGGCGACATCGTCACCTGCCGAGTCTCGAGCGGTCGCCCCCATATCATGATTGTAAGCGACCATGCCTCCCCCGACGGCACCCCCATGGTCATCCATAACCTCGGCAACGGCACCCGCGAAAATCCGCAACTCTTCACATTCGAACTCACCGGCCACTACCGCCCCGTTTACCGCTGATGACTTCCTCACCCCGATACCTAACCGCCCTGCTCCCCCTGCTGCTCGTTCTGAGCGGCCCGCTGAGTGCCGACCCCCGACTGCCCGACATTGCCCGTCGACAAATCGGTGTAACCGTCGAATATGACGGCTCATACGAAAAATTAAGTTACCCCAGCGGAGATGTTCCCATCGAGCGCGGAGTCTGTACCGATGTTGTCATCCGCGCACTGAGGCACCTTGGCTTTGACCTGCAAAAAGAAGTTCATGAGGACATGAAAAAGAACTTCTCGCACTACCCGAAACGCTGGGGGCTCAAGCGCCCCGACCGCAACATCGACCACCGCCGCGTGCCTAACCTGCAAACATTCTTCAAGCGCCGCGGCCGAAGTCTGCCCGTAACCGACAAAGCAGAGGATTACAAACCCGGTGACCTCGTCACCTGCTTGGTAGGGGGCAACCTACCCCATATCATGATTGTGAGCGACCGCCGCAATGAAAACGGCGTGCCGCTCATCATTCACAATATCGGCTGCGGTACACAGGAGGAAGATGAGCTCTTCACCTTCCCTCTGACGGGCCACTACCGCCTCAAACTGCCGAACTCAGGCCGATAATCCGACCCCGACTTCACCCCACCGCAACCGGTACTCAGAAGCGGAAGTCCACCCCCAGCGAGAAATGCAGCGCCGGGCGGTAGTGGTGATTGGCATAAGCATCCTTATGGGCATTGCGCTCCATGAACTGAGCATTCGTCGTCAGGGTTGAACCCACGGATGCCGTGATAATGCGCTTCGTCTGACCGGGAGAAGAAAAATCATACTCCAGAGCACCTCCCAGCACCAAAGAGCGCACACGGAAAATGCGGTCACCGCGCTCCTCCGTCTCCACAGCCCACACTCCGCCGCGAGCCGACAGGAACGGCCCCATCCACAGGCGCTCACTCACGCGACGCATAGCCTTCAGCTCATAACCCTTCAAGCTGATGTTCCAGTTCTCATCAGGCTTCCATTCAAAGCGAACCATCGGCACGATGAAATACTCCGCAAAGCGCGGCGAACATGCCAGCCCCAGCGAGTAGCTGAACGTCTCGCTCTTTTTCACCGTATAGTAAGCAAACGCCGCCACATCGAACCCGCGCTCCACGGCCCCGGCATCGCTCGCAAGCTCCGGTGCCACACCATAGGTCCAACTATTGCCGGAAGCCTCCTTACGGATAAACGTCACCGGCAGGGTAAAATTGTAAAGAACATCGTGCTTGAGCGTGAGCCCGCCGCCGGTATTGGCAACCGTCACCTTCGCATCGAACTGCACATTAAGCATCGTATTCTCCCAACCGGTACGGCGAGGGTCCGATAAGGGCAAGGTGATGGCATAGCTCTGAAGGCTCAGCTCCGACCCGCGACCATGTCGCTCACCCATGCGATTGAACCACTCGAACTTGCCATAGCTCGGCATCAACCCGCTCTCAGGCAGGTTATATTGCCAATCGGAGCTAAGCACATCACCGGCCGTCAGCACTCCGGCGCTCATCACTGCCATCAGGACAACTCTCGAACTTTTCATGCACCACAGTATATCACATTTGTTACCATACAGCAAGTGTTATATTTATTTAAGTTTCATTCCCGACAATTCAGGCAGAGCATCAAAAAGGCCGTCAAACAGCACTCCGGGCTTAGCTATCAAAGACCATACTCCGAAAAAAATTGCTCAACATTTCCGAAAAATTGCCATTTTTGAGCAGAAAATGCAAAAAAAGCTAGCGTTCACTCAAACATCGTGCTAGAATGATGTCGTTCCCAAGAGGGAGAGCGTATATCATCTTAGTAGAAAGCCAAAACTATGAACGATCTCACGAAGCCTTTCAAGCGTCTGCCGGTGGCCCTCATCGGTACGGGCTCTTATGTACCGGAAACCCGCCTGACCAACTCCGACCTTGAAAAGATGGTCGAGACATCCAACGAATGGATTATAGAGCGCACGGGCATTGAGGAACGCCGCATTGCCGCCCCCGGTGAGAAGACCAGCGACATGGCCACACAGGCTGCCAAGAAGGCCATGGCCGCAGCGGGTGTCACACCTGAAGAAATTGACCTCATCATTGTGGGTACCGTCACGCCGGACACCTTCACCCCCTCCACCGCCTGCTATGTTCAGGCCAACATCGGCGCTGTGAATGCCGCAGCCTTCGACATCTCGGCTGCGTGCTCCAGCTTCCTCTTCGCGCTCAAGACCGCCGTTCAGTACATCGGCTGCGGTCAGGCCCGCACCGCCCTCATCATCTCCTCCGAGAAACTCAGCCACATCGTGAACTGGGAAGATCGCAGCACCTGCGTGCTCTTCGGTGACGGTGCCGGTGCCGCCGTGCTGCAAACCGGCACAGGCAAAGAGGGTGACAGCGCCATTCTTGCCTCCGACATCGGCTCCGACGGCACGCTGACCGACCTGCTGATGGTCCCCGGCGGCGGCTCCGCCATTCCCACCACGGAAGAGAACATCCACGAGAAGCTCTACACGCTGGCCATGCGCGGCAACGAGGTGTTCCGCTATGCCGTAGCCCACATGAAAGACTCCGCCCTCTCGCTCATCGAGCGCACCGGCATTAAGCCCGAAGAGGTGGACGTCGTCATTCCCCACCAGGCTAACCTCCGCATCATCAACGCCGTGGCACAGCGCCTCGGCATCCCCGTTGAGCGCGTATTCATCAACCTGCAGAAGTACGGCAACACCTCCGGTGCCGCCTGCGCCATCGCACTCGATGAGGCCATCCGCTCCGGCAAGGCCAAGAAGGGCGACATCGTGCTGATGGTCACCTTCGGTGCCGGCCTGACATGGAGCAGCGCCGCCATCAGGCTGTAAACTTACCTGCAAAGTCACATACCGCAACTTACAAGGTGCAGTCCCGGAGCAAAAGCTCCGCCCGCGAACGGACAGCACTTTGTAAGTTGTCTTTATACTTTGCCGCCCCCCTTTGTCCCTGCGACTGACCAGCTATGTAGCACGTAGCTCAGCATTTGCCGCTGAGCTGGGGAACTTGTGCACCACCGCCTCGCCGGAACAACCGCTGATTTTCCCCCGCACCTGTGCAGCAGCGCAGGCCTTCCTCGTAGCCCTGATAGCCGGCAGCAGCAAAAATGCCCGCCGAATATGGGCCGTGACCGATGCCCTGCCCATGCAGGAACGCATAGCCGCAGAACTTCCTCTCTGGGAGCAGCCCTGCATCTTCCTGCCGGAGCGGGAAATCCACGTCAACAACGGCCTGAGCGACCCGGACCTCGCAGCCGAACGACTGGAAGCCCTGCGAGCCATTGCAGCCCCCCCTCAGGCACCCATCGTCATCGTTGTCACCGCTGCCGCACTCAACCAGCCCACTCCCTCCTTCACACAGGCCGATGAACAAAGCACCATCTGCCTGCACACCGGCGAAGAACATCCCCCGCAAGCCCTCTGTGCCACCCTCAGCGAACATGGGTTTGAGCGAGTGGAGCAAGTCACGGCCCGCGGTCAATGGAGCCTGCGCGGCGGCATACTCGATGTCTACCCGCTGCAATCCGCCTGGCCGCTGCGAGTCGAGTTCTTCGGCGATGAAATCGAGAGCATACGCGCCTTCGATGTCGACAGCCAACTTTCCTTCCGCAAACTGGCGAGCACCGAGCTCGTACTCGAAGAACCACCGGCCGACCGACCGCTGCGCGAACTCATCGGCAAGGATGACTGGGTCATCTCCCTGCCCGGCAGCGGCGAACCCGGCAAGGTACTCGTGTTCGAAACTCCGCCCGATGTTGCCGATGTGGTACCGGAACTCGACAAACTGAACGAAAAAGACCCGCTTGCCTTCTTCGGCAGCCCGCTGGGGAGCTTCGATACCGGCGACTTCGTCATGCAGGAGGCCCGCCGCGAGCTCGCCCGCCGCAGCCTGCTGCAATGGAAAGAGGACAAATGGCGAGTGGTCATGTACTTCCCCCATGAGGGCGAAAAAAAGCGCTTTGAAGAAATATGCGGCGAAGATGAAGCATGGCGAGCCGTCCAAAGCCGCGACGGCGACCTCCCCTTCGGCTTCACCGTACCGGGGGCCAAACTGGCCGTACTCTCCGCTGCCGAAATCTTCGGGCGCTACTCCTCCCCGCGAGCCCGTAAACGCGATGACCGCGAAGACCGCCTGCGCCGCGAGCGCGCACAGGCTCCCCTGCGCGAAATTGCTCCCGGTGACCTCGTCATCCACTCCGCACACGGGCTGGGACGCTTCGTCGGCATCGTTCAGGACGACAAGACCGGCGAGCAGGAACTCCACATCCAATACGCCGGCGGCGTGCTCCTGCGCATCCCCCTGCAACAAAGCCACCTCGTGAGCAAATACGTCGGCCTGGGAGCCAAGACCCCCGAGCTCTCCAAATTGGGAGATGCCCGCTGGCGCCGCGCCTGCCAGGCCGCCGAACGCGCCGTACAGGACTACGCCGCGCAACTACTCGAAGTTCAGGCCGAGCGCGAAAGCAACAACGGCTACGCCCACCCCGCCGACTCCTCATGGATGTGGCAGTTCGAAAGCTCCTTCCCCTACCGCGAGACCCCCGACCAGCTCCGCGCCATCAACCAATGCAAGGCCGACATGGAGGCGCCCCGCCCCATGGACCGCCTCATCTGCGGCGATGTCGGCTTCGGCAAGACCGAAGTAGCCATTCGTGCGGCATTCAAATGTGTGACAGGCGGACGACAGGCCGCCATCCTCGCCCCCACCACCGTGCTCGCCGACCAGCACTACCGCACCTTCCGCAGCCGCATGAGCGAGTACCCCATCCGCATAGAACTGCTCAGCCGCTTCACTCCCGCCAAAAAAGCAGCCGAAATCATCGAAGGCATGCGCCGAGGCGATGTCGACATCGTAGTCGGCACCCACAGGCTCATCTCCAAAAACGTCACCTTTAAGAACCTCGGACTGGCCGTCATCGACGAAGAACAGCGCTTCGGCGTGCGCCACAAAGAGCAGTTCAAGCGCATGTTCCGCATGGTCGACATGCTCACCCTCTCCGCCACACCCATACCGCGCACCCTCTATGTCGCCCTCATGGGAGCGCGCGACATGAGCACCATCGACACCGCCCCCCTCAACCGCCTGCCCGTTCAGACCGCCGTCTGCCCCTACAGCGAAGAACTCATCGCCCGCGCCATCGAGCGAGAGCTCAACCGCAACGGTCAGGTCTTCTTCCTCCACAACCGAGTACAGAGCATCCACAAAGTTGCCGAGACACTCCGCACCCTCGTCCCCCGGGCACGCATCGTCATCGGCCACGGCCAAATGGACAAGAGCGAGCTGGAATGTGTGATGCGCGACTTCGTTGCCGGCAAGGCCGACATCCTCCTCTCCACCACCATCATCGAGAGCGGCATCGACATCCCCAACGCCAACACCATCATCATTGACCGCGCCGACCGCTTCGGGCTGGCCGACCTCTACCAACTGCGCGGCCGAGTGGGGCGCGGCGGTCATCGAGCCTACGCCTACCTCCTCCTCCCGCCCGACGCCCTCTGCACCTCCGATGCCCGCAAACGCGTGGCAGCCATCAAGCAATACACCGAACTGGGCAGCGGCTTCAAGATTGCCATGCGCGACCTCGAAATCCGCGGCGCGGGCAACCTGCTCGGCACCCAACAGAGCGGACACATCGCCGCCATCGGATTTGAGCTCTATTGCCAGCTCCTGCGCCAATCCATCGAGCGCCTGCAGGGCAAAGCTCCCGCCATCCGAGCCGATGCTCAGCTCAAAGCCGACTTCCTCTGCGTGAGCGAGGCCGTTCTCAGCACCCGCCCCGATGCCGACAAACTCATCGGGGCCTTCATCCCCGAGGCATGGGTCGAGAGCACCCGCTCCCGCATGGCCTGTTACACCCAACTGGCAAAGGCCCTCACCCCCGACGATGTGGACGACCTCGAGCGCCAATGGATTGACCGCTTCGGTCCCCTGCCGCGCGCAGCCCGCAACCTCCTCATCGCCCACAAAATCAAAATCCTGGCCTCCCGCCGCAACATCTCCGCCGTCGAAATCTCGGGGCAAAAACTCATGCTCACCCGCAACAAGGACTACATCCTCCTCGACCGCCGATTCCCGCGACTGACGAAAATCCGCCCCTCCGACAAACTCCGCGAAGCCCTGCGATTCCTCCAAGAAATGTAAGCCGTCGCCGCCGTGCTGCCGCACCGGCCAAAGCCAATAGTCCCGGCGTGGTGGCGGGCTCCGGAATGGGAAGTGAGTTCACATTCATCACAAAAAGTTTAAGCCTTGTACCCTTTTATGTACCCTAAACTGTACCCCTGATTACATCAGAAAACCTGCAAGAAATCAAATTATATTGGACGTAATACGTTAAAAACGCACGATTTCTTGCATGAAACCGTGCGTTTTTTGAGTACCGGCTGTGGGACTCGAACCCACACTCTTTCGAACTCGATTTTGAGTCGAGCGCGTCTACCAATTCCGCCAAGCCGGCGTGATGAAGTGGTGTGCAGGAATTAAAACAGAGAGCGAGGCAAAAGTCAAGAGAAAAGGCGGAATTCAGCGCCATCATGCCACAAAAAATGACCGCTGCCTGTCATACGGAACAGGCAGCGGTGAAAAATAAGCTCAACGGGCAGCTCAGGCCTTCTTGCAGAACTCCTCGAGGCGGTCGAGGCCTTCCTTCAGCACGTCCAGAGAGGTGCAGTAGGAGATGCGGATGGCGTTGTCATTGCCGAAGGCGATGCCGGGGATGGCAGCCACCTTGTAGCGAGTGAGCAACTTCTCGCAAAGCTCCAGGGAGCCGAGGCCGAGTTCCGTCGTGTCGATGAAGAAGTAGAAGGCACCCTTGGGCTCCACGACCTTAATCTTGGGCATGGCGGTCAGGCGGCTGTAAACATACTGACGGCGGAAGTCATACTCTTCGCGCAGGTCGGCGATGAAGGACTGGTCGCCGGTCAGAGCCTCGATGGCACCATACTGACAGAAGGTGGTGGCGTTGGAAGCGCAGTGGTCCTGAATCATCTTGATGTACTTGGCGATACCGGCAGGAGCAGCGGTGTAGCCCAAGCGCCAGCCGGTCATGGCATAGCCCTTGGAGAAGCCGTTGATGGTGATGGTCAGGTTGTACAGCTCGGGGCTGAGGGAAGCCATGGAGACGTGCTTCTCGCCGTCGTAGATGAGGTGCTCGTAGATTTCGTCGGCGATGATGAGGATGTCCTCGTCCACGGCGACTTCACCGATGGCGCGCAGTTCTTCCTCGGTGTAGACGGCACCGGTCGGGTTGTGCGGCGTGGTGAGGATAATCATCTTGGTGCGGGGAGTCATGGCGTTGGCGAACTCCTCAGCGGTAATCTTCCAGCCGTTCTCGGCCTTTGTCTCGACAAAGACGGGCGTAGCGCCGCAAAGCTGCACCATGGAGGGGTAGCTCACCCAGTAGGGAGAGGGGATGATGACTTCGTCGCCCTCGCTGACGGTGGCACGCAGGGCGGCGTAGACAGCGGGCTTGGCGCCGGAGCACACGCAAATCTGATCGATGTTGTAGTCGAGGTTGTTATCGCGCTTAAGCTTGTCGCAGATGGCCTGTCGCAACTGGGGCAGACCAACGGAAGGGGTGTACTTGGTGGCGCCATTCTCCAGAGCCTTGATGGCAGCCTGCTTGATGTTCTCCGGGGTATCCTTATCGGGCTCGCCGCCGGCGAGGCCGAATACCTGCTCACCATTGGCCTTCATCTCTTTGGCCTTGTTGGTAACAGCAAGGG
>JAUNRC010000085.1 GCA_030535875.1 Akkermansia sp. | reverse complement strand
TATTCTCGAAATATGTCTGCAAGCCCAAAGAGCCGGCATAAAAATAGAAGGTGAAAAACCGAGCAGACGCTGATGTCTCAGAATGATTCAGAGAAAAAGGCATAACAATATGACTATGCCCCACATCCCCCGAATCCTTGCTACCACAGCCCTGTGCCTTGCGGCGTTGGGGGTGAGCTCGTGCACGATGACAGCACACGCCCCTTATTTGCGTAGCTGCTACCTTTCGCCTCAAAAAGCCTTAGCCCTGCAAAATGAAGCCGATGTCACCATATACAAAACAGACCATGGCGGCGTGGCCTACCTGGTGCACAAACACATCATCTGCATGGATGCAGCATCAGTCGCAAACAGAGTCAAGGAAGAACAAAAAGCCATTACCATCCATATATCCTACCTTGCCTCTGTTCCTATGATTAATGATGCCGTAAAGCCTTTTCTGGATAGGTCCGTGCCCATCCAATACATCACAACCGTCAATAACCACGATGTCATTCCGTGTGTGTATTCGCTGGTTGACATGAACAAAAATCAGAAGTAATCAGCTAACCTCCTCATGCCCACCATTCATAAAATCCTTGTCACCGCAGCCCTGTGCCTTGTGGCGGTGGGGGATGGGTGAACATGTGAGAATGATACCTTAATTGTCTATGCCTCTCATTTATTGTCTGTTTTGTTTATTGTCGGCTATGTTAATTCTTGTGTGGACGGGATTAAACATGATGCAGGCGGCTTGGACTTCTGATTCTCAGTGGGGCGTACTTTTACTCTGTGGGGTAGCTTCCGCGATAAGCGTAATGCTGGCTGCGTGGCAGAGTTCGCGTGGAGGATTTAGACCGGCTTTGCGAGGGTTGCTGTTTGCAGGCATATACTCAGTTTTGATTATGACCTTGCGATTCGGCCTTCGCTCGCATCTTGACGAAGTTTGTCTGGTTTGGCTCATTCTCGCCTCGGCGGTGTGTGTGCCTCTGTATGCGGGGTACTGTGTGTCGGCGCAACGTAAGAGAAAACACCACCCGCAAGTCCGGGACGAACGCAGCAGCGTGTCAGAAAACGGAACATAGAGGGAAATGGTTAAAATATGTTGTAAAATCGTTAAGCTGCGCCCCGTTTAATCCGAGCCACATATAGCACGTGTTCAGTCGTTTGTCATGTGGTGGCAACATTGACATTTGCGACCGGATGATGTATACTCCCGCCGTGAGAGTTATGATGAAAATCCTGTTGTGTGTCGGCGTGGTGCTGCTGTCAGTCATGTCCTGTTGTATGGCGGCACCCGTGCTGCTGGATATCGGTCATCAGAGCACGGCCTGTGGCGCACAAACGCCTGACAAACGGCTGAATGAGTTTAACTTTTGGTTGCGCTATGCCGGTGAGGTGCAGAGGGTGGTGCAGGCCGCCGGTTATGAATGTGTGCTGCTCAATCGAGGTAACCCGCCCGCTAAGGGCGGTCCTGCCGGGGTGATGTATATGAAGCAGCCGGACAAGAATGCTAAGCGCTACCCCTCCGTGCATTATCCGGAGCATATCGGTGCCGGGATGGTATGTGCCGACAAGGCAATTGATATGAAGGCACGCTGCGTAGTATTTTTGCACCTGAACTGCACGACGGGTAAGTGGGGTACCAAACCGCCCACGGGGCTTATTATCTGCAATCGTCGGCATGGAACGGCTCTGGCCGAGAGTATATGCCGCAGCATGCGTGAGCGCCTGTTGGACAAACCGGGTGGCATACCCAATGCCGGGCGTGGAATTAAAGTGTTGCCGCGCTACATCGGTTCGCAACCTTCAGCCGGCTGGATGAATGCTCTGGACGAAGCCGGAATCCCCGCGGCGGTATTCGAGGCCATCTATATGGACAATCGCGGGCACGCCGCTTTCATTTCAGATGATGCGAAAGCCCGCAGGCTCGCCGCGACAATTGGCGAGGGGATTGTGAATTGGCTCAGTGCAGATAAATGAATCGGGTTGAGCGTTTTTTCGGCATGACGGGATAGAGCCTTGACATTCAGAGCAGTTGTTATTATATAGACATCGATGTTGATTGGCGCTGCCACAGGCGGCGGAGTCGGCAGAATTTTTCCCTGATTTCCATCATGAAACTGAGAATCGCTGTTCAATCGAAAGGTCGTCTGAATGAGGACACGATGGCCATTCTGGCCGAGGCCGGAATCAAAGTGAGTTCGTCGAAGCGTACCTTGCTTGTGTCTGCTCGCAAGTTCCCCATGGAGGTGCTTTATCTGCGCGATGACGATATTCCCGAGACGGTGACGGATGGTGTGGCAGATATCGGTGTGGTGGGGCTGAATGAGTACCTGGAGCGCCGAGGAGATGCTGATATCGTCAAGAAGCTCGGTTTCGGCGGTTGTCGTCTGAGTATCGCCATTCCCAAGGAGCATGAATATACCGGTCCTCAGTGGCTGGAAGGTCGCCGCATTGCTACCTCATATCCCGTTATCCTGCGTGAGTGGCTGCAGGAGCAGGGGGTGAATGCTCATATCCACGTTATCACCGGTTCGGTGGAAATTTCAACAGGTATCGGTTTGGCGGACGCTATTTTCGATATCGTGAGCAGCGGTGCCACCTTGGTAAGCAACAACCTTAAGGAAGTTGAGGTTGTGCTGGAGAGTGAGGCTGTTCTCATTGCTCACAAGAACCTTCCCGCAGAGAAGCGCGAGATACTGGATAAGCTTTTGTTCCGGATGGATGCCGTGATGACGGCTGCTGACAAGCGCTATGTGCTGATGAATGCTCCCCGCGAGTGTGTGGATGCCATTGTGGCCGAACTGCCCGGCGTGAAGAGCCCCACCATCATGTCATTGGCTCAGGAGGGCTGGTGCAGTATTCATACCGTGCTGGATGAGGAGTGTTTTTGGGAGATTATCGGTCGCCTGAAGGCAGTCGGAGCTCAGGGCATTCTGGTGCTGCCGATTGAGAAAATGATTCTGTAATCCCGGTATATTCTTCTTATGTCATTCAAACGTATTATACCCTGTCTGGATGTAAAGGACGGTCGCGTGGTTAAGGGGATAAACTTCGTGAACCTGCGAGATGCCGGTGACCCCGTGGAGTTTGCCCGCGCCTATTGTGAGCAAGGGGCCGATGAGCTGGTGTTTCTCGATATCGCAGCAACCCACGAGGGTCGCAAGACTTTTGCGGATGTGGTGTCGCGCGTGGCTTCCGCCATCTCCATTCCGCTTGCCGTGGGCGGCGGCATCCATGAGTTGTCTGATGTTGCCCGCCTGCTCGATGCCGGAGCCGCCAAGGTGAGCCTGAACTCCGCTGCTCTGCGTAACCCGCAGCTTGTGAACGACATAGCCGAGCGCTATGGTTCATCTGTGTGCGTGGCTGCTATCGATGCCCGACAGGATGCCGATGGCTGGTACTGCTATGTGAACGGAGGTCGCATTCGTGTGGAGCGCACTCTTTTTGACTGGGCTCGTGAGGTGGAGGAGCGCGGTGCCGGTGAGATTCTTTTCACCAGCATGGACCACGACGGCGTGAAGCAGGGCTTCCCGAATGAGGCTTTGGCCCGCCTTGCGGATGAGGTGAAAATCCCCGTTATTGCCAGCGGCGGCGCCGGTACGATGGAGCACTTTGCGGATGCCTTCCGCCTGGGCCATGCTGATGCGGCATTGGCTGCCAGCGTGTTCCACTTTGGCGAGGTGCGCATTCCCGAGTTGAAGAAGTACCTTGCTGCCGAGGGTATTGACGTGCGCCTTTGATTGTTTACCTTTCAGAATATCAAGAATATGAACATCGATTTTGAAAAATGCGGCGGGCTGGTGCCGGCCATTATTCAGGATGCCGCTACCGGCAAAGTGCTCATGCTGGGCTACATGAACGAGGAGTCCTACACCCGTACCTGCGAGACCGGTCGTGTGTGCTTTTACAGTCGTAGCCGTCAGTGCCTGTGGACTAAGGGCGAGACGAGCGGTAACTACCTCGATGTGGTGAGTGTGAAGCTCGATTGCGATAACGATACTTTGCTTATTGCCGCGACTCCTCACGGCCCGGTTTGCCATACGGGGACGGATACCTGCTGGGGCGAGTCCAATCAGCCCTCGCCTCTGCTTTTCCTGACGGAGCTGCAGGACTTCATCAACAAGCGTCATGAGGAAATGCCCGAGGGCTCGTACACGACTTCGCTCTTCCGTGACGGCGTGAACCGCATGGCTCAGAAGGTTGGTGAGGAGGCGCTGGAGGCCTGCATCGAGGCGTGCAACGGCACGAATGAGCGCCTGCTTTACGAGGCTTCGGATATGCTCTATCATCTTATCGTGCTGCTGACTTCCAAGGGTCTGCGTATTGAGCAGGTGGTGGAGGAATTGGCCTCCCGTCATAAGCCCGGTTGGAAGAAACATTAAGCCCACTTTTTCATCGCTTTTTGCATCCCCCATGCCGCTTGTGCGGTAATGGGGGATGGCTTTTTTTGGGGGCGTTTTGTACGTAAAAAACGGCAAAAAAAAACCGCAGTGCCTTTCTCGGCACTGCGGTTGTGAAATCAGATGGTAAGTTCGGAACAGCCTCAGAGACTTTCACCGAAGTCTTCGCGGAACTTGGCGGCGAGTTTCTCCTGCCAGTCGCTCAGCGGCTGCAGGCGACCGAAGAAGAAGCGCAGAACTTCCGGTTCTTCCACCCACTTGAGGCCGCCGATGAGGTGGCGGTTGTCGTACAACCACTTCACGCGGTCGGCGCAGTACTTCACCTGAGAGAGGGTGAACACGCGGCGGGGGCA
>JAUNRC010000008.1 GCA_030535875.1 Akkermansia sp. | reverse complement strand
CAGAACCTCCAACATCATGGAAAGCATTAACAGACAACTCAAACGCAGAACAAACATTATCTCCATCTTCCCCTCCGAAGCTTCAACTCGCGGCTGAGGTGCTGAAAGCAGCCTCATCTCATCCCCATAATCCCGCTGCTTAACCTAAACGGTAAACGAATTTTGCACCAATGACCAGCATTTTACAGAAAAAAATCTTGCGCTGCCTTAGATTTCCGTTGTTTTTTAGGTTTCGGCATAACTCATTAACTCAACATATTTATACCATTAAGCAAGAAAAAATCATTGACGAGCCCCGCTGCCGCGCAGTAAAATAAAGGGCGAATCAAAACGTCATCTATCATGAACGGAACCTTTACCTACTCCAATCCCACCCGCCTGCATTTCGGCCCGGATTCTCTGCAAGCCCTCAGCGATGAACTCAAACTGTACGGTCCCTCCGTACTGTTGATTTATGGTCGGCAATCCATTAAGAGCAGCGGCCTGTACGACAAAATCATCACCATCCTGCAAGCCGCCGGCAAGACCATCACGGAAGACCCCGGGGTCATGCCCAACCCCACGGTCGAAAAACTGGCAGAGGGTGTACAGCGAGCCCGAGCCTGCAAGGCCGACCTCATTCTGGCCGTCGGCGGAGGCTCCGTGTGTGACTATGCCAAAGCCGTATCCGTCGCGACCCATTGCCCGGACGATGCATGGGAAAAATACTATGTTCGCATGGAGCCGCTCGACAACCCTGTTATCCCCGTCGGTTGTGTGCTCACCATGGCGGGTACAGGCAGCGAAATGAACGGAGGCTCCGTCATCACCAATCACGCAACCAAGCGCAAAATCGGTCGCGTGTTCGGAGAGGAAGTTTACCCCCGCTTCTCCATTCTCAATCCTGAGCTGACCCTCACCCTGCCTCGCTACCAAATGGTTGCCGGCTGCTTCGACATCATGTCTCACATCCTCGAGCAGTACCTCTCGGGTGACGATGATTGCACAAGTGACTATATCGCCGAGGGGCTCATGCGCTCCCTCATCGCCGCCTCGCGTGCTGCCGCAAACGACCCGCAGAACTACGAGGCCCGCAGTAACATCATGTGGACTGCCACATGGGCCCTCAACACGCTCATTGCCAAGGGAAAATCAACCGATTGGATGGTTCACATGATTGGTCAATCCGTCGGCGCCTACACCGATGCCACGCACGGCATGACCCTCGCAGCCGTCAGTTTAGCCTACTACCGCCACATCCTTCCCTACGGGCTGCACCGCTTCAAGCGTTTTGCCATCAATGTGTGGGGCGTGGACCCCGGCGGCAAAAATGACGAAATGACAGCTCTGGCCGGACTGGAGGCCATGAAAAACTGGATGCAGGAAATAGGCCTTGTTCTCTCACTGCGGGAGCTTGGAACCACGCCCGACATGCTGCCGGGTATTGCCGAGGGGACTTTCCTGTTGCGAGGTGGCTACAAGAAAGACCTAAGCACAGAAGAAGTGCTGCAAATTCTCAACGAAAGCATGTAATCCTCCCTCCTTCTTCCCTCCATCCTAAACAATAGGCGGCAATGGTTCACATACCATTGCCGCCGACTGTTTTCATTGATATTTTTCTATCAGATGGACATGCCGTACCCGCGCTTCACCGGAGCGGCAGCGTAAGCGGCCTCAGCCTCGGCCATGTTCTTCTTCATGGCTTCAATGCGATCCACATCGCGAGGGTGCGTGCTCATCAGGCCATCAAGGAAGCTATCATTGGGCGTACCGACAAAACGGCTCCAAAACTCCACGGCAGCCTTGGGATTGTAACCGGCTTTCGCCATGAGCAACATCCCCATGCGATCAGCCTCGTACTCATCGCTGCGGCTGAACGGCAACATCACCCCCAGCTCCGTACCCTGCTTGTACATCTCATTGTACATGGAGTTCTGGAATGCCGAGGCAACCAAACTGCCGCCAAGGGTCTGCAAATAACTCCAGGACATGCGCTCACCGCTGTGACGAGCAAGAGCATGCGACACCTCGTGAGCTACCACAAAAGCCAACTCCGCCTCGTTGTTCATAAGGTCCATCAGGCCGGAATATACAGCCACCTTACCGCCGGGCAGACAGAAGGCGTTCTGAGTCTTGGACTCAAACACGGTGAACTCCCAGGCGAACTCACTATTACCCGAGACTGCCACCAGCGCCTTACCACAACTGGCCAAAGCCTGATTGTAAGTAGCATTACTCGAGCGATTGAACTTCGTCTTGTACTGATTGAAGGCCTTAAGCCCCAGTGCATTTTCCTCCTGTGAGCTGGTAAGCATCAACTGAGTACGACCGGTATGCGGGACGGTGCGACAACAGGCAATCAGTGCCACCAGCACCACCATCAAGCTTCTGAGAATATATTTCATAAGAGTATTATCTTTCCTGTGTTATATACCACACGTAACGGACTGCATTGTATATGTTACGCCACTATATAGCAAGCCTTAAAATCAAGAAAAGAGAAATCGCCTCATTTCTCCCCCAACTGACGGATAATACCGGCAGCGGCAGCAGAAATATCAGCCTGTTGCAATAACCACGACACAATCACCACTCGACGGGCACCGGCAGCCTGCACCTCCGACAAAGTAGCACCGTTCACACCGCCTATACAGAACATCGGCATGTCCCCGGCAATCTCCTGAGCAAGCGCAATATCAGAAAGTCCGATGGCGGGGCGCCCCGGCTTGGTACCTGTCGGAAACAGGGGGCCGAAACCGATGTAATCCGCCCCCTCCTCCCGAGCTTGTCTGACCTGCTCCAAGCCATGAGTGGAACGACCGACCAACACGTCCGCCCCCACGATGCGACGCACCTCCTCCAAAGGCCCGCCATCCTGCCCCACATGTACGGCATCCGCCTGAATATCCGCAGCCAATTGAGGATAATCGTTCAATACAAAAACAGCATGCCGTTCCCGACAGATTTTCTGCATCTCGCGCGCCAGCGATTCCACCACCGAAAGCTCCACCCCCTTAGCTCGCAACTGAATGACCCTCACACCGCCGTCAATCAGCGCACATGTCGTTGCCGATACCGCCGACGGACTGACATAACCCAAGTCCACGATTCCATACAAACGACAAGACTGAAGAATATTTTTACAGCTCATGCAGCTACTCTGCCACATTTCCCTCATCGCGGCAAGGCTAAAATGCCGGCACCGGCGCATTCCCCCGGTTTATGACAAGTCCGTCACTTGACATCTCGCACTCGTCAGCCCTAAAATACAGAACATGGAAACGCTCGTATCTCGCGGAATCATTGAATCTTATTTCAATAAATTACAGGACTGTCTGGAGCTCGATGCCGCCATTGTCGGCGGTGGTCCCTCCGGGATTGTAGCAGCCTATTATCTGGCCAAGGTCGGACACAAAGTCGCACTGTTCGACCGCAAACTTTCTCCCGGCGGCGGGATGTGGGGCGGAGCCATGATGTTCAATGACATCGTTGTACAGGAAGAAGCTCTCCCCATCGTGCAGGAACTCGGATTGGACTACAAGCCATACCGCGACGGCACCTACATCATCGACTCGGTACACGCCACTGCCGGCCTGCTCTACAAGGCCACTCAGGCGGGGGCGGTCATCTTTAATTGCTATTCCGTTGAAGATGTCGTCTACAAGCAGGGTCGTGTGGGCGGCGTGGTTGTCAACTGGACTCCCGTTCTGCGAGAGGGCCTGCACGTCGACCCCCTCACCATCATCTCTCGCACCGTGCTCGACGGCACAGGTCATGACTGCGAAATCGCCAAAACCGTAGCCCGCAAAAACGGCGTACGGCTCAACACCGCCACCGGTGGAGTCATCGGTGAGATGAGCATGGATGCCGCTGAGGGCGAGCGCTCCACCATTGAAAACACCAAGGAAATCTACCCCGGTCTCTTTGTGTCGGGCATGGCCGCCAACGGTGTGAGCGGCAGCTTCCGCATGGGACCCATCTTCGGCGGCATGCTCATGAGCGGCAAAAAAGCCGCTGAGCTCATGGGCTGCGCCATCAATAAGTCTAAGTAATTCTCCGACCTCGGCCACACGCCGAGCCGCTCAATTGTTCAGGGAGCCGCTTTCTGCCGAAGAGAGCGGCTTCCAACTGTTTATTCTAACGGCTTGCAAAAAAGTCGCCGTTAGAATAAAAGGAATGTATGGAAATTCTTACTGCTTTAACCCTACTGGTGGCGGTAATCGCATGGCTTGCGGCAGCGTACGCCCGCCTGCAACACCTCTACCGTGACGTCCAGCTCGCATGGAAAAAATGGTACACAGCAACTCGGCATCGCAATGAGTGCCTGAGCGATTTCGTCGCCGTTTTCGCCGGTTTTCTGCCACAGGAAAACATGTTGCCGCGCGACATGCGAAAATGGACAGAGGACAGCAGTCGAGCGCTGGAGGCGCTCCCCGGTGCCCCCATTGTCGGAACCGGAAACCTGCTGGAAAACGCCGAGCAAGAACTACGTCGCATCAT
The DNA here is from genome assembly GCA_030535875.1 of Akkermansia sp. GTDB lineage: Bacteria > Verrucomicrobiota > Verrucomicrobiia > Verrucomicrobiales > Akkermansiaceae > Akkermansia. The sequence goes on along the minus strand of JAUNRC010000008.1, from coordinate 54,347 downwards.
GACATCATCCGGCCACACCATAGAGAACGCTCCCCGCCTCCGCGAATGCGACCAACTACTGGGACTCTATCAGGCCATGACCATCTCTCGCAATCAACAGGAGGAGGAGGGGCGCTTTTACAACCGTTCGGCTCATATCTACAACTCCGCTCTGGATGAGCCTCTCACACGCCTGCTTGCACCTTTGCTGGGATTTTCCCCGGTTGAAGTACTATCCTCCACACGGCAAGCAGGACGATAAAAAACCGCAGAGCAGGTCACCCGGCTCTGCGGCTCTGTCACAAAGTACTTGCAATGGTCAGCTTACTCGGCCTTGGCAGGCTCGGCAACCGTCACCTTGGCGTTGCGGGCCAGAAGGTCGATGACCTTAGAGGTGACAATGCTCAGGCGGATGCCGGTCATGCGGTTCTCGCGCTGCAACTTACGGATGAAGCCCTTGAGGTTCTTCTCGCGAGCCTGAGCAGCCATGTTGGTGATGGCATCGAGCATCTCCTTATCCGTAGCGGTAATCATCTCGCGACGGGCAATCTCCTGCAGGGCGAAATATACGCGCAGGTTACGCTCAGTCTCGCCCTTGGCGGACTCGCGCACGGCATCCATGTCCTTGGCGGCCTCATAGTCACCGGACTGGATGGCGGCATAAATCTTGCGCTGCACGGTGTTCTCATTTTCGCGCTCCACCAGGTCAGCAGGCAGAGCGAAGGAGAGCTGGTCAGCCAGCTTCTCGGAAATCTGGTCAGCCTTGGCCTCGTCATTGCTGCGCTCCTTGCTGCTCTTGAGGTTCTCACGGACGATATCGCGAATCTCCTCCATTGTCTTGCCGGGCAGAGCTGCGGCAAAGAGCTCGGGAGTAATCTCGGGAATCTGCTTCTCACGCACGGCCTTCACGACGCAGGAGAAGGTAATCTCCTTACCGGCAAGGTCGGAAATGGGGAAGTCCTCCTTCAGAGTGGCCACGATGTCCTTCGTCTCGCCGGCACTCACACCGACTAAGCCATCAGCAAGCTCGGGGATGAAACGGTCATCCTCCAGACTTACCCAGTAGTCCTCACGGCCCTCCAAGAAACCGACGCTCTTACCACAGTACTCAGCGGTGGGCTTACCCTCGCAGGTGGTCTTGAAGTCCACTACCACGATGTCGCCCTTAGCACTGGCGCGAGCCACCTCCTCATGCTTAGCGGAGGTTGCGGCGTACTTCTGCAAAGTCTCGTCCACCTCAGCGTCGCTCACCTCCGTAGAGGGAACAGTCACCTCGATGCCCATGTACTCAGGCAGTTCAAAGTCAGGCACCACGGTCAGGGTGGAGCTCACGGTGTATGCACCATCTTCAGCCATACTGCCCTCGGGAGTACCGAAGTCAAGCACCTTCAAATCGGGGTTTTCCTCCAGACACTTGTCCTGAATGTCGGACTTGAGGCGGTACTCAAGCTCCTCATTCACCTCGGAGGCATAGCGCTTGGCAATCACATTCTTGGGAGCCTTGCCGGGGCGGAAGCCGGGCAGACGAACGCTCTTCATGTAGGAGGTCAGGATGCTGTCCTTAACGGAAGCCACATCACTTGCCGGCACGGTAGCGCTGAGAGAAACCTGACAGTCGCTGATTTTGTTGATGGTAATTTCCATAATACTAGAAGTTTGAAAATTTATCGCGGGGCGCATTATACTCCCGTTATTACAGAAATGCAAGCGCATAGTGCGCCATGCCACATTTTTAATTTATTTTCATCGGACGAAAAAAATCGGAAAAACAATCAACTCCATTCAGAGCAGGTCCCATCACGACCGACTCTTGTCATCATATTCTCCTCCCACCTTACAGAGCACATTTTGCTGAAAAATGATTTTCGAGCTTGTAAGAGCGACAGCCAACTGTTACAATGCTCAGGCAATGAAACGCTCATTTTTCACAGGGCTTGTCATGGCTCTGATTTTAGGCTGGATTGGCTCCGCCGCAGAGGCTCAGCAAAAGCCCAACATCATATTAGTACTGGTCGATGATATGGGCTGGGGTGACTTGGGACTCAACCAACCCAAGGAACATACCGACACACCGCGCATCGACACTCCCACCCTTGACCGCTTAGCAACGCAAGGTGCTCAGCTTCGCCGCCACTACACCTGTGCTCCGGTCTGCGCTCCGGCACGCGCCTCGCTTTTCACCGGTCTGCACCAAGGACATGCAGAAGTCATTCGTAACAACAGTTTCGATGCCGCATTGGAAAACGGCCATACCCTCGCCAGCGTGCTGAAGACCGCCGGTTACAGCACGGCACTCATCGGCAAATGGGGCATCGGCGGCGGTCGCGAGAGCGGCGGCACCCCCGACACATGCCCGGCCTGGCCCACCAAGCGAGGCTTTGACTATTTCTTCGGCTACAACAACCACCTGGCCGGTCACCGTCATTACCCCAAGGAAGAGAGCAATGCCGACCCCGAGACCCATTGCAACGCCATCTGGGACGGCGATGAACTCATCACCGACAAGCTCGACGGCTGCTACTGCACCGACCTCTTCACGGCTCGCGCTAAAAAGTGGATAATCGACCAACAGAAATCCGACAAAAACAAGCCCTTCTTCCTGGCTCTCACCCACGTGGCACCGCATGCGAGGCTGGGCATTCCGGCGGGTCCCTACCCCTCCGGCGGCGGCCTGAAAGGCGGTGTGCAATGGCTCGGCACACCGGGTAAGATGATCAACACGGCCCGCCCCGAACATTGGGACTCCTTCATCCACCCGCAGTACCGCCATGCATGGCAGGCATACGCACGCAAGCGCTACGGCAACAACGCCCCGCACAAGCTCATGACGGCCCGTCGTCACGCCTCGATGATTACCCGAGTAGACGAAAGTGTGGGTGACCTTGTTAAACTCTGCGAGGACCTCGGCATAGCCGAAAACACGGTCATCATCTTCACCAGCGACAATGGTTCACATGACGAACCGGGAGCCGTCGGCGGTTTCAAAGACCACCCTGCGCCGGCTCAGGACCCATCCTTCTTCCGCAGCTACGGCAATCACGACGGCATTAAACGCGATGTATTCGACGGCGGACTGCGCGTACCCTGCGTAGTCTACGCACCGGGCATCGTCAAGAAAGGTCTGGTAAGCACCACACCCACCCAGTTTCAGGACTGGATGGCCACGCTGGCCGATTTGGCAGGAGTCCCCGTACCGGCCCGCTGCGACGGCACATCCCTACTGCCGCTGCTGCAAGGGCACGACAAGCTCAGCACCACGCCCAACCGCGTGCTCTACGCTGAGTACTTCTTCGGCGGCGGCATGGCACAGTACCGCGATTACGCCGCCAACAAACCGGGGCGCGTGCGCGGTGAACAACAAGTGCTCATCTTCTTCGACAATCGCAGCAATCGTTGGCTTAAAGCCCTGCGCACCGGCGTAAGGAGCGGCACCGAGGCTTGGGAACTTTTCGATACTGAGTCCGACCCCCACGAGAGCACACCCCTGCCTGAAGGCAACAGCCCCGACATGCAGCAGTTCCTCAACAATCTCGCACTTTGGAACCGCCGCGCTTATGACTACTATCGCGACCCGAATGCCCCGCGCCGCAACAACGGCTGCGGAGGGTTCCGCAGCTACGACATGAACCCCGTTCCGGCCAACCCGCCCACTCAGTCAGGTGACATGCAAACCGGCCTCTACGTTCAACAGGTTCAGGCCACCGCTCCCTGGGTACCCGCCGGAATCGATGCCCCCGTCACACTCGACCTGAAAGTGGCCGACCCGAACGGCGCCACCTTACCGGCCGGCACCATCACCACCTATACGGGCTACATCAATATCCCGAACGACGGCAACCACTGGCACTTCTACCTCACCCTCAGCGACGTTCCGGGCAGCAAGGCATTCATCAAGCTGCACAACTTCAACCTCGTCGATGCCGATTTCAACTACATTCCCGGCACGACAGCAACCGAGTCGTCCGCAGCCAACACCGTCGAACTGGATGAAGCACGCACCGGTAAGAAAGGCATTCCCCTCAAGGCAGGCCTGCACCCCATCACCATCACAGTCGTCCAAGGCGAATCCGCCCCCGGCACCCTCAAGATGGAGTGGAACCGCGGCCCGCATAAAGGACAGCAGACACCCCGCGTAGCCATCCCCGCCGAGGCCTTCCGGGCTGCCGGCTTCTGATACCGGATTGTCAGGCTCCGAATCATCACGCCGAAGGGCGGCAGGCAAGATGACCTGCCGCCCTTCTTCGTTCTTTCCGGAACCTCGGTACGAACAAATGCAGGATAAGATAATTCCTCCGGCACCTCTTGCAAAACAAAAACAGTTATGGTAGACTTTGCCCATGCAGATGAGCGATGCAGATAAAATCGATGCCCTGTGCCGGCGACGTTGCGCCTTTGCGCTCTACGCTCTACCCGGCGAGACAGAGCCCCATTTCTGCATGGCAGCCGACGGAAGAACGGAAACCGATTTCATCTTCTCTCAGGGATTTGTACTGGCTACCTTCACCGGTCAAAGCCTCTTCATCCCCAAAGAACTCAACGAAGTGCCGAATGGTGACGATTGGCCCGAAATCACCTCCGTACCGCAGCGCACAGCCACATCACGCGGCGAGTACTCAGCTCACTTTAAGCTCTACACCGACTTCATCCGCGCCGGAAAAGTACGCAAAATTGTATTGGCCCGCACCGCCGATGAAGCCGTAAACGAGCAATTCTCGCCATGCCGAGCCCTACTGCAAGCCTGCACCCTGTACCCCACAGCATTCAAAGCTCTGGTTCACACCCCTCAGCACGGCACATGGATATTCTGTACCCCGGAGCAACTCATCACCGGCAGCGGCAACCAATGGCAAACCATGGCACTTGCCGGCACCCGCATGCCCAGCCTCCTTCCATGGGATGCCAAGAACCGGCGCGAACAAGCCCTCGTCACCGAGTTCATGCGCGATATCCTCACGCCGCTGGCTGATGAACTGACCGAGAGCCCTACGGAAAACCTGCGTGCCGGTAACATTGAGCACCTCTGCACCCGATTTCAGCTCCGCATGCCGTCGGGTCGCCTGTTCCGACTGCTCGAACAACTCCCCCCCACCCCGGCAGTCTGCGGTTCCCCGGTCGCAGCAGCAAGAGAACTCTTGCTGACCTACCCCGACATTGAGCGCTCGTGCTATGCCGGATATTTGGGACCGTGGGGACACAACGGCTCCATCCAACTCTACGTCTCGCTCCGCTGCATGCAGGTTTTCCCCGATTTCTGCCGTCTGTACGCCGGCGGTGGACTCATGCCCGACTCCGACGAAGAAAGTGAGTGGCAGGAGACCGCCGCTAAGATGCAGGCCATGCGCTCTCTGCTGGTCAATGACAAAAATTAGCCTTTTCTAACTCATCATTTTTCCTTACAATAGCGGGGAGATAAAAAACGGCATGAACGAGACGACATTCAAGGTAACGGGAATGAGCTGTTCAGCCTGTTCTGCAAGAGTGGAACGTGCGGTAGCCGCTCTTCCCGGCATCGGACATGTACAAGTCAACCTTCTGACCGGCAGCATGAAGGTGCAACATACGGCAGAACAAACGGCAAGCGGCATCATTGCAGCCGTCGAGGCCGCAGGGTACGGAGCAACGGAGACAAGTGCCGCTCCGCCGACAAGCCGGAAAGAAGATATGACGCTGCGCAGACGGTTTCTGCTGTCGCTCAGTCTGCTCATCCCCCTCATAGCCCTCTGTCACCTCTGCCACGGAGAGTACTCCGCCATCGCACAGCTCCTGTTGACATTACCAATTTTATGGCTCAACCGCAAGTTCTTCATCAACGGATTGCGAGGAGCTGCCAAGGGAGCCGCCAACATGGATACGCTGGTGGCGCTGGGAGCCGGAGCTGCCATGCTGGACGGATTGTGCAACTTCTGGTTTCATCACCGCGCTATGTACTACTTCGAGAGCGCGGCCATGATTGTCACACTCATCACGCTGGGTAAATGGCTGGAGAGCCGCGCGACCGGGCGCACCGGCGAAGCAATGGAAAAGCTCTTGTCCCTCCTGCCCCGCACCGCCACCGTTCTGCGGGACGGACAGCCCGTTACCCTGCCGGCGGATGCCGTGCGCCCCGGTGAGCTCATTTTAGTAAGAGCCGGCGACCGCCTCCCCGTCGATGGCACCGTTGTAGAGGGCGTATCCTCGACGGATGAGTCGCCCCTGACGGGCGAAAGCATGCCGATAGAAAAGAAACCCGGCGATACCGTCTACGCCGGCACCATCAACCGCAACGGCACCTTGCAGGTCAGAACCGACAAAGCAGCCGCGGAAAGCGCGCTGGCCGACGTCATCAACCTCGTGGGACAAGCCGCAGCAAGCAAACCGCCCATCTCACGTCTGGCAGACCGCCTCTCCGCCGTTTTCGTGCCGACTGTACTTGTACTGTCCGTACTGACAGCAGCAGGCTGGCTCCTGAGCGGAGCAGGAGTCGGACAAGCCGTCAGTTGTGCCATTGCCGTACTGGTCATCAGTTGCCCCTGCGCACTGGGACTCGCTACTCCCGTAGCCATTATGGTCGGCACCGGACGCGGCGCGGAGTGCGGCATACTGTTCCGCAACGGAACTGCTCTCGAACTAGCCGGCCGAACAGACGCCATCCTGCTCGACAAAACCGGCACCATCACCTCGGGACATCCCGAAGTAAGCGACATTCTGCCCCAACCCGGTCATACTTCGGATGAACTTCTGCAACTGGCCGCCAATCTGGAGAGCACGAGTAATCATCCTCTCTCCGAGGCCGTACAACGCGCCACTTCTTCCCTCACACCCGTTCCCCCGAACGAGCTCACCTACATCCCCGGGCGCGGCATCACCACCGGCGAAGGCAATCAGCTCTGCGCTGCCGGCAATGCCACGCTCATGCACGAACTGAATATAAACGTACCCGACACCACCTCACTGACCGCTGCGGGCAAAACCCCGCTTTTCTTCGCCCGCCATGGTGAGCTCATCGGCCTTTTGGCCGTAGCCGACCCCATCAAACCCGAGGCCGCAACAGCCATCGCCCTCCTTCACCGGCAAGTCCGAAAACTCATCATGATTACCGGCGACAATGCCCGAACCGCCTCAGCCATTGCCACGGCCGCGGGAATTAAGGACGTTCAGGCAAATGCTCTGCCGCAGGATAAAGATGCCCTCGTGAGCCGCCTGCAAGCGGACTCCCTTTGCGTAGCCATGGTCGGCGACGGCATTAACGATTCCCCCGCCCTCACCCGAGCGGATGTCGGCATCGCCATCGGGGCCGGAACCGATATCGCCATGGAAAGCGCCGACATCATCCTCGTGCGCAGCAATCTCATGGATGTCGTCGGAGCACTCAGGCTCAGCCGAGCCGTCATGAACAACATCCGGCAAAATCTCTTCTGGGCGCTGTTCTACAACTGTCTGGCCATTCCCTTGGCCGCCACCGGACTTCTCCACCCCGCCGTAGCAGCCGCAGCCATGGGGCTGAGCAGCTTCTGCGTGGTAAGCAATGCGCTGCGCCTGCGCCGTTTCAACCCCATACCACCGCAAAAAATGACAACCATCACCATCAAAACCGCCGGCATGATGTGCCCCCATTGCGAGGCTCATGTCACCAAAGCCCTCCTCGCCATCCCCGGTGTAACCGCCTGTCAGGCTGACCACAAGACAGGCAATATCACCATCACCGCCACTCAGGAAATCCCCCTGTCCACCCTGCACAACACCATCATCGCTCAGGGCTATCAGGTCATCTGATTACCCCACCGATTGACCACTTCCGCACACTGACACGCTCACAAAAAAAGTAAAACACAAAAAAAATCAGAAAAGCAAGATAAAAAACTTGACACTGCGGGCGGAATGCTGTATCCTGCCTGCCCGTTCCCGGACAATTATTCAACAACAACAACTGACATCATGCGTTCCGTTATCGTACGTAAAGGAGAACCGATCGACCGCGCTCTGAAGCGCCTCAAGACCAAGCTGGATACCGAGGGTATTCTCGAAGAGATGCGCCGCCGTCGCGCTTTCGAAAGCCCCATGGATGAGAAGCGCCGCAAGGCTCGCTCCGCCGGCAAGCGCAACAAAGTAAAGTGGCGCTTCACCAATAAGGAAGAGATTCCCGCCGCTGCCGTAACCCCCGCTGTTGAGGCGTAAATCCCTTTGTTCGGGAAATCATTTTCAGAAAAGGCACATCCGACGGGATGTGCCTTTTCGCTTGGACGATGACAGACTGAAGCGCATTCACGTATTTTTTGCTTGCACCCCCGCAGCGGCTGTGCTAGTCTCATGCTCGTTATGGAACCTGATTCTCCTCACCTAAGGGGCTGCCTGGTCGTCTTTGAAGGCATAGACGGCACGGGCAAATCGACCCAAATTCAATTGCTGGCCGACTACCTGCGCTCACAGGGAAAAGAAGTCGTCACGGATTACGAACCGACTCGCGGAGAATGGGGCATGAAAGTGCGCAACGCCGCCATCAGTGGTGAGCGCCTGAGCCTGGAGGAAGAAATTAACTGCCTGCTGCAAGACCGCCGCGAACATGTGCGCGAGTTCATCGAGCCTGCCCTGCAACGAGGAGCTTGGGTGCTGCTGGACCGCTACTACCTCTCCATGATGGCCTATCAGGGTGCCAGCGGGGTGAATGTCGAAGACATCCGACAAATGAACGAGGAGTTCGCCATCATTCCCGATGTAGCCTTCTGGCTCGACATTCCGGTGGAAATGGCAATGGAGCGCATGAATGCCCGCGGCAATGGTAAAGATGCCTTCGAGAACGAGCCCTTCCTGCAAGCCTGTGCCGATATCTACTCCGGCATGGAGATGCCCTGGTTCTTCCGCATCGAGGCCGATGGCGAGATTGAGGAAACGCAGGCCCGCGTAAGAGCCGTTATCCGGCAAGAACTCAACATTTAAGAGCAAGCTGCCACGTCATCTGCAAGGACGAAGCGAACTACCCGTCATGCGGTGCTCAGGCTTCGTCCTTTTTTATCATTCTCAAACCTTGCGCCGCGCCCACTTCAAGCCGTAAAGCATGCGATTGAGAATGAAATATTCAACGGCCAAATCAACCGTAAAGAGCAGCCATATACCCACCAGAGACAAAGTTTCGGGCCAGAACAATGTCCACAGGAACAGACAGCCAACACGGAAGAAGCCCATACAGCCGTACGACACATACATCACACGCCGTGTGTCGCCCGCACCGCGCAGGCACATCTTAATCATCAGCATAGCCGCATAGAACGGCTCCACCAGCAGGAACACCTGCACCACGGGTACAGTGGCCCTCATCAGGCCCTCAGAGTTCGAGGCGAAAATCTCCACGAATATCTCCGGGAAGGCATAGAACACCACACCCATAAGGCTCATGAACACCACGCTGTACATCACACACTTACGAATAGTGTTCAGAGCCATTCGCACACTGCCGGTACCCAGGTACTGTCCCACCAATGTAGCACCGGCCATACCGATGGCAAAACCGGGCAGAAAACTCATGCTCTCAATGCGGATGGCGATATTGTGAGCGCCGACAGCGGCATCGCCCAAGCCGGAGATAACCCGCAGGACATATATCTGAATGAGCCATATACCGCCGATTTCCAGCGCCTGCGGCAGACCGATGGTAAGAATGCGCCACATGGTGCTCAGGCTGGGGCAAAGGTCGTGCAGACGCAAGTAGAGCGGCGGCACAAATGTGGAGGACTGTTCAGCGGCATACGAATCTACATCCCGCCCCTGCAACAAGCTATTCATCCTGCGCGAGCGCCATGCCAATATGCCCACCAGAATAGCGGCAGCCACGGCCATACCGGCAATCATACCCAGCGCCAAACCTTCGATGAACAGGCCCAGACATTTCACAAAGAAAATGCTGAACACAATGTTGAGCCCATCCACCGCCAGCATGATAAAAAAAGGCGTGCGAGTGTCGCCCGCACCACGCAAAGCGGCATTCACAGCAAAGACGATACCCGAGAAAATCGCCACCCAGCAGCCGGTGTGCATGTATGTCAGGGCGACTTCCTGTGCGTAAGGGCTGAGAGTAAGAGCCTTCGTTACAAGAAAATCCGCCGTCAGGTACATGAGCACAGCCGACAGCACACCGGCCAGCAAACCCAGCACGGCAGCCTGATTCGCCGCATAATTCGCCTCACCGAACTTACGGGCACCGGTCATACGGCTCACGATGGCGGTTGCACCCATACCGACGGCACCCTGCATAAGAAAGCCCAGCCACATGACATAACCGGTCACACCGATGCCCGAAGCAATCTGCTCGGTCACATCACCGGCTGTTCCCATGTGAGTGGCAAGGAAAAGAGAAGTCGAGGCACAGATAAAACTCATGACCTGCTCCAGCAGCGGCCAGAGGGCAATATGAACAATCTGGCGGGGCAGACTGAGGCCTGCAAGCCTGCCGCCGAGCTGCCCTTTACCATGCAGCGCGGCGCGCACTTTACCTTCTCGCCCGTCTCCTACACTCATATCGCCTCTATTAAAGCACATTTCCCGGCCTAAGTGAAGTCTAAAGTAAACGAAGTTCGGCTTGACTGTAACTGAGGAGTATGGTATATACGCCGGCGTATGAAAAAAATCATTCCCGTACTGATGCTGGCCCTTGCGCTGAGCTCCTGCGCAACCAAGACCGTCACCCGCACCGAGCTCTTCACCCCCACGACAGCCACTCTCATCAATAAAGACGAGCTTATCGAAATGAAGTACTACGGTGCCGACAACGAGTACGACTATTTCACCCGCGGTTTCCAGCGTCTGCGCGTGCCGATGTCCGAGAACGCCGTTCCCTCCTTTGCCCGTTTCACCTTTAACAACTGGCAGAACGGCAAGAAGTACACCGACTGCCTGAAGGAGAGCACCTCCAACAAGCTCCTCGGCTGGCTCAGCGGCGCGAACACCACAGCCACTCAGACCACCACCAACACGGTTAACACCGCTACCAACAACACCACTCTGAGCCCGGCTAACCAGCAGCGCCTGCAAAACCTTCAGGCCATCCTGCAGACCATCGCCACTCCGGTTCAGCAGTAATCATCACGGATTTTTCCCACCGGTTTCATGGCCGACCATCCTCCGTTCAGCGGTACCGACTTTGCCGAGCGCCCTTTCATCCTCTTCTGGGAGGTAACAAGAGCCTGCGCCTTGGCCTGCCGTCATTGCCGCGCCGTGGCCCAACCACAGGCCCACCCCGATGAACTGAGCCATGATGAGGCCATGAAGCTGGTCGATGACATCGCACGACTGGCGCCGCCCATGCTGGTACTCACCGGCGGCGACCCCATGATGAGGCGCGATATCTTCGACATCATCACCCGCGCCACCGAGCGCGGGCTGCGAGTGGCACTCAGCCCCGCAGCCACACCCCGCCTGCTGCACACGGACTTCAAACGGCTGCGTGCAGCGGGGGTCGTGAGCATGAGCCTGAGTCTGGATGGTGCCACTCAAGCAACTCACGACCGTTTTCGCGGCGTACCGCACACCTTTGAGCGCACTCTGCAAGCCGCTCAGGCGGCAATGGAAGCCGGCATTCAACTGCAAATCAACACCACGCTGGCTCAATCCACCCTGCCGGAAATGGACGACTTCATCAGGCTCATGCGCGAGATAAAGCCTGATGTCTGGAGTGTATTCGTTCTGGTACCCACCGGGCGAGCCACCCTCGACGACCTCCCCTCAGCCGACCAACTGGAGGAGGCCTGGCAGCGCTTACAGAGCCTGCGCAGCGAACTGCCCTTCGCCATCAAGACCACGGAAGGGCACCACTACCGCCGTGTGCTCATGCAGGCGGCACGGCAGGGAGCTCCGGCTCCGCGGCACATGATTCCCACCCGCGACGGCAAGGGAGTGCTCTTCATCTCTCACACGGGCGAAGTTCAGCCCAGCGGTTTCCTGCCGCTCACGGCCGGCAATGTACGCACGGACGACCTTGCCGAACTCTACCGCCACCACCCCATTTTCGTTCAGTTGCGCGATGACGATGCCTTGGGCGGCAAGTGCGGCTGCTGCGAGTTCCGCAAGGTGTGCGGCGGCTCCCGCTCACGCGCCTACGGCACCTGCGGCGACATGATGGCGGCCGAACCTCTCTGCAACTATATTCCCGCTGCCATCCGCAACGGCAGCCCGTCCTGATTGCCCCTTTTCCACCGTTTTCTCCCATGATTAACATCACACGTCTCTGGTGCGGAGCCGAACAACCCGCCGATCATATTCGCTATGGTCTGGGGCACGGCTCTGCCTCACCGCACTCCAGCACGGCAGCCTGCTCACCCACCTCATCCCGCGCGCGCAAGCCCATTGTCGTGTGGAACATCACCCGCACCTGCAACCTGCGTTGCGTGCATTGCTACGCCGACTCGCACGCGCAGAAATACCCCGGAGAGCTCACTCTCGAGCAATGCCATGCCGTAATTGATAATCTGGCGGACTATCAGGTCAATGCTCTGCTGCTCTCCGGCGGCGAACCGTTGCTTCACCCCCACCTGCCCGAACTGCTGGAGCACGCTACCGAACGAGGTCTTAAAGTCACCATTTCCACCAACGGCACCCGCATCACCCCGGAGTATGCTGCCATGTTCAAGCGCCTCGGAGTAGCCTACGTCGGCATTTCCCTCGACGGCATCGGCCCGGTTCACGACTCATTCCGAGGCGTGGAAGGAGCGTTCGACGGTGCCATTCGCGGATTTAAGCGCTGCGAAGAAGTCGGACAGAAAACCGGCCTGCGACTGACCCTCACCCGTAACAACGTGCAGAGCATGGAGGAAATTCTCAACTTCATCGAGCGCGAAGGCATCCGGCGTGTCTGCTTCTACCACCTTGTACCGACCGGCCGCGGTGTGGACGTCTCGGCCCTGCTCCCGGAAGAAGCCCGCTCAGCCCTCGACATGCTCATAGCGCGCGCCGAGGCCTGGCACCGCAGCGGTCAAACCCGCGAGCTCCTCACCGTCACACAACCGGCTGACGGCATCTACATTCTTCTCCGACAACTGCGCGAGGGCTCCCCTCTGGCGGCTCAGACCCTCCGTCTGCTGAGCTGGAACGGAGGCGGCGCGAACTCCTCGGGCCGCGGTATTGCCAACATCGACACGCAGGGCAACATCCACCCCGACCAATTCTGGCAAGGGGTTACGCTCGGCAATGTCAAAACCCAGAAGTTCTCCGATGTCTGGGAGGCTGCAAGTGAACCATCCGCTGCTGAACTTCAGAAACTTCGCGGCTCCGACGACCCGCTCGAACGCCAAAAACTCATCAGCGGTCCCTGTGCCACCTGCAAACACTTCGCCCTCTGCGGCGGCGGTTTCCGCACACGAGCGGCTTTTGCGAACGGTCACTGGTTCGGCAGCGACCCCGGTTGCTACCTCACCCAAGAAGAACGTCAAACCGAAATTTCATTCTGAAAAGACCATTTGTGTCATTTTTATAAGGCCGCAGTCCTGACTGCGGCCTTTTTTACGCCCAACACGGAAAAAAATCGGCTTATTTTAGCTGAAAAGTTTCCTTTTTGCTTGCATCAGGATGCACAATGTGCTATCACTATCTATGTCATGAAGCGCTTACTCCTTTCTACACTTCTTCTCGCTATGGTCGGCACGACGTACGCCGACATTCAGGCGCCCCCTGCGTCTGAGTACACCGCAACCCGCAAGCTCGGCCGCGCCATCGGCAATCTCGTATGGGCCGTTGAAGAACTGCCTGTAACCATGCTCCGCTGGGACGAGGCCGAGGGCAACTATGCCGGCTACTCCGTGGGTCTGGTCGAAGGTTTCTCCCGCACTTTCACCCGCATGGGCTACGGTCTGTACGAGCTGGTAACTTTCTGGGCTCCGACCTACAAGTGCACTTATCGTCCTCCCTATCAGGGTAGCTGCGGTCGCAGCGGCCTGCGCGAGTACAATCCCTGGTCCGGTTTCACCGAATTCCCCGAGGAGCTCGGCTTCCAGTCCAAGAATCCCTACAGCCGCGTAGAGGGCAAATAAATCATCACACGGGGTTCAATTTCGCGAGTTGCTCCCTGTTGTAACATTCATTCTTTCTCCCCACCCTCCGGTGCGCACCGGAGGGTGGCTCTTTTTAAGACCGTCTCAAGCCCATGACAACTGATTGCAAACGCACAGGCTCCTACTACACACCGCAGGAATGGGCAGAAGAACTGACAGAACTCAGCTTGGGGCGATTCTTAACCGAGCTCGGAGAACGTCATGCAGCTCACCCGCAGGAACATCTCGCTGCGCTGCAAGCCATCCGCGTGCTCGATCCGTCATGCGGACACGGAATCCTCCTCCGTGCAGCCGCCAAGCTCCTGCTGCGCGCGTACGCAAGCCTGGGCGAATCGCAGCCCGACTTATCCCTCAACCTATACGGGGTTGACATATCGGAAGAAGCCGTAACCAAAACCCGCGAGGCACTTACCCCCATAGGCGGAGCAAACATCTGCCGGGGCGATGCTCTGATTGATGACCCTGAAATAAGCCCCTTAGCCTTCAACTGGCAGGCAAACTTCGGTGAAATTATAGAGAACGGCGGCTTTGACATCATCATCGCGAACCCGCCCTACATCGCCCCGAGAGGGAACAAACCATCCCAACAACTCCGCGAATGGCTGCACGATCGCTACCCGCTTTGCGGCTCGCAGCTCAACCACTACGGGATGTTCATGGAAAAGATTTACCGGCTCCTGCGGCACGGCGGCCGCGCCGCCATCCTCACGCCGACCACATGGCTGAACATCAGCAACTTTGCAGCCCTGCGTCGTCATCTGCTCACCCACAGCGCCGAACTGAACATCACCAACATACGAGGGCAAATTTTCAAAGGAGCCATCGTGGACGTATGCCTGACCGGCTATCGCAAAGGCCCCCCTTCCACCCTGCACTACATCGAACAACACAAGGGAAACCGCACCTGCTCACAATGTGTACCCGCGAAGGCTCTTTGTTCCGGCGAATACATCATTTCCCCTACTCATACAGACAGCCGGTTCACTCAACTCATCCGCGACATCCAATCAGCGAGTCGTCCGCTAAGTGAATTTGCCACCATCTCCAGCGGTATGAAAGTCTACGAGCGCGGCAAAGGCTCACCGCCCCAGACCGACGACATCATCCGCAGCCGAGCCTTTCACCATTCCGGACCACCCGGCTCGCACGACTTACCCTGGCTGGACGGCTCTGACATTAAGCGCTACGCCATCACACACCGCCGCGGACTCTACCTTCGTATGGGACCGCACTTAGCAGCCCCGCGCCACAAGGTAGACTTCCGCGCGCCACGCATTCTTGTACGGCAAATTCCCTCACCCCTGCCCCATTGCATCCACGCCGCCTACACGGAGGCGGCCGCTGCGAGCGACATCAACTGCCACGTTGTCCATCAATTCCGCAGCCTGCATCCCCTCGCTCTGCTGGCTCTCATCAATTCTCCGCTCATGTCCCTGTGGTTTGCCATCAGCTCAGGTAAATTAGAGCGCAGCACCTTCCCTCAATTCAAAGTCAGGGAATTAGCAAATTTCCCCATACCTCACAGCGCAGTCCTTTACGAGAGCGAACTCAAGACTTTGGCTTGCCCCGAAAAAGAAGCCGAACTCACCGCGCTACACCTGAAACTGTGCAATCTTCCGCAGAACCTCTTTGAACAGGAGCACGTCAAACAGCTCCTCTCCGCAAGCAAGCGACATTAACCCTCATCGTCGGAAGTCTCCTCATCATCGTAGGCTTCGCCCGCAGCCTCGGCCTCATACTCAGCCTCGTCCCCGGACTTCTCCGTTGAATAGGTCTTGCTATAAAAAACTTTACCTTCGGGCGAGACATGAATATGAGTCTCCCACACATCAGATTTCCCGAAAATCAGTACGGCATCTTTCAGCCCCAACGCACGCCACATATCACTCGAACGGCTCGGGTACTTATTCACGATACAGTAGTCAACATCATTTGCAGGCAACAGCTCCTCCACTTCGGGAACAAGGACGAGTGAGCTCACACGCTGCTCATCAACATCATCAATCAAAGAACTCAAACGCCATGACGGGCTGAGAAGAAAAGCAGCCACAGCAGCACCCAACACGGCAAGCACTATCATCAACAAAGGCCAACCGCACAAACGTCGCGGCATGCGGCCAATCGGCTCGGGCCAGAATGCGGGTAAGGGCTGACCGTCATCCATATAGAGCACGGACTGATTGGAAAAACGATAAGCAATACCATGAGGCATGCGACAGGCCCCCAAAATCGACGGATTGCGAAAGCGAGCCCAGCGCCCGCTTTCTTTCACACAAAGAACCTGCTCAGGTGTGACAAAATACTCCGTCTCGACAATGGAGGCTCGCATGCGTGCCGTGCCGGGATTCTGAAGTCCGCGAGCCGTCGACAGGAAAAAAAGCAACGCGACGGCAGCAAACACATATTGTGCAGCATAGCAGTCATAGATGAACACAAGCCCCCATACCATCAAAACTAAGGGACGAAACCTACGCACGCGCCCGGCAGCCGGCCCCATGAGCATCTGTGCCAGCGTCGCCTCCTTCCTCTGAATAGGAGTGGCACTGAAAAGCAGCGACACCGCTCCATCCTCGACCGCCGGCGGCGGGGTCAACTGCGAACTCTCCTTTCTCCCTACCCTCTCGATAGCGTAACGGAAAAACTCCTGCCGACGCGGCTCACTCACACCTTCCAGAAAACATTGGAAAGCTGCCCCACTCTGCATAAACATATTAATAACAGACCCGGAGCGTCGCACCATCGTAAAATCCGACCAAGGGAAAAACATCGAATTTTCATCATTTTCGCTCTCAATCATAAGCCCTCCCTCCGTCAGAGTATAGAAAACTTTTTCCACCTGATTGCGGTATCTCAATATGCGCCGCAACCCTAACAAAGAAAGCCCCAGCGCGGGAACTGCCAGCGCCAGCAGCACATACGGATTGGCCTCCGCCTGAGCCATACCGCTTTCCAAAATCTCAAAAAGATAATAAAACACCGCCAACATTACCCACCAAAGAATGGCGTGTCGTAAAGCAATGCGATAGAGCCCCCTCTTACTCAACTCTCCGGACCGATATACCATGACCACACACTATCACATCTGACCCATCGTGTCAATTTTAATATACAATCTTCATTTCAGGACATTCGACTCTATTCACAGCACTCAGTTCCCTTCACTCAGGCTCACTATTTTACCCCAAACACAAGCGCTTAAACTCGTCTCGATGACGCTTCTGACACCATTTCTGTAAATCATTTAATGTAAATACATTAAACAAGCAAACATCCAACATTAAAAACAAATAAATAAATCACACTTTATCAATTTTATCCAATTTTAACACAATTTCGCCAAATTTTCGACAACTTTCAATCAATTTTTAATTCACCGGAGAAGCAAAAAAACATTGTTTCCCTATCATAAAACGAACAAATATCACATCATTTTTAATTGTATTATCCCCTTTACTACAAGAAAAATTAACTTCAAATCAGCTTCTGAGCTGCATTTTGAACATGCTCTCTTCACCCATCTTCTGAGCCAAATCAATAAAACTCATTTATCAATTCACGATTCGATTTTTTTATCAGATTTTAATTCAGTCAATGAAAAATCGGTCAATTTTTCATATTCAAAAGCCACAATTCATCGTTTGCAAATCTCGCCAAGTACTACACTGACGAAATTTTAATCACCTACATTCTCTGCTTCGACTGAACAAAAGTCACCGCAAAAAGCCATCTAACAAATTCACATCATAAACACGCATAGAATAACAAAAAGAAAAAAATCCGAAAGTTGTATGAAAAGCTTTCTCTTTCTTCCCCTTCGTAAAAGACGACCATTGATTTTTTGTTACAAAATCGACTTTTAAGCCTTACTTTGGATATCTCTATATTAAAAAATCTGAAGAGAGATGCTCATCCCTACATTATTAGCGCAGCAGTATTCCTATGGGAGTATAGGTGCAAATTAACCTTTTTTTTCAGCAATCATTTCAACCTCGTCCTTGTATACAAGCTCTCACTTCCTTAGTCGGGGGTAAAATAAAGGGAACAATGATATGTCTCTTTATCATCTACTTACCCTATCACAAAAACAGGAAATAACATTGATTGCCCGGCACAACTCGCCAGCTTCCTCTCGTATCATCTTAAAAATAATAAAATCTCTATATTTCCAAAAATCAATTCTCTATATTTCAATTCAATTCACGCACAAATTAAAATAATATTTTTTACTTTAATTCATCAATAGTATCTTATATTTTTCAGATCAATTATTTTACACAAAATCCACACACAAACAGAAAATATCACATAATTTTCATTTCAGACAATCCGCATACACGACACGCAAACGGTGAGCTTTCTCCGGTCCGGTCGCCTGACCATCGTACAAAATATCATTGATAACAGACCGCAACCAAACCAATGATTTTTCAAAATTAGTCGGCACAGCCTCTGCCGGGACCTCAACGGCGTCCTCCCACATCGTCAGGCGGGCCATCAACCAATCATGCCCGATATATTGCCACACCTTGGTTGTAACAGCCGTAAGATAAGCCTCCACAGTTCTATAATTCGGCACGCTCAACAAACGCTCCACTGCCCCTCGCAAACTGTCATCTTCCGGCGGCACCTCAAGCTCACGCTCCGCGAGCATACCGCGACAGACATCCTCGAGAAATAACAACCTCATACAGAAGGCAAGCCCCTGAGAGGTTTCCACCTCCGGCAAGCCCCCATCCCTGAACACATGGTGCCACAAGGCGCGCATGGATCTGCTCACCTTATCCGAGGCCAGCACGTTATCAATCTTAGTCAACGATGTCCGCCCCCACCAGCGCATGGCATCCCACCGACGGCTGCAATCCGCCATCTGCTCAAAATAATATTCACGTAGCTCCTGTGCCAGCGCTAAGAAAAACAACATTCCTGACGTACGCATATTGTCGCGCCCGCGTTTTCTCCAAGCTTCACTAACCTTGCTATCTTCTTTCATTGTAATCACCTTTCTCACTTAACAGAACTACCTTTCATCATACAAGAGCAATGAGCAAAAGCAAGTAAAAGGTAATTCCCGGCGACAGAATTGTCTGTTTACATTTCAAAGCATGACTGCTATAATAGCGCCGCATGGTACGGCAAACAGCAGAAATCGCAGAAGTACTCAAAAACCTGTTCGGTTTTGAGTCTCTCCGCCCCGGGCAGGACTCCATCGTCGAAGCCGTCATGGAGGGGCGCGACACGCTTGCCATCATGCCCACCGGCGGCGGCAAGTCGCTCTGCTACCAGCTCCCGGCGCTGTGCCGTGAAGGGCTGACGATTGTCGTCAGTCCTTTGATTGCGCTGATGAAAGACCAAGTGGATGCCCTGCAAGCGCGAGGCATCGCAGCGGCTGCCGTCAACTCATCTCTGGGTGCTGACGAATACCGTCAGGTAATGAGCGCCCTTCGCAACGGCGAGCTACGGCTTATATATGTTGCACCCGAGAGATTCGGACAGGAGGGATTCATGAACCTGCTTCGCGGCATGCAGGTGAGCCTACTGGCCATTGACGAAGCCCACTGCCTGAGCCAATGGGGACACGACTTCCGCCCGGATTACCTGCGACTGGGACGAGTTCGCGAAGAACTGGGCTATCCCCAGACCATGGCTCTCACCGCCACGGCGACTGAGCACGTTCGGCAAGATATACTCAACACACTCCGTCTCAACGAGCCGGCCGTCATCATCAGCGGTTTCGGCCGCGAGAACCTCGACTTTTCCATTACCCACTGCGAGAACCGGCAGGCTAAGTTCGAGCGCATCCGCAAGGTGATTGCCAAATGGAAAAAAGGCATCATCTACTGCTCCACCCGCAAGAACGTCATGACGGTATTCGAAGAGCTCAGCGGAACCGGGACCAATGCCGTGGCCTACCATGCCGGCATGACGGACGAGGAGCGCGACTTCTCACAAAATGCCTTCATCTCCGGGCGAGCCGACGTAGTGGTCGCAACCAACGCCTTCGGCATGGGCATAGACCGCGCGGATGTGCGCTTTGTGCTTCACTTTGAAATCCCCGGCAGCGTGGAGGCCTACTACCAGGAGGCAGGCCGAGCCGGCCGCGACGGCGAACAATCCGTCTGTGAACTTCTTTTCAACCACGCCGACCTCAAGACCCAAGAGTTTTTCTTTGAGGGCAGCAATCCCTCCGTACAAACCATCCGCAGCGTGTACAACCTGCTGCGCGCCCGCTGCAATGCCGACACGGGAGAACTCCTTATGACCATCGACCACATGGCTGCCGAACTGGGCAAAGATGTCAACCCGATGGCAGTCGGAACCTCACTCTCCGCCCTCATCCATGCCGGAGCCATCACCCGCGCAGACGTTCCGGGCAACAACACCAAGCTCACCCGCCTCACCAACCCCGGAGCGGCTTTCGCCACTCTTCCCATCGACACAAACCTCATCGAAGAAAAAGCCCGCCGCGACCACCAAAAAATTGAGGCCATCACTCGCTACGCATACAGCACAGGCTGCCGCCAGCGGTGGATTCTCAACTACTTCGGCGAAATTGCCGCTGATGACTGCGGACACTGTGACATCTGCAACGCCGAAGAGCCCGACGATGCTTCTGAAGTCACAGGAGATGATCTCATCGTCGTTCGCAAGGCACTTGCCGGCGTAGCACGAGCCAGCCGCCGCCTGCCCGACGGCAGTTGGCAAGCCATCTTCGGACGCGGTAAAATAGCGGATATGCTGAAAGGCTCCCGGCGTGCCGGGCTTCCCGTACAGCTTACCCGACTGAGCACATACGGCATCCTATCCTCCCTCACAAGCGAAAAAATCCGAGCCCTGCTCCGTGCCTTGCAACAAGGCGGGCTCACCACCACAACAGGCGGAGAGCTCCCCCTCATCACCCTCACCGCCAAAGGCGAGGATGTCATGAAAGAAAAAACCACAGCTCGCCTCTCCCTCCGCATTTGGAGCAGCACGACCACCAAACAACCACGAGCCTCCACCCTCGCCCGCCGTTCCGAGCGAGTACTCGAGGCCCTGCAACTCGGCCGCATGGACAAGGAGCTCTATCAACACCTCAGCGAGCTGCGCCGTGACCTTGCCGCCGAATTTCACATGCCTGTTTTCCGTGTACTGAGCACCGAGACGCTCCGCTCTCTCGCCACCGTCAAGCCCACCACCATCGAGGCCGCTTCACGTCTCAAAGGTGCGGGGCCATGGGCCAAACAGCACGTCCTTCGAGCCTTCGTCGAATTGATTCAGGACTACGAAGGAATGTGATATTTCACCTCCCTCTTGTGAACTATTATTTTCATTTTCTTTTCGATATCTTTTATCAATAATTCAACAACATCGAAACAAAATAATAAATATCTTCATTAAATCATAGATATCATAAAAAATATATCTATACTCGCAGTCGTTAATCATCATGCAGATACTCTATAATATCTCAATTAATAGATATCGACTCGCTATTCTCGTCCGAAAAAAATCGGTTCGCAATGCAAAAAAGCAAAGCGAACCGATAAAAAGAGAAAAGTAAGGAGCGGCCCTTATCGTTTACCGAGGCGATTAAGCAGCTCAATCGCATCCGCATGTTCCGTAGCGGCGGCGAGCTCAAGGAAACGGATAGCCTTGCGACGCGTAAGGGAATGGGGTGCGGAATCAACGGAAAGGAGATAACGGGCATAATCATAATGATGCTCAGCTCCGGGGAACCCGGAAACAAGGGCGCGATAGAGGGAATCGAGCTCCGTTCTGTCCTCCTCGGAATTGCGCTTAAGAAGCAGCGATATCAGCGTACAGAGAGGCTGCTCAAGGTCGTAAACATTCACGACCTTATGGAGCCAGTCGATGGCGCTGTCGGTATCGCCCACGGAGAGATAATAGTCGGCAAGAGAGCAGAGCGATTCGGGATCTTCCAACTCTGCGGCTTTTTGCCAGCAGGCAACAGCGGTCTGGATATCCGGCTCAGCACCATTGATGCCTTGTACATGGGCTTTGGCACAGGCGCGCAGTTGTTCTATCAATTCATTATATGCGGCGATGTAAGCATCGTCATCATCGTACATCTCGTAGTTAATTTCGGCAGCAAGAAGAGAGGAGGCGTCCATGCCTAAACTTTACTATATATTTAATCTTTCGTAAAGAAAAAAGAAATGGAAAACTCGCGCAAGCGTTTTTTCCTCCGATGATTTTCCACATCTGCCGTCAATGAGCACCGCCACCACAGCCGGAGCTGAGGTGGCGGCGGAAATAACAAGGTGCAAATCAGCACCTGCGGGCGATTTACTGTTGCTCGGCGAGAGTATCGCAGGTGCAGCAGAAGTTACGGTCACCCCAGGCATTTTCCACACGGGAGCATGAGGGCCAGAACTTGTGCAGACGCTGGCAGGCTGCGGGATAAGCGGCCTGAGCACGAGTGTAGGAGTGGTTCCACTCATCCGCAGTCACAGCCAAGGCCGTGTGGGGAGCATTCACCATCACATTATCATCCGCAGGCACAGTACCATTAGCCACAGCCTCCATCTCATCATGAATGCCGATCATGGCATCGATGAAGCGATCAAGCTCATACTTGCTCTCGGACTCCGTGGGCTCAACCATAAGAGTGTCGTGCACGGGGAAGCTCATGGTGGGAGCATGGAAACCATAGTCCATGAGTCGCTTAGCCATGTCATCCACCGAGAGGTGACTCTTGCGGAGCATGATGGTGGTGTCGAGAATGCACTCGTGAGCCACCAGACCATTGGCACCGGCGTAGAGGGTCGGGAAGTGGTTCTCCAGACGCTTAGCGATGTAGTTAGCGTTGAGAATAGCCATCTGAGAGGCGCGCTTGAGACCCTCGAAGCCCATCATGGCCAGATACATCCAAGTGATGGGGCAGATGGCAGCGGAACCGTACTCGGCAGAGGAAACGGCGGACTGCGTCTGACCGTCATTGCAGATGTGGCCGGGCAGGTAGGGAGTGAGGTGCTCGGCACAGCAGATGGGGCCCACACCGGGACCGCCGCCGCCGTGAGGCATGGCAAAGGTCTTGTGCAGATTGAGGTGGCACACGTCAGCACCGATGGTGCCGGGATTGGTCAGACCACACTGGGCGTTCATGTTGGCGCCGTCCATGTAAACCTGACCGCCATTCTCGTGAACGATGCGGCAAAGCTCAGCCACGCCGCTCTCGTATACACCGTGAGTGGAGGGGTAAGTTACCATGAGGGCAGCGAGGTTGTCGCGGTGCTTCTCGGCCTGAGCCTTGAGGTCGGCGGCATCGATATTGCCCTTATCATCGCACTTCACCGGCACGCAGGTAAAGCCGGCCATTGCAGCGGAGGCGGGGTTGGTGCCGTGAGCGGAGTTCGGAATAAGGCACACGTTGCGATGACCCTCACCCTGAGCGACCTGATAGCGGTGAATGGTGAGCAGGCCGGCAAACTCACCGGCAGCGCCGGAGTTCGGCTGGAGCGACACGCCATGGAAACCGGTCACCACAGCCAGCCACTGCTTGAGCTGCTCCAGCATGGCGCGCATGCCCTCGCACTGGTCAACCGGGGCAAAGGGGTGCAACTCGGTCACTCCGGCCCATGTGATGGGCATCATGATAGCGGCGCAGTTGGCCTTCATGGTGCAGGAGCCGAGGGGAATCATCGCCTCATTCAGAGCAAGATCCTTGCACTCAAGCGTGTGGATGTAGCGCATCATCTCCGTCTCGGAGTGGAAGGAGTTGAAGCATGTCTCGGTGCAGAAAGCGCTCGTGCGGTTCCACTCAGCGCCCCAAGCAGGGGCGGCAGGTACCTCAGCAGCGGGCAGCCCCAAAGCAGCGCAGACGGCAGCAAGATCCGCATCGGTCGTTGTCTCGTCGAAGGAGACGGAGATGGTATCGGCATCGACCTTACGAATGTTATAACCGGCGGTCAGAGCGGCAGCGACCAGCTCATCAGCCTTGCCGGGAGTGCTCACGGCAACGGTGTCGAACCAAGTGGCGGCAGGCAGGCTGTAACCGGCGGCAGTCGCGGCAGCAGCAAAGCCGGCAGCCAGACGAGCTGCAGTCGTAGCCACATTCTTCAGGCCCTCAGGACCCTGATACATGGCATAGAAGGTGCAAAGCAAAGCGGTGAGCACCTGAGCGGTACAGATGTTGGAAGTGGCCTTCTCGCGGCGGATGTGCTGCTCGCGGGTCTGCAATGCCAGACGGTAGGCGGGCTTACCGTCGCGGTCGATGGACTTGCCGATATAGCGACCGGGCAGCTTGCGCTTAAGAGCATCGGTACATGCCATATAAGCGGCGGCAGGACCGCCGTACCCCATGGGAATGCCGAAGCGCTGAGTAGTACCCACGCAAACATCTGCGCCGAAAGAGCCCGGCTCCTTCAACACGGTAAGAGCAAGCAGGTCGGCGGCGACGCAGCACAGCACCTTGGCTGCATGGCACTTCTCGAAGAAAGCGGCATAATCCTCAACGGCACCCAGATTATCGGGGTACTGCACGAGCACACCGGCCAAAGTGGGCACTGAGGCGGGGTCAAAGCTCTTCCAATCGCCTACAATAAGCTTCACGCCCGTCGTCTCACAACGGGTGCGGATGACATCGATGGTCTGGGGGAAGCAGGTGTCGGCCACGAAGAAAGTATCGCTCTTACGCTTTTCGCACACGCAGAGATGCACGGCCTCGGCGGCAGCCGTTCCTTCATCAAGCATACTGGCATTGGCGACAGGCAGTCCGGTCAGGCCGGCAATCATCGTCTGGAAGTTCATGAGCATCTCCAGGCGCCCCTGAGCAATTTCGGGCTGGTAAGGAGTATATGCCGTGTACCAACTGGGGTTCTCGTAGACGTTTCGCTGAATGACAGCCGGAAGGAAAGTACCGTAGTACCCCTGACCAATCAGGCTACGCACGGGCTTGTTAGCGGAGAGCATCTGCTGCAGAGCGGCGAGGGCCTCCTGATCAGCCATGGGAGCAGGCAGATCCAGCGGGGCTTTCAATCGGATGTCAGCCGGCACGATTGCCTCGGTCATGGCCTCAAGGGAGTCAAAGCCGATAGCAGCCAGCATGGCAGCGGTATCGGCTGCATTCGGGCCGATATGGCGGGGGATGAATGATGTCTGAGCGGAAATCATAAGTAAAAATCTATTTTCAGAGTGCAATGTACAGAGCAGAGCGGCAGACGCGCCCGGCGATACAAAGCGACAAAGCCTTGCGGGGGCATGATGAGCGGGGCGGCATGCCCCGGCTCTGCTCCACCGGCAAGGCTTTGCGGAGTTACTTTACTTGTTGCAGAAATCGGTGTAGGCAGCGGCATCCATCAGCTCATCGAGCTCGGAGGCATCGTCCAGCTTAATCTTGCAGATCCAGCCGGCGCCGAAAGCATCGTTATTCACGGTGTTGGGCTCACCATCGAGAGCCTCGTTCACCTCAACGATTTCACCGGAGACGGGAGTGTAGATATCGGAAGCAGCCTTGGTGGACTCCACGGCACCGATGCTGTCCTCCTTGGAGAACGTATCGCCCACGGAGGGAAGGTCAACGTAAACAACCTCACCCAGCTCGGCCTGGGCAAAGTCGGTGATGCCGAGGGTCACCACGCCGTCCACGGCGGGGCTGATCCACTCGTGCTCGGAGGAGTACTTGTATTCAGCGGGATTGCTCATAGTTATATGTATGGTCAGGGGTTATTTTTTAAGGAAAGGTTTCTTCACGATAACGGCGGGAACGGCCTTGTTACGCACAATCACATTCACCTCCGTACCGACTTTGCAGTGAGCGGCCGGCACATAAAGCATGGCGATACCCTTGCCCAGAGAGGGAGAGAGCACACCGCTGCAAATCTCACCGAGGGGAGTACCGTCGGGCAGTTGCACCTCATAGCCATGACGGGGGGGAGCGCCCTTACCGGTATATTCAATAGCCACCAGAGCGGTGGGACGACCGGCGGCCTTCTGCTCGCGCAGCACGTCCACGCCGATGAAATCCTTGGTCAAATCACAGCACCAGGACAAGCCGGCCTCCAGCGGAGTCTTTTCAGGAGAAAGGTCGGAACCATTGAGAGAATAGCACATCTCCAGACGCAGACTGTCGCGAGCACCCAAGCCACAGGGCTGAGCACCGCAGGCCATGCTCTTCTCAAACCACTTCACACCCTGCTCTGCGGGGCAGAAGAACTCAAAGCCATTCTCGCCGGTGTAACCGGTACGGCACACGATGCAGGCATCGCCATCAGCCTCGAACCGAAGAATACCATTACGAACGGGCAGCTCCACGCCGGGGCACATCTTGGCGAATACCGCCTCGCTGTTCGGCCCCTGAATAGCCAAACCGACGTAAGCATCGCTCTTATTGACGAGCGAGACACCCTCAGGCTTGCGAGCGGAGAGCCAGGCATAGTCCTCATCAATCATGCTGGCATTCACCACCACGAAGAAATCATCGGCAGCCACCTGATAAATGATAAGGTCATCAATCACACCACCCTTTTCATTAAGCATCATCGAGTACTGTCCCATGCCGTCCACCAGCTTATTAAGATTGTTGGTGAACATACCGTTGAGCCACTCCGCAGCACCGGCACCGCTCACAAGGAACTGTCCCATGTGAGAAATATCGAACACACCGCAATCCGTACGTACGGCGTTGTGCTCCGCTAAAATACCTGCGTACTGCACCGGCATATTCCAACCGGCGAAGGGCACCATCTTGGCTCCGAGCGCCACGTGCTTATCGCACAGCGGCGTGCTCTTAATTGATTCTTCGGCGTTCATGGGGTCGAAATTATACGCCCCCGTCAACGAAAGTCAAGCACAGAGGATGGAAAATATCGTTCTACTCGGGATTTATCTCGCGCACACGATTTTTTTGCTCCGATTTACTCATTTTTCGCTTGCTTTATCGCTTATCTATGCTACTTTGATAACCTCATATCGCCACACTTCACCGGCCATGAAGCGAACACGATTACATCCTATCCCAAATGCCATGAAAAAGACTCTCAGGCTCTTTTCACTCCTCAGCAGTCTCTCCACAACATTTGCAGCGACAGGAGACATCATTGATTTGACACAAGGCTACGTCGCCGATGGTGTAGCTGCGACATTCTCCGGCGGCAATGTCACGTTCGGAAAAGACGAACTCCAAAAATCCACTCGATTCTACGACAGCCAAAAAGGCTGGGTAGCAGACACCAAATACGGCGACAGCCAGATGTGCTGGGCTCACACAGCCAGCAACATGATTCAATACTGGCAAAGTTATTACGGAGTATTTTACAAAGGTAGCACCCCGTTACCATACGGCTCAGACTACAAGAGAGAGCTCTACAACATCATGAATCCGTCGAACAGCCCCATCATCACAGATCCCATGAGGCTGCAAGTCATGAAAGCTCTCAAAAACAGCGGCTTTCCCAACAGCGGCAACGAAGTCGCCGCCGGCACAAACTGGTTCTTCACGTGGGTAGACTCACAAGGAGGTTATTACAGCGATTATTTCGGGGCCATTCACTCCGGACAATCCAACCCCGACGGACAAACCGCCACCATTACCGCGGTAAACTCCCTCAGCACACTCAAATCAGCTTTACTACCCGCTCTCGGCCTTACGGAATCAAACGGAACCTGCCGCCAAACAGAATCCGGTCTGATAGCTCACCTCAACGTAACAAACGGCGAAAGCCCTCACACTCTCACCTGCTATGGTCTTACGACCCATGAGGACGGCAGCATTAAATCACTCCTGATTGCAGACTCCGACGATTGCCGACTTCCCAGCTATGAAGGCACAACCGGCAGCACCGGGAGCAGTGGCACCTACATGCCGCGCCTCACCCAGCTATTCGTACAAGCCGCTACCGACGGCAAACTGGCACTCTACTCCGATGCCGCTTACTCCACGCCCTTCATCAGCGGCTACACTTATTACATCAGCGGAGTCACGCAAATCAACACCCCGGAGGTACTCAAAAACATGCTTGCCGAGTACAGCGATACCGAAAATGAGGCGCAAGTGTGGAACGGCAGCAGCTCAACATGGGACGTTAAAACAGCAGACACCAATGCCCTGCCTACCGAAGCCACCGGATGGGATATTCTGGTAGACGGCAACAACATCGACTCCGAGCACCGAGGCTATTACCACACCTACGCTGCCGATGGCCGCTCCGTGGAGTTCGGCGACCATGCCGCGGAGAACCAACGCGACGTCACCATTGTCGGCACCGTATCGGCTCAGAACATTGAAGTCACTGCTACGGGGTATCACTTCACCGCAGGAGAAGGAGCAGCGCTCACCGCTGCTCAGGACGGCGGCACCATCAACATTCGCAACGGCGCAAGCCTGACAAGCGAAGTAGCGCTCACGAATCGCACGGTTCTCATCGAAGACAACGCTCTGCTGGAGCTCACCCGACAAGCAAGCGTACAGCTCCGCGATGTCACCCTGCAAGGCAGTGCCACCATCAGCACCACCGAGAGCGGGGCTACCATCGTCGTCACAGGCAACTTCACCGCAACAAGCAGAGGTGCTGCCACACCGGTTACCTTTGACCTGCGCAGTTCAATACCCCCCGAGCCCAACCTCTACGCCGACCTCGACCTAACCGGGGCAACGTCCGTCACATTGGACTGCAAGGTCAACATGAACGGCCACGAGCTGCGCTTGTCTGAAAGCACTCCCATCACCCTCAATCTCTCGACGGAAGGTACCGCCGTTCCTTTCTTCAGCAACATCGGCAAACTTTTCATCGGTGAGCAGGAAATCAGCTACGGCACCGATTTGAGCTCGTACCTCACCATCACCAATGAGGCGGACTTCCCCGGTTATACACTCAGCTATACCGACGGGATGCTGAGCATGGCACCTCTCGTTCCCGAGCCAACCACAACCACACTGGGAGTACTGGCTCTCGCCGCCCTTACCTCCCGTCGTCGTCGCCGCTGAAAAAACGACCTATTCTTAATCAACGAGCAGCAAACTCACGAGCGAGCTCAATATAACCGAGCGCGTGATGATAATTCTGCGCTTCCACCTCGGAAGAAAGCTCTTTGACAACCTTAGCCGGAGAGCCCAGCACAAGACTGTGCGGCGGGATGACGGTTCCCTTGGTCACAAGTGCATGCGCCCCGACAATGGAGCCATGTCCCACCACTACACCATCCAACAGCACGGCCCCCATACCAATCAGGCATTTATCTTCCACGGTGCAGGCATGCAACGTAACGCTGTGCCCCACTGTCACATATTCACCCAAGTGACAACCCAGCTCATAATCGACATGCAGACAGCAATTATCCTGTACATTGCTGCCACGGCCGATGCTGATAGGCGCAACATCGCCGCGCACCGTCGCGTTGTACCAAACCGAAGCATCTTCCGCTACGCTGACATTGCCGATAATATCCGCACTTGCCGCGATAAAGGCGGGGCGATTCACCTGCGGGCTCACGCCCCTGAATTGTTCTATTGCCATAAGCGAACTATAACACAAAGGAACAAAAGCAACAAGAGCAATCGTGCATTTTATTTACGCTTGCATTTTATCCGTAAATATGATAGCATGCCGCGCTCATGATAACTGACTCTCAGGCATTGTACGAATGGAAGCAGCGCGCCATGACCCAACCGGCAGGTCGCACGGTACTCGACCTCGAGGCCGACAGCATGCACCGTCACCACGAAAAACTCTGCCTCATCCAGTATGCGGATGAACAGGGAGTCGCCATCATCGACCCCCTCGCCATCGAAGATCTGCGCCATTTCTCCCTCTGGATGGAGAGTACGGACATCTGGATGCACGGAGCCGATTACGACATGAACCTCCTGCAAAATGCCTTCGGCACCCTGCCCCGCCTCATCCTCGACACCCAGATAGCAGCGCGCCTGCTGGGATTCCGCCAATTCGGACTGGCCGCCCTCGTGGAACATTTCTTCGGCATTGCCCTGAGCAAAAAAAACCAGAAAGCCGACTGGGGTAAGCGCCCCATGAGCGACGATATGAAAGAATACGCTCAGGGCGACGTCAAGTACATGCTCGGCATGGCCGACATCCTCGTGGAACGTCTGCAAAAAGTCGGACGTTACGACTGGTTCATCGAAAGCTGTGAATTGCAAATGCAGAAAGGGCGTGAGCGCCACTTAGCCGCCGGAACCGACCCTTGGCGAATCAAAGGTTGCGGCAACCTCGAGCCTCGCGGACTGGCTGCCCTGCGCGAACTTTGGAACTGGCGCAATGACGAGGCCGCCCTCTGGGACCGCCCCGCTTTCATGGTTTGCAGCAACGACGAACTCATCCGCTGGAGCTACGCTCTGCAAGAGTTCCGCAGTGTATTCCCGCCGCACCACTTCCACACCCACCGCGCGGCACGTTTCCGCAAAGCCGTCGAGCGTTTTCACCTGCTGGATGAAGATGACTACCCTCGCCCGCCCAAAAAGGTACGGCACGAGACGGACCCCGAATTTGAAACAAGGCTTGAATATTGGCAAAAACGCCGCAACGCCGTTGCCGAAACCCTCGACCTTGAGCCCTGCATCATTGCCACCCGCAGCCAGCTCGAGAGCATAGCCTCCGACTACAACAAGGGCATGCAGCACCTCATGAACTGGCAACGCAGACTGCTGGAGCACTGACCCACCCCCCTCACTCCGCAGGGCAGACTTGTTTTTTTGCCACTCTGACCTCTTTTTAACTTGCCACGCAGCCTGCTTGCAGGTAGAATAGAGGCAGAAAACAGGGTGCGCCCATCCGCACCCCAAGCTCTATACACACATCATGAAAACGCTCATTACAAATGCCCGCATCATCTCCCCCGGCATCGATATTGCCGGAGGCTCCGTGCTCATCGACGGCACTAAGATTGCTGCTGTCCTCATGCCCGGCGAAACCGCCGAGGCCGACAAGACAATCGACGCTGCCGGCAACATGCTCATGCCCGGCTTCATCGACATCCATTCCCACGGTGCCGGTGGCTGCGACACTTGCGATTGCAAGGTGGAGAGCATTCGTACCATTGCTGACTGCAAGATGAAGGAAGGTGTGACCACTTGGCTGCCCACCACCCTGACTCTGGGCACGAACACCCTGGCAGATGTATGCCGCGTCGTGAAGGAGTACGCTGAGTCCCCGAACGGCTCCAAGACTCCCGGTGTACACCTTGAAGGGCCCTACATCAACCCCAAGCAGTGCGGTGCTCAGAACCCTGCTTTCGTACGTCCTGCCGACTTTGAGGAAGTCAGCATGCTCAACGACATCTACCCCGTCCTCTACATCTCCATGGCTCCTGAGATGCCCGGTGCCGTAGACTTCATTGCCAAGGCGAGCGCCATCGGCATCACCTGCTCTGCCGGCCACTCCGCCGCCGGTTATGCCGACTTCAAGAAGGCTAAGGCAGCAGGCCTCAAGCACCTCACTCACTTCTGCAACCAGATGAGCCCCCAGCACCACCGCGAAATCGGTCTTGTTGGTGCCGGCATGCTCGACAAGGACATAAAGATTGAGATTATCTGCGACAAGATTCACCTGTGTGAAGACATGCTCAACCTTACCTTCACCAACAAGGACATCTCGCAGATGATTATGATTACGGACTCCCTTGCCTGCTCTTGGATGCCCGACGGCCCCGGACAGCTCGGTGGGCTGCCCATCATTGTGAAAGGCGGCGTAGCACGCCTCGAGAGCGGCAACCTCGCCGGCTCGACCCTGCGCTTTGCCAAGGGCCTCAAGAACGTACAGGAGATTACCGGCAAGCCCCTCAGCGAACTGGTGAAAGCCACCTCCTGGAACGCCGCTCAGTCCCTCGGCCTGTACGACTTGGGCAAGGTAGCCCCCGGCTACACCGCCGACCTCGTACTCCTCGATGCTGAGTACGACACCGTTATGACCATCATCGACGGTGAAGTTCGTTACACGGCCTAATCCGCATCACCCTGCATGCCCCGCCACCCGGCGGGGCATGCCTCACTTCCCTACCTGACCGACAAGCATGCTCATATCCCCCCTCGCAGCCAAATTATGTGCCGCCAAAGGCATTAACCCCGCCACCCTCACCGGCAGCGGCCCGCGCGGACGCATCATGGCGACGGATGTTCTCAACCCCGGTCAGCCCTCCGCCCGACGCCGCGAAACCACGTTGGCAGATTTTGCCATCCCTCCCACGCGCGAGCCGAAAGACGGCTATTACATTTACGACGATGAGGTCAACATGAGTGCCCTGGCTGATATCAGCATGCCCATCGCCGTGCAATGCGAAAAGTTGCTGGAAAATCGCTATTCCCTCTTCGATTACATCATCCGCGCCGTTGTCAAAGCCTGCTGCACAAGCAACAACAGCGCACCGTCCCCCGAAAAAATCGACATCATGCTCTTCGAGCACAACGGGCAGCAACTCACCGCCATTAAAGATGTCGCAGGCAAGAACATCTACCGCATCGCGCGCGAGACAAGTCGCCCCACACCCATCCCCGCAGACTTCAGCCCTCACATCATCATCTGCGATGCTCACACCTCCCGCGAACAGGTTGCAGCGCAACTGGCACCCGGCCACCGCCCCACCTTCGCCATGCTCGCCCGCGGAAGCAGAGAAAAAGATGCCATCCGCGCCGGCGGCGATGCCTCCTACAAGAACACCCTCTCCTATACATTCTACGTCTCCGCCACCATGCCGGAGCAGGAGGCAAACCGCATCGCAGCCTCACTCCGCGCCTTCCTCTACAACCCAGTACGGCTTCTGCTGCTCACCTGACAAGGCGCAAGCCCGCTTTTTCGCGAAAAAGCCGCAGGGAAAAGCGAAATCTCATTGACTTCCTACCGGATATACGGCATAATACCACCATCATAAACGTACAAACTTACTCATGTCCTTCAACATTCAAAACGTAGAAATCGGCGGCAAGGCTCCCTTCTATCTGCTCGGGCCCTGCTCTCTCGAAAATGAAGATTTTGCCTGGCAGATGGCACGCAGCATTAAAGAGATATGCACCAAGCTGGGCGTACCCTTTATCTTCAAAGCCTCGTACGACAAGGCTAATCGCACCAATGTCAAGAGCTTCCGTGGCCTCGGCATCGCCGAAGGCTGCCGCATCCTCTCCGAAATCGGCAAGGAACTTCAAATCCCCGTTGTAACAGATGTTCACACCGAGGAGCAGGCAGAATACGCTGCCCAGTACGTTGACCTGCTGCAAATCCCGGCATTCCTCTGCCGCCAGAGCGACCTGCTCGAGGCCTGTGCCAAGACCGGTCGTCCCGTCAACATTAAAAAGGGTCAGTTCCTTGCCCCTTGGGACTGCAAGAACATCTGCGAGAAAATGCAGGCTTTCGGTTGCGATAAGTACATGCTCTGCGAGCGCGGCACCACCTTCGGGTACAACAATCTGGTAGTTGACATGCGCGGCCTGTACTGGATGCGCCAATTCGGCTGCCCCGTCGTGTTCGATGCCACCCACTCCGTACAGCGTCCCGGAGGTCTGGGAGGTGCTACCGGCGGCGACCGCGACCTTGCTCCCGTACTGGCCAATGCCGCCATGGCAGCCGGTATCGACGGCGTATTCATGGAGGTACACAGCGACCCCGACAACGCCATGTCTGACGGCCCCAATCAGGTACGTCTGGACGACCTTGAGCGCATCCTCACCAACATGCAGCTCGTTCGCAAGGCTTACGACCAGATGGGCTGATGAAGCACCGCGCCGCCATTCTCTGCACACTTGCTCTGCTGATGACCTCCCCCGCCGCATGGGGGAAGGTCCCGGCGGATGATGTTGCCGGCAACGAATTTCCCGGCCTGCAACTACTCCCCCCGGGCAGCAAAATTAAAGGCATATCCCTCCCCCGCTACGAAAAGCACCGGGTCACGGCTCTCATCATGGCTGATCTGATGGAGATTCTCACGCGCTCGGACCTTGCCTTTACCACCATCCGAGCCAACCTCTACGCTGAGAACGGCGAGCTCACCAAAGTCAACTGCCAAAAGGCAGACTACAGCTTCCGCGACAAAATGGTAAAGTCGACCACCACTACGGAGGTCGACAGCACCAGCTTTACCGCCAAAGGGACGGGCGTGACATTCAGCACCGCCACCAACGTCGGTTTTCTTCGCGGAGCGGTTCACACTACCGTCAAAAACGCAGCACTTAACAAGAAGCCCAAGGGTCAATGAAACCGCTGTCTGCCGTTCTGATTCTCTCAGCCTCCACCCTGCATTGCGGAGCGGAGGGCATTGATTTTCTCGAAAAAGCCATTCAGGAGCGACAAGCTACCCTGCAATTCATGCAGAACAACCGACAGGGAGCGGACGATGCCATCAAAGCCCTGATAGGAGAAATTCCTGCGGCCCCGGAGAACCCGGACACCACCCTGCCCGAACAGCAAGGCACCGAGACTGTGGCCGTAGCGGACAGCGGCATGTTGTTCGACTCCGACAACTCACGACTGGCCTACATCAACAACGTACGAGTGACGGACATGCGCCTGCACATGCGCTGCCGCGATCGTCTCTACATCCAGTTCCCGCAAAAGACCATCGATAAAGGCAAATCTTCGGTCAAGCCCACAGCCCGCCCCGACAGCGAAGAAAACACCACAACCGCCGCACCGGAACCGACATCCGAAGTAGAGGCGGAAACAAGTTCCGCAACGGCAGCCCCCTCGACCGAAACCTCGGCAACCACTCCGGCACAGCCGCTTCTCATCGAGGCCGCCACCACCATCGTCAATGCTGCCCGCAATCTGGCATACGTCGAGGCAGGCACTGACAACGGCGATACGCTGCAATTCGTTCGCGAAGAAAACCGCATGACCCTCACCAGCGGCAGCGGCACCCTTGCCTCCGTTCTGGCCGACACGAATGGCGACATCCTCATCACCGGAGCCGTCATCGACATAAAATGGACGGATAAAGAGGGCAAACCCTGTACCGTGCGCAACGAAAACGGCTGCGCCTACTACCATGGCGAAAGTCACAAACTCTACTTCCGTGGTCCCACCGACCTCGCCACTTCAGACAGCACCCTCCACAGCGAAGAACTACTGACCATCACACTTGATGTCGAAGAAAGCCCGGAAAAGAAGAGCAGCTTCATGCCTCAGTTCACCGGCATACGCGTGCTGGGAGTCATCGGAGCAACAGCCAGCGGCAAGGTCAAAGTTTGCCGCCAAGCCGACGACGACAAGCCGGCCTCCGAAATTCTGGGCGATAAACTCACCTACGACGGCACCACGGGCGACACCACCATCTCCGGTCCCTCCACCACCCTCACCTACGGACAACAGAAGCTCAGCACCGACGGCCTGCTGCACTTGGCGGAAAACGGCGATATCACCCTGCGCGGCGAAACCATCAACGGCATCTATAACCGCCCCGCACCCGATAAAGCCGCAGCTCCGCTTGTCGGCACCTTCACTACCTCCGGCGAAATCACCTTTACAGCCGCCACCCACACCGTCACGCTGCCCAACGGACTGCAAGCGCAGGATGAACTCAGCAACATCCGTGCCGGCGGCCGAGTCGATATTCTTCTGCAAGCAGCTGCTACCCCCAAAGTACCTGAGCGGGAAAAGACAGGTATGCTCAACCTCGCCATTGCCGGCTACGATGATATAGCCGAAGTACGAGCTACGGGCGGACTGGAGGTACACTATACCGACACGATAAACGAACCGGGGCTTACCCTCATCGCTGATGATGCTCACCTGAACTTCCTCACCGCCGAGGCCACCTTTACCTCCGAAGCCGGTAAAGAAACCGACGTCCGCCACAACGGCCACCGCCTGTCAGCCGCGGCCGACGAAGGACGCTCCACCCTCTATCTGGCCCCCAATGGCGACATCACCATGAAGGGCGATAAAGTACTGGCCATTCTGCCAGGCAAAAAAGTTCCGACCAAGGCCACCTGCTCCGATTACCTTACCCTCATCCGCGAGAGCGGCAAACTCGAGATGGGTCCCGGCTCCCGCATGACATCCGAGAGCGGCATCCTGACCTCGCGCGGCGTACTCCACCTGACACTCGCTCCCGGCCCGGCCGCGAAAAACAAGCCCCTCATCGAGCGCTACCCGCACCTCGTTTTCAATTATGACGGTTTGAAGCATGCCGATACGGCCAAAGGCGGCACCATGCAAACAGCACGAGCCTCCATCCAATGTACAGGTCCCATCCATGTGGACATGCTGCCGGACAGCCCCTCCGGGCATGAACTTGGCGGCATACGTGCAGCCACAGCCATGGGCAACGTAGCCATTGCCGGCAAGGACAATACCGGCCGCCTGATGAGAGCAATGGGCGATAAACTCACCATCGACGGAGCCTCGGGCAACAAGGTGCTCACCGGCAGCAGCGTGGTGCTGCAGGATGCCTACAACACTCATACCGCCTCCGGAAAGGGTGCTATGGTTGTAGTGGATAAGAAGAACAATGCCCGCATCAGCGGCGAGAAGCACAATACCGCCGCCACCCGCATTCACGAGCAGATTGAACAGAATAAGACGAAGAAACAATAACTTTTATGGACAGTGAGATTCTCTTAAAAGCCAACGGCCTGTGCAAATCATACAACGAGCGCAAAGTGGCTGACAACGTAAGCCTGGAAGTGCGCGCCGGCGAGATTGTCGGTCTGCTCGGGCCCAACGGTGCCGGCAAGACGACATCGTTCTACATGGTTGCCGGCCTTGTGCGCCCGGATGCCGGCAATGTCATGTTCGCCGGCAAAGATGTCTCCGGCCTGCCCATGCACCTGCGTGCACGCCTCGGCATGGGCTATCTGCCGCAGGAAGAATCCATTTTCCGCAAGCTCTCCGTCATTGACAACCTGATGGCCATCCTCGAGACCCGCAAGGACCTCACCTCCAAGCAGCAAAAAGAAAAGGCCAATGAGCTGCTCGAGCGCTTCAACATCACCAAACTGCGCAACAGTCAGGCTATTCAGCTCTCCGGTGGTGAAAAACGCCGTCTGACTATCGCCCGAGCTCTGGCCAGCAATCCCAGCCTGCTCATGCTCGACGAACCCTTTGCCGGTGTGGACCCCATCGCCGTGCAGGACATTCAGCACATCGTTGCCTCCCTGCGCGAGACGGACGGCCTCTCCATCCTCATTACCGACCACAACGTCCGCGAGACCCTCGGCATCGTCGACCGCGCCTACATCCTCTTCGAAGGTAAAGTCATCAAGCAAGGTTCGGCTGACGAAATCGCCAACGACCCCAAGACTCGTAAAATCTACCTCGGCGAGCACTTCAAGATGTAATCACTCAGCGATTATCCCCCCCTCCGTTTCCATCGGCGCGCCTCACTGCGAGATGCGCCGTTTTATTTTCCTCCTCATAACAATTCTGGAACCATTTTAAGATTGATTTTTCGCATCATCCGTGCTACATTAGCGCTAGCCGCCGGAGCAGGCGGAGAACATATACAACAGCACATAACGATGAAAGATTTGAAAGGCACCAAAACCGAAGCCAATCTGGCAGCAGCCTTTGCCGGCGAGTCACAGGCCCACACCAAATATCTCTACTACGCCTCCCGAGCAAAAAAAGACGGCTATGTACAGATTTCCAAGATCTTCGAAGAGACGGCACACAATGAAAAAGAGCACGCCAAGCTGTGGTTCAAGTACCTTCATGGCGGCAGCATGCCCGATACCATGACCAATCTGGCAGATGCCGCTGCCGGCGAAAACTACGAATGGACGGACATGTACAAGACTTTCGCCGAAGAGGCTCGTGCTGAGGGCTTTGACGAAATTGCCGAGAAGATGGAGGGTGTGGCCGTCATCGAGAAGCAGCACGAGGAGCGTTACCGCAAGCTACTGAGCAACATTGAAGAAGGTATCGTATTCTCCCGCGAAGGCGACACCATCTGGCAGTGCGCGAACTGCGGTCACATCTGCATCGGTCAGAAAGCCCCCGAGGTCTGCCCCGTGTGCGACCACCCGCAGGCACACTTTGCCATTCTGGCTCAGAATTACTGATTTCCGTCCACCATACCCCAAGCGCGCAGGAAAAGTCCTGCGCGCTTTTTACCATACATCACCCATATATGTTCTGGCAAGCCAACAAAGGAGCGCTCATCACACTCCTGCTGGGGATGACAGGAGCATTTGCAGCCTATTTCATCATCGGTTCAGGCTCGGACGGCGATATCGAGCTCGCCAAAAAAGTACTCTCCACAGCCATCTGCGTGGTACTCTTCGCTGCGGCTCTGCTCTCCTTCGCACTGGCCAAACAAGCACCGGGACTACGCATTGTCGACGAGCTTAGCGCCGAGCACTTTGAACAAATGGCCGCTCTGGAAGCCAAGTACTACTGCGAAGAAAACATTACTCCGGCAGCGGAGGCCTACCGCTGGTACAAGCGCTATCCCGCCACCACCATCGCGGCAGCCGTAGGCGATAACATCGTTGCCTTTGTCAACCTTTTCCCGGTCAAAGAACATATCTACACAGCCCTGCGCGCCGGCACCTTCAATGACCACACCCTCACACTGGAAGATTTGGCGAACCCAACAACCGACAGCAATGAGCCACTCCACATGTTCCTGTGCTGTGTACTCACCGAGCCGCCCTACCGAGGGTTGGGGCTCACGCGCCACCTTCTGAGCCTTGCCGTGGAGCAATATGCACCGTACCAATCCCGCTGCCGCGGCATCATCACCGACAACGTCACCCCCGAGGGAGCTGAGTTCTCTCGCCGCTACGGGTTCGAGCAGGTACAAAACAGTGAGCACAGCTCTCTCATCTTCGAGCAAAACTACGCCGACTTTGTCGCCAAGGTCAACGGTATAACAGCGGAAGAAAATAATTCCCATTCACCATGAATACTCTCTCAACCGAAGAACAAGCCCGCGTGACGAGCATCCTGCGACCGCAGGAAGAACTTCTGTGGGTAGGCAAAGCTCTTACTCCGATGACCTCAACGGCACCGCGCCCCGCCGGGCTGCTCCGGTGCCTCAAAAAGCTGCTGGGGACCAAAACAACCCGCGCCACTCAGGCCACCGCTCCGCTCTACCTGCTCACAGCCAAACGGGCCGTTGTTCTACCCACAGAAGGTGAAGTTCAGGAATGGCCGCTCATGCTCGGCATGATTCAAAAGGTCAACGAAGAGCCGGACGGCAGCGGCGATGTTATCTTTGAGCACGACTATGACGAGCGTACCGAAACCCGCACACCGAGAGGTTTCCTGCGCGTGGCGGATGTCGAGCGCGTGCGCATGCTCGTCAGCTCTGCGGCCGATGCCGCCTACAACGCCTCCCCTTGGTCCGTCTGAGCCCGCCATCATCCCGCCGACCGTACCGCAGCTTCGGGCAATCGACTGCACAATACCATGAAGCTCCGCAAGCGCAGCACTCCCCTCCCTGATGACCTCAGCCCGTGAAAATTCTCCTCATCAAGATTGTTCTCTGCCCCTTGCTGTTCTTTATAACAGCCCAAAGCGGGGTACACCTGCTGCAATATTGCGGCATGATGAGAGCATGGAACTCACAGGCTTCTGCATGGTTCGGTCCGCCACCGAACGGATTGCAGCACCACCCGCACCGTCACGGCAGCACACACTTCAACCCTGAATATTTCACCTTTCGACCGACAGAAAATCAGTTGCAGAACTTCAGTCGCAACCTACAACTGGTACCAACCTCGTACCCTGCAAGCCCCGCTGCCGATATCCGGCACTGCCTTCAACTCGAAGGCGGCACACCGAACCTGCAACAACTCTACAGCCGCAACTCGCCCCTCATTATTCAATCCGACATCAAAGAATACTCCGTCACCTGCACCCCTTGGTTGGCACTACTGAAAGATGGACGTGCCATCTATTGCACGCAGGGCGACATCCTCGGCGACCATCTCGATAACCTCACCCCGCCGACCTACCCGGAACTTGCCTACCATGGCGCCGGCGAATGGCAACCCACAGCCGAGGCCGCCCTCCTCACTCTGCTCCTCATCCTGCCGGCTCTTCTCTGTATATGGCCGGTTCCGCCCGGTCTCGCGGCTCAATGTTACAATTACCTGCTGCTGCCAACCATCTGCAGCCTGCTCTGGTTATACATCTTACCCGAACCGAACGAGGACAACATCCACGCAAGCGCAGTAGCCGTCATGCTCAATTTTCCCTGTGGGCTTACCTTCCTGCTGGCACCGCGCATTCTGCGCCGCAGCCGATTTTCACCCCGTTAAGCGGACAGAGAAAAAGCAACCTTACCAACTTTCCTCAAAAAAGCCTCCGCCCAGCAAGCGCTCACCTCGATCATCATCGGGCTCATAAAAGGCGCAGACCTGCCCCAGAGCAAGAGCTCTGACTGGCTCATCAAACTCCAGCCGATAACGACTTTCCGACAAGGCATAACAACGAGCCGGTACGGCAGGAGCCCGATAGCGAGGCTGCGCCATCACTCGCTCCGGAAGCGGTTTAAGGGTATTGGTCACTGAGCCCACCGTGGCAAATCGGGAGTACAGGCCGGGAGTCTGTTCATCCTCATAGCCCAAAATCAGCCTATTGTTCTTCAAGTCCTTACCCACCACCACATAGGCCACTCCCTCACGAGGCGAGGCAACAAAATGCCCCTTGCGCTGCCCCATGGTAAATAGGTGCAGGCCATTGTGGCGCCCCAAACGGCGCCCCTGCAAATCCACAATATCACCGGGATTATCCGGCAGGTAATGACGCAGAAAATCACTCATCTTCACCTGCCCGATAAAACATATTCCCTGAGAATCCTTCTTCGCAGCATTGGGCAACTCATAGCGCCGAGCCAGTTCGCGCACCTGCGGCTTGGTCAACTGCCCTACGGGGAAAATGGCGCGTGCAATCTGCTCCGGGCGCATCAACGCAAGGAAATACGACTGGTCCTTATTGCGGTCCACTCCCCGCATCACATAACTTCCCTCACCGGCAACGTCCGCCCGATTAGCATAGTGGCCCGTTGCCACTCCGGTAAATCCCTGCTCAAGTGCATAGTCCAACAATACCCCGAACTTCATCTCACGATTGCAGAGCACATCGGGATTGGGGGTGGCCCCCGAACGATAGCCCTCTATCAGATAATCAACCACCCGACTGCGGTACTGCTCAATGAGGTCCACCACACGAAACTCTATCCCCAAGCGACGGCACACAGCCAGAGCATCCTCAATATCCCGTTCCCAGGGACACTCTCCGGGTATATTCTCATCGTTCACCCAGTTCTTCATATACGCAGCCACCACATGATGGCCCTGCTCCACCAGAAGCGCAGCCGCAGCCGCGCTATCCACTCCTCCACTCAGTGCAACCAGGATATCGGACATAAAGTATCTTGCTGTCGGTTAACAGAAACTCTCGACTTGCGGCTCCACCGATTTTCAGATTCCGAATCCTTCAAACGGCAGGGCGGCACCGGCACCACCTCTACGCAACCGGCCTCGGCCAGCCAATCGGTATACATGATGATGGCAGATGTCAGCACTCGCGAAAAATCCACATCATTGCTCTCACACACGTGCACCAACTCCTCCAGCACATCAGCAGGACAGCGAAAGATGTAAGTCTTTTTAGGCATCTGCGCAACATCATAATAAATTCCTCCCCCATTTGCAAGTCCCGATATCCGCCATGATTCAGCCTTTCGGTCATTCCTCCCCCCCGAACAAACATTCCGACATAAGCTCTGCTCAGCAAAATGCCTTATATGCTCCATCTTCATCACCATTGCCGTACCAAACTCCGACTAAACTTCGACTTTCTTCTCAGGTGTGGCAAACACCGTTCCGGCTTCACAGAAGCGATACGTGCACATCCAACTAAAAATCAACACGAAAGCAAGCTGACTTCACCCCGTTTATATATATCCGGCCGAATATCCTTTCTCCTGACATGATAATCACAAAATCATGGAATGGAGACTTGTCCGATATGAAATTTTCATATATTATATCCCCGCCATGAAACGTCAACGCAAGCTCACCGAATCGCTCGTGCGCCTCATTGTCCTACTGCTCGGGCTCTTCATTCTTGCACAGGGAATAGCTTTCACCATTCTGGCTAATCTGGGGACGGATGCTATTACCGGCCCGGCTCTTGTAGCACATCTGGTACTGGGCGATGTACCGGGTGGAGCCGGTTACAGCTTCTGTACCGTTGGGCGCATGCTCATCTGCGTGCATATCATACTGGTTCTCATGCAAATTGCGCTGCTGCGCAGCAAATATCGCCCGGTACAGTTATTACAGATTGTCATGGGACTCATTCTCGGCAACATGCTCGATATCTGCCTGAGCTACACTACCTTGCTGCCACTGCCCAACTATGCGGCCTCCATCGCTTACACCCTTCTGGGCTGCACCATCTGTGCCTTCGACATCTTCACCTTCGTGAAAGCCGACATGATTCCGCTCTCTGCTGAAGGTCTTTGTCTGGCACTCAGCAGCACCTTCAAATGGAGGTTCAGCCGAGTAAAATAGCCGTTGACTGCTCCCTGCTCCTTATTGCAGTTGCAGCCTCGCTCCTGCTATTAGGCGAAGTTGCCGGGGTGCGCGAAGGCTCCGTCATCTGTGCCGTGAGCACCGGCTACATCATCGGGTTGTTCTTCAAAACATGCCCGATGTGGGACAGACTCTTCGCACTTGTCAGCGGCAACAACTCCATGGATTCCGACTCCGATTTGGCGTGATTTCAACCGTTTTTCATAAAAAACGTCGAAGTACCACAAACAAACATCTATACTTGCTTTTTCTCATGATTATAGTACAATGAGCACCGCCTACGGGTAATTTATCCTCTGAACAATAAGGCCATGAACATTAAACCTCTTTATTCCGAAGAACAAATTCGGCAAGCCGTTCTCCGAGTAGCACGCGAAATAGAGGACTTCTTCGGCAACGAGCAGCCGGTTATTGCCCTCTGCCTGCTCAATGGTGCCATCTGGTACGCCGCCGACCTTCTCCGCTGCCTTCCTGCCAACTTCGAGCTGCAAACCATCCGCATATCCAGCTATGAAGGTACGGAGAGCACAGGCAGGCTCAAGTGGCACAACGCCCTGCCTGAATGTTCGGGCAAAAACGTTCTGGTGATTGACGATGTACTCGACACCGGACTTACCATGAAAGCCGTGTGCGATGCCCTCATCGAAAACGGAGCCGACAAAGTAGCCGCCGCCGTAGCCATCAACAAGAAAGGCCGCCGCAACGTAGAATGCGAAGCCGATTTCTGCGCCCTGCATTGCGATGACTACTTCCTCGTAGGCTACGGTCTCGATTTTAACGGCAAATATCGCAACCTGCCCTTCATCGGTTACATCGAAAACTGATAAGTACAGGCAGCCCCCTTCCACCTCCCCGCAGCGACCATCTCGCTGCGGGGATTTTTATGAGCTTTACTTCCCCCCCGCGCGTATGGTACAATGCAGCGCGCACTATGGCTTTCACTCACCTACACGTTCACACGGAATATTCGCTGCTCGATGGCATGATTCATACCAAGGATCTCATCAAGCGCTGCGCCGAACTGGGCATGAACTCCGTTGCCATCACCGACCACGGCAACGTGTTCTCCGCCATTGAATTCATGGTGAATGTGAAGAAGCACAACAAAGACATTCTCGCTTGGAACAAAGAACATCCCGAGGAAAAAAAACCTGTATTCAAGCCCATCCTCGGCTGCGAAATTTACCTCTCCCCCACCCCGCTGGATGTCAAAAAACAAATTCCGGGACGCAAAAAATACACCCACTTAGTGCTCCTCTGCGAAAATAATCTGGGCTGGGCCAACCTCATCAAAATCGTCTCGCGCGGGCACCTAGAAGGCTTTTACCACAAACCGCGCGTGGATTTGGCCACACTGCGAGAGTTCAGCCGAGGGCTCATCTGCCTGACAGGCTGTATATCCGGGCCCTTACAGGAGTGGATTTTACAGGACCAGCCCGAAAAAGCCGAAGAAATGCTGCTCGAACTCATCGACATTTTCGGCAAGAACAACCTCTTCGTCGAACTTCAGGACCATGAGTTAGAGGAAGAGCGCCGCTGCACCCCCGAACTGGTACGGCTCGCCCGCAAACACGATGTGGGATTGGTTGTCACGAACGATGCTCACTTTCTGCGCGAAAGCGACCACGATGCCCACGACATCCTCATCTGCGTGGGTACCGGCAACAAACGAATGGACGGCAAACGCATGCGCTACCCGCGCAGCGTCTACTTCAAAAGCGAAGAGGAAATGCGCGAACTCTTCCCGGAGTAC
The DNA here is from genome assembly GCA_030535875.1 of Akkermansia sp. Lineage (GTDB taxonomy): Bacteria > Verrucomicrobiota > Verrucomicrobiia > Verrucomicrobiales > Akkermansiaceae > Akkermansia. The sequence goes on along the minus strand of JAUNRC010000008.1, from coordinate 10,177 downwards.
CCCGACGCTTACGAAAACACCAACATCATCGCCGAGCGCTGCAACACCTCCATTAAACTCGATTCCACCTCAACGGAACGATATCCCGAGTTCGCCCCGGAGGACGGCTCCACCCGTGAGGAATACCTCCGCAAAATCTGCTACAAAGGACTGGAAGAACGCTACGGCAAAGAACGCGCCGAAAACGACAAAGAACTGCGTGAACGTCTGGACTACGAGCTGAGCATCATCAACATGCTGCGCTTCCCCAGCTACTTCCTCATTACGGCAGACTTCATCAACTGGGCAAAAGACCACGACATCCCCGTCGGTCCGGGCCGTGGCTCGGCCGCCGGCTCGCTGGTAGCCTACTGCATGAAGATTACCAACATCGACCCCTACGCATTCAACCTCATTTTCGAGCGATTCCTCAATCCCGAACGTGTAAGCCCGCCGGATATCGATATCGACTTCTGCCAGACACGCCGACCCGAAGTAATTGACTACGTTCGCCACAAGTATGGTGAGCGAGCCGTTACCCACATCATCACCTACGGCACCATGGGCGCAAAATCCGTCATTAAAGACGTTGCCCGCGTGCTCGATTTGAGCTATGCTGACAGCGACCGCATAGCCAAACAAATTGAAAGCGGCCCCGGCGTAACCCTCAAGAAAAGTTACGATGCCAATGAAGACCTGCGCAACCTCCTGCAAGACCCCACCTATGCCGAAGTCTGGGACTACGCCCTCAAACTTGAAGGCACCGTGCGCAACGTAGGCATGCACGCCGCCGGTGTAGTGATTGGCGACCGAGCACTCGACGACTACGTTGCCCTCACCCGCGACGACCTGAGCAACCCACAAGGTGAAGTGGTGGCTCAGTGCGACATGGGAGCTATTTACAACGCCGGGCTGCTGAAAATGGACTTTCTGGGGCTCAAAACCCTCACGGTCATGAAAGATGCCGAACGCTATGTCCGCTGGCGCGTGCCGGACTTCCGCTACGACGCCGTTGACATCCGTGATAAGGAGACCTTTGCCCTGCTCAATCGCGGCGATACGATGGGAGTGTTCCAGCTCGAATCGGGCGGCATGGTCGACACCTGCCGTCGCTACGGCATCGACAACATCGAAGATATCATCGCCCTGCTCGCCCTTTACCGCCCCGGTGCCATGCAGTTCATGGACGACATGATTGCCGTGAAAAAGGGGCTCAAACAGGCAGAATACGAGCACCCCCTGCTCGAAACAGTCTCCGGCCTGACCTACGGCGTGATGATATATCAGGAGCAGGTTCAGGCCGCCGCCAAGCTCCTGGCCGGCTACACCCTCGGCGGTGCCGACCTTCTGCGCCGAGCCATGGGCCACAAGGACATGCAGGAAATGGCGGAACAGCGCCGACGCTTTGTGAAAGGATGCTGGGATGTCAACCAAATTGACGAAAAAACCGCCAATGCCATTTTCGACAAAATCCAGAAATTCGCCGGTTACGGCTTCAATAAGTCGCACTCCGCCTGCTACGGACATATCTCCTATTGGACCGCCTACCTCAAAGCTCATTTCCCCGTAGAGTTCCTCTGCGGCCTCATGTCCAACGAGGCCACCAACGAAAAAATCGGTGTCTTTATTCAGGAAGCCACGCGACTGGGCATTGAAGTGCTCGGCCCCTGCGTGAACCACTCCGCCGTGAAGTTCCAGCCCGAAGTCATGCCCAACGGTCACCTCGCCGTCCGTTTCGGCCTCGCCTCCATCAAGAGCATGAGCTCCGATACCGTGGATGTCATCGTTAAAGAACGCGAGGCTAACGGCCCCTACAAGAGCCTGGAGGACTTCTGCTACCGCATTCCCCCGCAGAACGTACGCCGCAATCAACTCGAAGTACTCGTCCAATGCGGAGCCTTCGACTGGATGCAGGTTTGCCGCGCCCAGCTCTTCGAGACCATCGAGCAGTGCCTCAATGGTGCCGCCGGCGTACACCGCGACCGCTCCGTCGGACAAATGGCTCTCTTCGCCATGGAAGACACAACCTCCTCCGCCGAAGAAAAAGTCATCCTGCAGGAATGGCCCAAGGAAAAACGTCTGGATGACGAAAAGTTCCTCACCGGTGCCTACTTCACGGGCAACCCGCTCGACAGCATGCGCGGCATAATCGACGCGCCCAAGTACACCCGCATCGGCACACTGCCGGATTTGACCGGTGATGAAATCCGCGGCTCTCACGAAATGGCCGGCATGCTCCGCGCCGCCACCATCAAGGTCAGCAAGAGCGGCCAGAAATTCGCCATCATCACCGTTGAAGACTTCACCGGCAATACCGAGGCCCTGCTCTGGGGCGACTCCTTCACCAAGGCAGCCGCCGTAGAAGGGCTCCTGCAAGCCGGCAGCTTTGTGAAATTCCGGGCACGCATCAGCGAAGATGAAAAAACCGGCGGCAAAAAAGTCTCAGCCAACGGACTGGAACTGCTCAGCAGCATCCCCGCCCGTCGTGGCAAGGCCAAAGCCCCCGCTCACTACGAAATCGTTCTCAACACAGCCCGCCACACCATGGCCGACCTTCAGCACATCAAAAATATCCTTCAGGAGCACAGCGGCCGCACCCCCGTACATATCACCTTCCGCAATTCATTAGGCAATCGGGCATCCATCGAACTGGGCGAGCGCTACCGCGTGACCCCCTCCCCCCTGCTCGACGAAAAACTCTCCCTGTACAGCTAATGAACCTCCTCAATCCCAGACTTCTCATCATTGCAGGACTGATGGCCTTCGTCCTCGGACTGAGCTCACCCTACATTAAAGAGTGGTTCATCCCGACCAATGCCCCGACCATCGCGGAGCAGGACACTGCACCCATCACAAGCGATGCCTTCACCTTCCGCCTGCTCAAAGCCGCCCTGGCCCATCAGCCCGAAGGCAATCTCACACTCGCCCCGAACTCTTTGGCCGCCGCTCTGCACCAAGTCAGCTACCTCGCAGAGCCCTCCGTTGAGGAAAGCCTGCAAGCCCTCCCTCTACCGGAAAAATTACAGCAGAGCAACATCCTCCCGAAAGAGACCGCCTGCCTGTTTGCCGACACCACCGCCGGGCTCAACCCGGAGTACATCCCCGATGTTGCCATAGCAGCCCCTTTCTCAACCGATTTGCCCGAGGCTTTCAAAACCATCAACACAACGCTCAGCCTCCTCACCGCAACTCCACTCGGTAACCTGGCCAACAGCGAGACCGTCAGCAACTCCACCAACATCCTGATGGTCAATTTCATCGACTATACTGCCGGATGGAGCTCCGCCATCTCACCATCAGAGAGCAGCGCCGAGGACTTTTACAACGCCAACGGCCGCATGCCCAAAGTGAGAATGATGAGCGCGCATGCCTCACACTTCGCTACCGACCCGCACGGCAAATGGTCGGCAGCAGCCATCAGACTGGCTAAAGACGATACCGAAACCGCCGGACTTCCCGACTGCTACGTCATCGTCATCCTCCCCGAAAAGGCCACCGCGGCTCGCAACTTTGCCGCCGAGCTCACCACAGAACAATTCAGCGCCATCCGAACAGCCCTCCGCGAATCCACCCGCTCCTGCACCCTCACGTGGCCGCGACTGAGCTTCCGCAGCACCCCGCAAGACATCACTGGCATGCTCAAACTACTGGAAATAGACCCGCTTTTCACAACAGCTAACCCGCTGACCAAGCTCACAGCCAAGCCCGTATTCCCTTTCACCGCAGCCTACCAACAATGCTCCGTCACCATGAAAGAATCCCCGGTACCGGGCAGCAACTCAACCCCAACCCCGGAAGACAGGCTCCTGTGTGACCGCCCCTTCCTCTGGTTTATCATGCCCATCTCCTCCCCGGCACCGCCCTACGCCATGGGGTTAGTTGAAAATCTCTGAGCCTCTATCACAGCCAACAACGGAAAAGCCGCAATCTCCTTTCGGGAGATTGCGGCTTTTCTGTTTACCTGCAAACTCTCACAGGAACACTATGTAAAGATAAAAGCTCGACAATATAATCGAGAACAACATAATCGGGAACCCCACTTTCATGAAGCCCCAAAACGATATAAATACATTTTGCTTGCGTGCCAGCGAGAGAGCCACCACATTCGCACTGGCCCCGATGACCGTACCATTGCCACCCAAACATGCCCCCATCGACAAGGCCCACCACAAAGGCTCAATGTCCGCATAACCCATTACGCCCATGTCCTGAATAAGCGGAATCATCGTCGCCACAAAGGGAATATTGTCAACAAAGGCCGACATCACAGCACTCAACCACAAAATGGCCATGGTCGTCACCGCGTGATTACCATCCGTCAGTGCCATGGTATGCGCAGCAAGGCACTTAATCACGCCATTCTCCTGCAAGCCGCCCACCAGCACAAACAAACCGATGAAAAAGAAAATGGTCGTCCACTCCACCTTCGAGAAAATCAACTCCAAGACTTTCTCACGACGAGGCATCGTCATCAGCATGAGCAACGAAGCTCCCACCACAGCAACCGTCCCGCTCTCCAAAGTCCAGCCCGGAATTTGCCCGTGAACGCAGAACAGAGCAATCGTCACACCTAACGTAAACAGGCACTTATAGAGCAGCGGCTTACTGCGAATAAGCCCCTCCGTCTTAATCCTCATAATGCGCTGCTGCACCTTAGCATCACACACTAATGAACGGCGGTATATCAGCACCACAAGCCCCGTAGTGCATACAAATATCACCACACAAGGCAACGCCAGCACCCGAATAAACGCCATGAAATCAAGCTCCTTCACCGCACTGGCAATCATGATATTGGGAGGATCGCCAATCATGGTCGCCGTACCGCCGATATTCGAGGCAAAAATCAGCGCTATCACAAAAGGCATGGCCGATATCTTCAAGTCCTTCGCAAGCGTGAAAGTAATCGGCACCGTCAGCAGCACCGTCGTCACATTATCCAAAAGGGCAGAACTCAGCGCCACCATCACCGACAGACTTATAAGCAGCGCCACCGGATTGCCGCGTGTCTTCTGCGCCGCAAGCACCGCCAAAAAGCGGAACAAGCCCGTCTTGCTGAGAATCAGCACCTGAATCATCATGCCGATTAACAGCGCCAAAGTGTTAAAATCAATGTGTCTGATGGCCTCCTCCTGCGTGATAACCCCCAGCAGCACCATCACCATGGCTCCGAAGAGGGCTATCACCGTACGATGTACCTTCTCCGTCACAATCAGAGCATACGTCACAAGGAAAATCACCAGTGCGACCCATGTAATCAAGTTCCACTCCATAAACTCTCTTTCAGCTATATTCTACTCCCGCACAGCCTAACCGCACGGGGGCGCACATGCTAGCGCAAATACCCCAAAATAGCAAGCAAAATCCTGATAACCGGCATTTTTTCCGCGTACGAACCGTTTTAACACCCTCTTTCTGCCCCTCTGAACAACTTTGAGCTTCACAAAAGGCAAAAAACATTGTAGAATACAAGTACGATATGGCTATTCAGATGCAAAGAACACTTAAGAAGTGTGCCTCCATCCAGGGCACGTCGCTTCACACGGGACTTCCCGTCAAGCTCACCATCAAACCGGCAGAGCCCGGCACGGGCTTCAAGTTCCGCCGTATTGACCTGCCCGATAAGCCGTTTATCGATGCCTCTGCGGCCAAGGTTCAAACGGTAGAACGAGCCACCACCCTCGCCGAAGGCTCCGTCAAGGTTCACACGGTAGAGCACATCCTCTCCGCCCTCACCGGCATGGGAGTGGACAATGCCATCATCGAGATGGACAGCAACGAGCCCCCCATCGGCGACGGCTCCGCCTCCCCCTACGTTGAACTCATCAAGCAGGCCGGCATCGAGGAGCAGGATGTCCCCCGCGTCATCTGGGAAATCCGTGAGCCCATTCAAGTGGAAAATAAGAACGGCAGCCGCATCATCATCATGCCGGACCGCAAGTTCCGCGTATCCGTCACAGCCGTCGGCCCCGAAGGTCGCGTAACCCAGTACTTCTCCACCGAGGTAAACCCCGAGACCTACGAGAAGGAACTCTCCACCGCACGCACCTTCTGCTTCTATGAGGACGTGCAACCCCTGCTCGACAAGGGGCTCATTCAGGGCGGCACCCTCGACAATGCCATCGTCATCAAAGGCGACCAGTACATCTGCGCCGGCGGCCTGCGCCACCACAACGAGTGCGCCCGCCACAAGGCTATGGACATGATTGGTGACCTCATCCTCAACGGCCACCGCATACTCGGTCACGTCATCGCCGTCATGCCCGGCCACGGAATCAACACCCAAATGGCCGCCACCCTCCAGAAGAAATACGAAAGCATGGAGGCAATGAAGCCCAAACCCTTCGTATTCCCCGCCGGCGACACCGTGCTCGACACCTGCGAAGTCCTCAAACTCCTGCCCCACCGCTACCCCTTCATGCTCGTAGACCGCGTACTCGGCTTCGAGGGCGAAACCAAGTGCGTGGGCCAGAAGAACGTCACCATGAACGAGCTCTTCTTCCAGGGGCACTTCCCCGGCAAGCCCGTCATGCCCGGCGTTCTTCAGCTCGAAGCCATGGCTCAGGTCGGCTCCATCCTCATGCTCCGCATCCCCGAAAACCAAGGCAAAATCGGCTACTTTATGAGCTGCGACAAAGTAAAATGGCGCAAGCCCGTCGTCCCCGGTGATGTACTCATCATCGAGGCAGACCTCGTTAAGATGCGCGGTGCCATCGGCGTGTGCAACGGTCGTTGTACCGTCAACGGCGAAGTCACCTGCGAAGCAGAGCTCAAATTCATGGTGGCAGATGCCTGATGAGCCTGCTTTTTGCAGAAAAATCACAAAAATCAAGAATCGGTGCTTGACAAGCGCCGATTTTTGAGTATCATACCTCACCCCGACCGCGCGCAGCGGCCACAGCAGACTTCAACAACTTCAAACGTAACCATCAATTATTATGAGCAAGAGAACATACCAGCCTTCCAAGCGCTGCCGCAAGCGCCAGTTCGGTTTCCGCGCACGCATGGCTTCCAAGAATGGTCGTGCCATCCTCGCCCGTCGTCGCGCTAAGGGTCGCAAGCGCCTTCTGCCCAAGGGTGTGGAGATTCACTACAAGCGCCACACCATCCAGCACGGTGTTTAATTCAGCAGGAGTTACCGCTATCACGGTTAATAAACTGCACACATAGCGGCAACTCAGGAGCAACAAGCAACGTCCTGTTGTAAGATGCAGCTCAAGCGGAGTAACACCATGAAGCGAGCCTCAGAGTTCGCCATGGTACGCAACGCAGGCCGCTCTGAAGCAGGACGTTTCCTTATTCTCAGCACAGCGCCCATGGCGCAGGCAACGGCGACCTCTCGCTTCGGCATCATCACCACCAAGCGCATAGGCCACGCCGTTGTACGCAACCTCCTGCGCAGGCGCGTACGCGAAATTCTCAGGGCACACGGTGCCCCCCTTGCCCTGGGACTGCACGTCGTCATCGTCGTGCGCAACCGGGCAGCACTGGTCAGCTATACCGACCTCGAGAAAGACTTCCTCAAACTTCTGGACCGCTGCCGGAAGTACACAAGCCCACCCCCATGCTCAAACGCATAATCATCCTGCCGGTACGCTTCTACAAACACTATCTGAGCGGCCCCCTTCATGTACTGGCGGGCCCCGCGTCAGGCTGTCGTTTTACGCCGAGCTGCTCCACCTACTTCATTCAGGCCGTCGAAGAACACGGAGCCCTCAAAGGAACAGCCATGGGACTGTGGAGAATTTTACGTTGTAACCCCTGGGGAGGCTACGGATATGACCCCGTACCGCCCCGCCAGCACAGATAACATCATACCCCACCTTGATAATTTTATGGATAAAACATCAATGATTGTAGTGGGCTCATGCGTGGCACTACTGGCCGCCAACTGGTGGTACACCTCCACACAGACCCCCCCGCCGGCCACCCCTGCCCAGCAAACTGAGGTCGCAACCGCTGTACCCGCGCCCGAGACACGCACAGCCACCACAGCCGCCACTGCCACCACCACTCCCGCCGCTCCCGTAGCCGAGACCCCGGCCACACCCGTAGCGCAAACCATCGCCACCCTCACCTCGACCGACTCGACCGGTAAACCCGTAGCTCGCTACTCCATTCAGGACATCGGCGGCAGCGTGAAAAGCGTCGACATGCTCGGACAAGCCATCAACAGCACCAAAGAAGAACTGAAAGGCGACGTCAGCATCAACGGCAACGTACCGCAGGGCATCGGCACCCTCATGTTCCGCCTGAACAACGATGCCGCGCCCGCCTTCGACCAAACCACCTACAACCTCATCCCCGAGCTCACCAACAACAAACAGGTAGCACTCATCGCCCGCATGGGTGACCTCATGGTGCGCAAAATCTACTCCCTCGAACCCGTCAATAAAGACAACAAAACCATCGAGGGCAACGCCTACGTCCTCAACCTCACCATCGACGTCCAGAACGTAGGCTCCGTACTCCTCGGCGCCTCCAACTGGGGACTCTACGCCGGCGGCATGAGCCAAATCAACCACTCCGAAGGCTCCGTCTACACCCATTACATCATGCTTGAAAACGGTGACTTCGAGAAAGAAAACCGCGGCTCCTTCGACCCCTTCTTCGGAGCTGCCAAGTCCCGCCTCTACAAGACCGACTGCAAAAAACTCGAGTGGGTAGGCACCATGAACCAGTACTACTCCACCGTACTCATGCCCGACAAATCCAGCGGCAACAACTCCTTCTACGCAGCCCCCACCCGCTACAACCTCCCCGTCACCAACGAAGAAGTTGACGGCGTGGAAATCGCTGCCGGCATACCCGACTTCTCCCTCACCCCCAAGACCGCCGACATGCCCGGCGGCGTGCGCACCCTCTCCTACCGCATCTTCACCGGTCCCAAGCTCAACCTCATGCTTGAGGACATGACCCACGACATCCCCAAGATTGAGCAAATCATGGACTACGGCTGGCTCTACCTCATCAGCTACCCCATGAACTGGCTCATCAACATCTTCCACAGCTGGTTCGGCAACTGGGGCTGGGCTATCGTGGCCATGACCTTCGTGGTGCGCCTCATCATCTGGCCGCTCTACCGCAAGAGCTACATGAGCATGAAGCGCATGAGCCTCCTGCAGCCCATGATGAAAGAACTCAAGGAGAAATACCCCGACGACCAGCAGAAAGTCTCCATGGAAATGATGCGACTTTACAAGGAGTACGGCATCTCCCCCTTCGGCGGCTGCCTGCCCATGTTCCTGCAAATCCCCATCTTCTTCGCCTTCTTCTACGTCCTGCAGACCGCCGCAGAACTGCGCGGAGCCCCCTTCCTCGGCTGGGTGACTGACCTCTCGCAAATGGACACCGTCTACACCCTCCCCTTCACCATCATGGGATGGGAACCCGCCATCAACGTCCTCCCCTTCGTCATGGCCGGCTCCATGATTGCCATGATGAAAATGACCCCCCAGGCCGGTGATCCCACACAGCAGAAAATCATGCGCTTCATGCCCGTCATGTTCTTCCTCTTCTGCTACACCTACCCCAGTGCTCTCGCCCTCTACTGGACCACCACCAACATCATCTCCATCATCCAGACCCTCATCATCCGCCGCCTGCCCCAGCCCACCCTCGAAAAAGTGGCCCCCAAAAAACGTAAGCAACCCAAGAAAGGCGGCTTCCTCGACCGCATGCAGCGCATGATGGAAGAACAGCAAAAGGCCCTCGAAGAACAAAAACGACAGGCCAACATGCGCAACGTTACCAAAAAATAACACCGCCTCCACCATTCTTACAAAGCGCGCCCACACAGGGCGCGCTTTTTTATTGACAACACCCCAACCCCGAGGTATAACCTAAGCAAAGGAACACACCTTTTAACCACACAACCCAACAACTGACATACCATGCCTAAATCACGACTTGCATACATCCTGCTCGCCCTCTTCCTTGGCGGCCTCGGCATCCATAACTTCTACGCCGGCTACAAGGGCAAAGCAATCGCCCAGCTCCTCATCACCGTCGTCTCCCTCGGCTACCTGAGCATCATCTCAGGCATCTGGGCACTCGTTGACATCTTCATCGTGAAGCAAGATGCCGACGGGACACCCTTCAACTAAAGCCGGAGGAACCGTCCTCCCCCCCCTTCTCAACGCCCCGCACCTGCGGGGCGTTCTTCACAATCGCCGCAGGCGATTCTTCACAACGGGCG
>JAUNRC010000084.1 GCA_030535875.1 Akkermansia sp. | reverse complement strand
GGCTCTGAAATTTGGCTCGCTTATAGTCGCAAACAGTCCGATTATTTGCCGAACGTTATACTAGGGAGAAACCGGCGTTTTACTCACACGCCTCCTGATTTTCTTCATGAGTAATTGACATCTGCTCACAAATTTCTCTACCGCCTCACAACGGCCCGTCTTCAGTCGGAGAATTTTCTGACGACATTTTTCCAGTCGCGACACCTCTTTCACATACTCCGCCATGAGGGCAAGCCATTGATTATCCTCGAACAATCGCTCGCTTGGGCAGTGTTTCAACTCCGGCAGGAGCTGAGCCTGCTCGACGAAGTAGGTGTACAACCAACGGTGAAAATATTCCGCGGGGCGAACTCCGAGCTGCTGCACTTTCTCCAAACTTTGACGGTACAAGTCGGGAACGCCATCCGGCCATATTATATCCATTTTGCATGGCTGCCCCCACTCCCCGTAACAACGGGTACGGCAAATCACCCGTACCGACTTACCATCCGTTATCAGCATAAGCCAATGGTAAGTCCGCAACAGCTCACTCTTCAGTAAACTCACCTTCGGAGTCAATTCCTGCAGCGCCACCCCCGCCTGCACTTGCACGATTGCTACTCCGTACAGAGCACATAACGGCATGTAATCATCATCGTCCGGCTCAGCCGACCAGTTCACGCCCAAACCGGCCCAGGCCTTCATCACGTATTCCTGCAATTCCTTGCGGGCTCTGCTCGTAAAATCCGTCCGTTCCTTGCGGCGCATGCTCTCTGCTATATAAGTCGGTAACAGTCCCTCAAAGATGGTAGGTAAATCATGCTGCACGCTTGTAACTGTGTCGGCCCCGGTGCTCATTTTCGCTTAATGGATATCTTCCATTCTGTCCTTTCGCTCTCAGTTTACAGCATACTTTATGCTTATGTTGATGTTTACGCCATTATGCTTTCAGCCTAAGTTGACAGCCGAAGCGAAGTATTAGACTGCTTGCAATCTCTCTCGTTTCTATTATATTGATAACTCATTCACATTGTATTTTTCTTGACATAAGCATAAAGTATGCTGAATCGCATATACAGTTCGAGAGAGAAAGGAGCGCTGCCACAGTTGCCGTTGGTAGCAGGAGATGCCGTGCGACTGGTCTTGGAGTGTACCGAGGCACTTGGGGAACGTGTACAAGGGCTGGGGAGAACTGAGTTGCTGCAACTGTTGCGCCGAACGCTCTGTGAAGGAGTGAGGGCCGTGCAGACAGCCGAGCAGACGGTCAGTTTTGAGCAGGCGGCGCAGGAGAGTATAGCCGCCCGCCGCGACAGGCGACCGACAACCTGCCGTGACTTGCGGCACTATGTGCGGCGTATGCTGCGGGTGGAGGGGGTGGGCAATCGCCCGTTGCGGGCTATGGGTACAGGGGAATGTCGCCGCTTGTTACAGGCAGCTTTCGGTAACAGCAGTCACAGTTACCGCAAGGGGCGAGCTATTCTTCACAGTATATTTCATTTCGGGCAACAGCAGGAATGGTGCGAAGGTAATCCGGTGGACCGTATAGCGGCTCCGTCAGTCAGGGAGCAGTCTATTACTCCGTTGAATATGGCCGAGGTGGAACAGTTGCAACATACAGCCGCTCAGCCGGAACATCGCGATATGCAGCTCTCGCTTCATCTTATGCTCTACTGTGGGCTGAGACCGAATGAGGTTCGGCGCTTGCAGCCTGAGGATATCAGGTGGGAGGAGCATGAGGTGCTGGTTCGTTCGCAGGTGAGCAAGACGGGCGGCGGGCGGGTGGTGCCCCTGCGGCGCTACGCGCGATTACGGCAGGTGCAGCCGGTTATTCCTGCCAACTGGCAGCGCCGTTGGCAGGCTTTGCGCCGCGCTGCGGGGCTTAAACATTGGCAGGCGGATGCTCTGCGCCATACCTTCGCAAGTTATCACGCTGCTCACTATCGTAATTTGGCTGTATTGCAGCTTGAAATGGGGCACCGCGATTCGTCTTTGCTTCGCACCCGATATATGGTCCCGGTCAGTCGGCAAACGGCCGCAAGGTTTTGGGGGGCAGAGCGATGTTAGACAGGGGGACGATATTTTTTTTGGGAGTGGAGGAGATTTTCGGCTGCACCGAAAGTGAGATTGCGCACGGCGAGATGGCACTCTGACGGGTGCGGCAGATAAACGAAAAGCTCAGCGCTTGCTGAGCTTTCGTTTATCTTAGCCGTTGCGCTGCTGGCTTTCCTGCAATCGCTGCTCGGCGCTTTCAATAAGTTTATCTCCCTTCTTATCATTACCGGCTTTCTTGTAAATGGAGCCGATAATTTTTTGGATTTGTACTTCTTTGGAGAGTTTGAAGTGGTCGCCGGTGTTGGTCAGGACTTTTTTCTCGAAGAGTTTTTCGGTTGCTTTAGCCATGGCGGTCCAGTCGCGCTTGGTGGCTTCGGCTGCGTCCATGTGTTTGATGTACTGGTAGAGGAGGTTGCCGAAGACGTCGCCGCGCTCGGTGTTTTCCTTGAGGGTTTTGTTGTAGAGCTGGGTGATGCCGCGGATGTCTTTATCTTCGGCCAGCATAGCGGCCTGACGGTCTACGGCTTCGAGCAGAAGGTCGCTGCGCTCGTTGCCTACGGTGCGCTTGAGCTTGGTGAGGGAGCGCTTCATCGAGCTCTTCTTAGCGGAGTCGGTCTTGCCTGCGAGGGCGTAGTTGTTGTCAATTTCGGAGGCAAGGTCGAGCAGCTCGGCGTTTTTGCGGCCGTGGCGAGAGAGCTCGTTGCTGAGCTTGCGCCAGTAGTCGGGCTCGGGGAGATTGTCTTTGTCGGCCGTCAGCACGCTGATGCGGGATGTCCAGGCTGCGGTGAGCAGGGGGAAGGCCCCGGTGACGTAGCGGGCGGCACTGCGTGCCTCGTTCCTGCAACCGATGCCGACGAGATGCTCGGCAAGCTGCATAACATCGTAGGCAGCGGCCAGTTTGTCGTCGGAGGTCTTTTTGCTCTGGTTGAGGAGGACGGATTCGTGCATGCTGCGACCGGAGCAGGGGTTGGAAAATCTGCCCGAGTTGTAGCCGTAGGAGCCGGTCTGCTTCCAGTTGATGGTATCGACCATCGAGGCAATCCAAGCGTGGGGGCCGCGGTCGCCGTCACCGACGATGTAGACGGCCGGCACACCTTTGCACTTGGCGGTGTTGGCGGCGAAGTAGCCTTGGTGGCGGCACACACCGCCGTCCTCGCGAATTTCAGCGAAGTTGTACTTCTGGTAGAGTTCGCCTTCGCTCAGGCTACCGGCGGCAATTTCCATGCGGTAGCGGATGGAGGCGTAGGCCTCGCCCCATTGGGCTTGGCTGTACTTCATGTTCTTTTGTACCCACTCGAACTCTGACTTGGGTAGACGGACATCGACCACGAAGAGGAGGTCGGTGACATCCATCTTTTTAATGTTAGTGAGCAGTTTTTTCTTAGCGTCCATCTCGCGGAAGTAGGTGTAGACCTGCTCGATGGTGAGGGTGGGTTCTTTGGTCTTGACCTGACTGGGCGAGTTGGCCACGTTGGGGGAAATCAGTGAGCAGGCTACGGCGAGGTTGAGGTAGTCGTCACGCAGTTTTTCGGGGGTCGAGGCCCAGAGTTTGCGCAGGGTGGTGAGGTGGTAGCTCATGTTGCGCTTGTGGCCCTGATTGGCTGTATATCCCCTCATGAAGGTGTGCAGGGGGGCGGATTTGTCTTTGAGCAGCCATGCCATGAATTCCTTGCCGTTGTCCACACCGGGCTCAAAGCCGTCGGCAGCGCTTTGCGCAGCCGTGGGTTTGATGATGTTGTGGAGGTAGTCCGCACCGGTCAGGCGCACCAAGCTGCAGATGTCGACAGCCTGCATGAGCGGCTGACTGCGCTTGTAGGCGTTGTAGTTGAGCTTGTCGTTGGCGATGATTTCGGGGACGGCAGCCTGAATCTTGGCAGTGAAGGCGCGGTTGAACTCTGCGAAGTCACCTTCGGTCAGCAGGCGGTCAATCATGCTTTGGTAGAGGTCGCGTGTCTCTTTGGCCGTGACTCCGGCGCCGGTGAGGGCGAGTTCGGCATCGTAGGGTCCGTCAGCTTTTGTCGGTTCGGTGGGGGTGGGGGTAGGCTCGGGTTCCGATTCGTCGGGCTCCGGTTCGGGCTCGGGCTCATCATCCTGCTGTTCCTGCTGACGGCGGCGGGCCTCTTCTTCAGCTCGGCGGCGAGCCTCTTCTTCTTCGCGTAGTTTGCGCAGGCGCTCTTCCTCGGCCTTGCGACGGGCTTCTTCCTCGGCCTTGCGGCGAGCCTCTTCCTCGGCTTTCAGGCGGGCTTGTTCTTCGGCGCGGGCTTTGGCCTCGGCTGCTAAACGGGCTTCTTCCTTGCGGTTGTAGTCGTAGTAGTACAGACCTCCGCCGGCTATGGCAATGAGGAGGAGCATGGCAACCCATTTCCCTTTGTTGCTGCCGGAAGGACGGGCCGGGGCAGGGGGGAGAGCCGTGGCTTGCAGTGGGGAAATCGGACGGGGGTTGCGGCGAGGGGTTGGTTTCATGTAGTCATTGTAGCTTTTTATCCTACTCTTGTAAAGGTTTGATTTACCATTTCGGATTTATCATTTACAATTTATTGAGTTCGGCACCTGCGGTGCGTATGTTGAGCTAAGCTCATGCCACCGTTTACGCCCCCCCCGGCTTACAATAAATTGTAAATCCGTAAATTTCAACTCTGTGCTTATTTGCTTGATTTACAATTTACGGATTTACCATTTACAATTTGTTAAGTTCGGCACCTACGGTGCGATGGTGGGGCTAAGCTTATACAACCGCTTGTGCCCTCGGCTTGCGGCCGAGGGCGGCGGCAAGT
>JAUNRC010000083.1 GCA_030535875.1 Akkermansia sp. | reverse complement strand
AGTGAGGGGGCTTAAATTGGCTTCCTAAGTGTCGAAAGAATGGCGCCAGTTTAACCATCTCTCAACCAATACAATAATCCTCTCTTTGATACAACTGTTATTCCAATAAATCAACAAAAGGGGACGCCACTCCGGCATCCCCCCTGAAAAATTGATATACAATTTTATTTCCTCAGCGCCGAAGCTACTGAAAATCAATTCAAAGTCGGCTCAAGGCCTCGGCGGCTCGACGTCCGTAAGCCGTCCGAGGATATTTCGAGGCGGCTTTTTCATACAATTCACGGGCATGGGAGCGGTCATGAAGTCGCTGCTCGCACATGAGTGCGGCCCTACACAGAAAAAGAGCTCGGTCTTCTTTACCCGAGACATGCTCTGCGCCATCCAACAAAGCTTTGAGGGCGGCGGCATTGTCGTGAAATTCATCCGTATAGACTGAAGCCAGCTCCGCCCAGGAACGAGCGCGGCGGGAATCCTCGCGCACCAATTGCTCCAACTGCGGGAGAAGCTCGCGCTCATGTCCTTCGCGGATGCGCGCAGCAAGAGCCACGAGGGGGTCCTGATCGGGGGTGTAGGAACCACCGTACACACGCTCACTGATTATACGCCCCCACGCCGGCAAGAGCCAGAAGCGGAACATCAGCCCCTCCCAGACCGCCAGCACAACCAGCGCACCCAACATCACCCCCACGCCGCTCAATGCTGCGCCTTCGTCGAAAAAATCCCGCACCTTAAAAAGCACCATCACAAAGAGGGCAACCGGCAACAAGATGCAGAGTATTCGAAAAAATTGCCGCATGAGCCTATGAGCAGAGGATGTTTATTTGGAAGCGCCGGGCAGGTCGTCCATCTCCAGATAATTCAGGGCAATGGTACGGGCGGGGTCCTTGGGATTGCGAACTTCAAGCTTCATCTGCTTAAAGAACCAAGTACCATCGGAAAGACGCTGGACAGCGGTAATAGTAAAGCGCTTTTTAAGTTTTCCGTCCTTTCCGTAGCCGTCCACCTGCCAAGTGGTGCCGTTTTCCTTGTCCACCCACATGCGAACCCAGGCAAACTGGCCGACGGAAGGCTTGGGGTTTTTCACCTCGACAATGTAACAATCGCGTCCCTTAATGCGAGAGTTGGCATTGTCCTCAATCAGACGGCCACCCTTCCAGTAAAGGAAGCGCAGGGACAAATCCTCATAGCAGACATCCGTTCCGGCAATGGTTTTCACATAATGAGCCGGCGCCATTACCTGAGCCTTGCCGTTAGTCACCAGCACCAAATCGGCATTCTTGTCCTTAATGCGCACGTCAAAACGCTGCCAAGCCTCGTTATGCTTGTACTGAAAAACCACGGTTTCCCCGCGGGCGCTCAGGCTGAAGGGAATCTTATTGCGACCCTTACGGATTTTACCCATCACATCCTTATTGCCCTGACTGACGGTCATCTCACGCATGGCGCGCAGCAATTCATCGACATCCACCTCCTGTGCACCGGCCGACATCACACACAGCGCAGCCGCTGTCACAGCAATCATCTTTCTGAACATCGTCTTCATGTGCCGCATTATACACAGCCACAGCGCAACTGTACAGCTTTATTTGCGCGGCGACATATACTGAGCGCGCGCAAAGGGCCATTTGCAGAGCAATTCATCCTCACCCCGCGGGCTTATTGCTCGCCTTCCGTACGGCACCCCCAATGACTGGTCGGGTGCTTAATCGCGTGCTCCTCTCTCACTGCGGAGCCGGCAGGATAGACGGCATACGTCCGAGGTGCGCGATGTATACAATCCTTCGAACGTCGCTTCAGATTGCACCACAGTCCGGCGATTCGTCGACAGATACGTGCCGCGCTCGACATCTCCGCCAACAAAGTGACCCACTCCCTGTCCGTCACTTCAGACCAGCCCAAATTGCTACCGGTTACGGTGAAGCTCGTTGTAAATACATCGGCCAGTGCCACCACATTCGGCGATGTCTCCATGATATCGCGATAGAGGACAAGATCGCCGATGGAACGCCAGCGCGTATCGAAGCGTATGCCATGGCGACGGAAAATGGACGCCTTGTGAAAACAAGCGCAGGTAATCATTTCGCACACACATCGGCTCACCCATTTCTGTGGTGTGACGGGCCAACGATGGCAGATGTAGCGATCCTGAGCATCGAGTACGAAATGAGAACTCAGGATAATATCGGCCGACGGATGAGAGGCAAAGCCCTCGGCTATTCCCTGAAAGGCGCCAGGCAGGTACTGCTCATCGCTGTTGAGATGTGCCGTAACATCAGCATCCGCCGGCATAGCATCCCAAGCCTTGTTGAGAGCATCGTACATACCGGCATCTTTCGCACTCACATAGGTAAAGGTATAACCGGGCTTGTCAGCATGCTCGCGCTGCCAAGCCTCCAGCCATGCAGCCGTCCCGTCCGTCGAAGCACCGTCCTGCACATGATGATGAACTTCCACGCCCTGCCCCGACTGATCGGCTACGGATCGTACGGCCCGCTCCAGCCAGCCGAGAGAATTGAATGTCGGTGTAACTATATAAAACTTCATAACGCCTGCTCGCCCATTATAATACCCAACGGCAAAATAGCAAGTAAAAAGCCACCGGTACATGTCGTACCGGTGGCTGAATCTTTCTATAAGAGCTAATTAAGCGAACACGCCCACAGCCTCAGCCGCACAGGCGATCATGTAATCGCGGTTCAACTTGGCAATGTTGTCCACCGTAATGCCCTTCGGACATGCGGCCTCGCACTCGTAGAGGTTGGTGCAGTTGCCGAAGCCCAGAGCGTCCATCTGGCGCACCATGGCGAGCACGCGCTTGTTCTTCTCGGGCTGACCCTGGGGCAGCAGATTGAGGTGAGCAGCCTTGGCAGAGGTGAAGAGCATGGCGGCGCTGTTCTTGCAGCTTGCCACACAGGCACCACAGCCGATGCAGGCAGCGGCGTCGAAAGCGGCGTCGGCTGTCTTCTTGCGCACGGGCATGTTGTTGGCATTGGGGGCTGCACCGGTACGCACGTCCACGAAACCGCCGGCGGCAATAATCTTGTCCAGAGCGGTACGATCGACCACAAGGTCACGCAGCAGCGGGAAAGCAGCAGCACGGAAGGGCTCAATCCAGATGGTGTCGCCGTCTTTGAACTGGCGCATGTGCAACTGGCAGGTCGTCACCTTCTTGCCACCGTGGGGCACACCGTTGATGGTGAGCGAGCACATACCGCAAATGCCTTCGCGGCAGTCGTGGTCGAAGTGAATGGGCTCCTTGCCCTCGTGAACGAGCTCTTCGTTCACGATGTCGAGCATCTCGAGGAAGGAAGCCTCGTCCGGGATGTTCTTGGCCTTGTAGGTTTCGATACGGCCCTGAGCCTGTGCATTTTCCTGGCGCCAGACCTTGAGCGTAAGATTGAGATTAGCCATAATGATGTATGAAATTCTGGAGGTTTAATTCTTTACTTGTAGGAACGGATTGCCAGGTGCACGGTGTCGAAGGTAAGCGGCTCCTTGTGCAGAACCGGAAGTTCGCCCGTACCCTTGTACTCCCAGCAGGCCACATAGGCAAAGTTGGCGTCATCGCGCTTGGCTTCGCCGTCGGCAAGCTGGTGCTCCAGACGGAAGTGAGCGCCGCAGGACTCCTCACGGTTGAGGGCATCGTAGCAGAGCACCTCTGCGAAGTCGAGGAAGGCGGCCACACGCCAGGCCTTCTCAAGCTCCTGATTCATACCTTCCGTACTGCCGACCACCTTGACATTGGTCCAGAACTCCTCGCGGATGGCGGGA
This sequence comes from Akkermansia sp., assembly GCA_030535875.1. Lineage (GTDB taxonomy): Bacteria > Verrucomicrobiota > Verrucomicrobiia > Verrucomicrobiales > Akkermansiaceae > Akkermansia. Next base: position 1,151 of record JAUNRC010000083.1, on the reverse strand, counting down.
ATCTTCTCGATGGCATCCATCAGGCTTTCCTTTGTACGACCCATGCCGACATCCTCCCACACGAGCTTGCCCAACTCGCGGTGAATCTCATCGGGAGTCTTGGTGCCCTTCACGTCCATCATCTTCTGGATGCGGGCCTTCACAGCCTCCTCAGCCTCGATGAACTCGGGAGCAGCGGTGGTGATGCTACCGGGCTTCTGAGTGGTCAGGTAGGTCGGAAGAGTGGCGGGAATGACGAAGTAGCCGTCGGACAGACCCTGCATAAGAGCGGAGGCACCCAGACGGTTGGCACCGTGGTCGGAGAAGTTGGCCTCACCGAGCACGTGCAGACCGGGGATGGAGGACATGAGGTTGTAGTCCACCCACAGGCCGCCCATGGTGTAGTGGGAGGCGGGATAAATCATCATCGGCTGCTCGTGGGGATCCACATCGGTAATCTCCTCATACATCTCGAAGAGGTTGCCGTACTGACCGTCGATCCACTCCTTGCCCATGCGGTCGATAGCATCCTTAAAGTCAAGGAACACACCGCGACCGGTGTTGGCTACACCACGCTCATCATCACAGGCCTCCTTAGCGGCACGGGAAGAAATGTCACGGGGAGCAAGGTTACCGAAGGAGGGGTACTTGCGCTCCAAGTAGTAGTCGCGATCGTTCTCAGCCACATCGGAGGGCTTCATCTCGCCGCGGCGAATCTTGGCAGCGACCTCACGGCTCTTGGGCACCCAAATTCGGCCGTCGTTACGCAGAGACTCGGACATCAGGGTAAGCTTACTCTGGTAGTCGCCCTTCACGGGAATGCAGGTGGGGTGAATCTGCGTGAAGCAGGGGTTGGCAAAATAGGCACCCTTCTTCCAGCAGGCGCAAGCAGCACCCACATTGCAGCCCATAGCATTGGTGGAGAGGAAGAACACACGACCATAACCGCCGGTGGCCAGCAGCACGGTGTCGCCGGCATAGCTCTTAATCTCACCGGTCACCATGTCGCGCACGACGATGCCCTTGGCATGGCCGTCAACAACCACGAGGTCCATCATCTCGGTACGGGGGTACATCTCGATGTGGCCCTTACCGATTTCTTTCTCCATAGCCTGGTAGCAACCCAGCAGCAACTGCTGACCGGTCTGACCACGGCTGTAGAAAGTACGCTT
>JAUNRC010000082.1 GCA_030535875.1 Akkermansia sp. | reverse complement strand
ATTTACCATTTACAATTTACAATTTATTGAATTTGCAGGCTTGCGCCTGAAGAATAGCGAAGCCTGTTCTGAACTTACCGCCGCCCCTCGGCCTAACGCCGAGGGGCGTAAACGGCGGCATGAGCTTAGCTCACCACCCGCACCGCAGGTGCCGAACTCAATAAATTGTAAATGGTAAATCGTAAATTGTAAATACAATAATTATTCCTTGCCATTGCATAGGAAATATGTTACCATGTGCGCACATGAACAGAGATACCATTTGCGTACAAAGCGGTTGGCAGCCGAAAAAGGGCGAGGCCCGCGTGCTGCCTATCTACCAGTCCACGACCTTCAAGTATGAGACGAGCGACCAGATGGCGCGCCTGTTCGACCTGGAGGAAGCCGGCTTCTTCTACACCCGCCTGCAAAATCCGACCAACGAATGTGTGGCCAAAAAGATAGCAGAGCTGGAAGGCGGTGTAGCCGCCATTCTGACCTCATCGGGACAAGCGGCCTCGTTCTACTCCATCTTCAACATCTGCGAAGCGGGTGACCACTTCATCTCCACCAGTGCCATCTATGGCGGCACCTTCAACCTCTTCGCCGTAACCTTCAAAAAGCTGGGAATTGAGGTCACCTTTGTCGATCAGGATGCCCCGGAAGAAGAAATCCAGAAAGCCTTCCGACCGAACACGAAGTGCGTATTCTCCGAGACCATCTCCAACCCCTCCCTGCAGGTGCTCGACATCCGCAAGATGGCCGACATTGCTCACCGCAACGGAGTGCCCCTCATCGTGGACAACACCTTTGCCACCCCCATGAACTGCCGGCCCTTCGAGCACGGTGCCGATATCGTCATGCACTCCACCACCAAGTACATGGACGGTCATGCCACTCAGGTCGGCGGCGTAGTGGTCGACAGCGGCAACTTCGACTGGCAGGCACATGCCGATAAGTTCCCCGGTCTCACGCAGCCGGACGACTCCTACCACGGGCTGGTCTACACGCAGGCCTTCGGCAAGGGAGCCTACATCACCAAGTGTACCGTGCAGCTCATGCGCGACCTCGGCTCCATCCCCTCCCCGATGAACGCTTTCCTGCTCAACCTCGGTCTCGAGACTCTACACCTGCGCGTACCTCGTCACTGTGAGAACGCCCAGAAGGTTGCCGAGTTCCTCGAAAAGCAGCCGGATGTCGCCTGGATTAACTACGCCGGTCTGCCCTCCAACCGCTACTATGAACTTGCTCAGCGCCAGTTCGACAGCGGTCGCACCTGCGGCGTGGTGACCTTCGGCATTAAGGGCGGTCGTGAGCGCGCCATTAAGTTCATGGACAGCCTCAAGCTCACCGCCATCGTCACCCATGTGGCCGATGCCCGCACCTGCGTGCTGCACCCTGCCAGCCACACCCACCGCCAGCTCACCGATGAACAACTACTCGAGGCCGGCGTGAAGCCCGACCTCATCCGCTACTCCGTCGGCATCGAGGCGGCTGAGGACATCATCGCTGACTTGCAGCAGGCTTTCGCCGCCATTCAATAAAGCAGCCACCTTTTCCGCTTTCCCATCCTCCGCAGCGCACCATGTGTTGCGGGGGATTTTTTATTTTACCGCATAAAAAGCGCTCCTGCACAAGCGACAAAATAACGACCCGCCGCAGCACTCAGTACTCCGACGGGTCGTTATGATATGAAATCAACAAGAAAGCTCTGCCATCAATCCTCCTTCACTTGAGGGACAACCTGACGGCGCTTGCCGTTCACGATAACAGTCACGGGCTCAGGATTGGGAGTGGTCGTCGTCAGCGAGAACTCCGTCACCTTACCCTTCTCCCATGCCATATCCACCGTAATATTGCCGCGAGCACGAATACCTCGCACCGAGCCCGTGCTCCACACCTCAGGCACTGCCGGCAACAGCTCAATGGCACCGGCATGACTCTGCAGGAGCATCTCGCTTATGCCGGCCGGCATACCGAAGGTGCCGTCCATCTGCATGGGCGGATGATTGCCGAAAAGATTATCCAACAAATTATAACGAATGTAGTGCTGCACCATGCTGTAAGCCTTGTCCGCATTGCGGAAGCGCGCCCAGAGAGCCGTGCGCCAAGGCCATGTCCAACTGCGGCGATTGTCAGCCGTCAGGCCTCGCAGCTCCAAGCTCTTCATAGCAGCGCGGGCAAAGTCGGGGGTCTTATCCATCGAGATGGAAGTACCCGGGAACACACCGATAAGATGAGATGTATGGCGCTGCCCCGTCACCTTGTCCGGACGGTCCACAATCCACTCCTGCAGGTAACCGCCTTTACCGATGCGATTACCCACCAGCCGGTCGCGCTTATTCGCCAGCTCGGCAGCCCACTCGGCATCTACCCCGAGAATGGCTGCGGCCTTCACCGTATTGTCGAAGAGCTCCCAGATAAGCTGCTGGTCATGGGCGCAGCCATCTTCCAAGGGACCCCACTCGTGCGACCACCCCATGGGACAGACGAGAGCGCCCTCCTTAATTTCATTCAGCTCGGGATAGTCTGCCGCCTTCAATTCCTTGATGGGAGCTTCCTCACGGGCGCGGGTTTGCAGCCCCTTACCGGCCGCCCCGACCTGCTTGAGCTCATCCTCCCAGAAGTGGCAAATATTCTTCAGAAGCGGGTAAGCCACATCGCGCAGGTACTCCTTATCCAGCGAGTACTGATAGCGGTCCCAGATGTGGAGTGCATACCAGGCATTGACCGGCGGGTTCCACTTTTTCCAGCCGCCGGCGCCCCAGGGATTCTGCGAAATTCGGGTAGTCCATCCGCGCACATGATTACCGAAATGTTTGCGGGTACTCTCATGGAGGGGTTTCTCCATCGAACGGATGAAATCAATCAGGGGCTGATGACACTCGGCCAGGTTCGTCACCTCAGCCGCCCAATAGCACATCTGTAAATTGATGTTATTGTGGTAGTCGCTGGCCCAGGGAGCATGAACCTTGTCGTTCCAAATGCCCTGCAAATTGGCAGGCAGATTACCCGGTTGAGAGGACGAGATGAGAATATAGCGCCCGTAATTGTAAATCAGCTCCTCAAGGTCGGGGTCCCCCGCGGGCTCGTTGCGATTGCAACGCGTGCGATATGAAATCAGGCGCAAATCAGTCGGAGCACCGGCAACTTCGGGCTGAGAAGTCCCCAAATCCAGACTCATGCGGTCATAATACTGAGAAAAATCCTCACGATGATCGGCAATCAGCCTGCGCAGGGGCTTGCGGAGAGCGCGGCGCAGGGTCTGTTCATTGCGAGAGGAAGGGTTCTCGCCCTTCCAGTTGTCGTCATAAGAGGGAGCATAATCCGTTGCCAGAGCAATGGTGATGACGAGCGAATCCGCCCCGCTGACGGAGATGTAGGGGATATCACCGGCATCATAAACGGGGTACACCCGATCGCCCTTGCCGGTATATGTCACCGCAGCCTCGCCGCCTTTACCATAACGACGGATTTTACCGCCCTGCGCACGAACATTCAAGCGCCCCTCAAACTCCTGCCCATTAGCCAAAGTACCACTCATGACAATCGTGTTGTCCTGCAACATGCGGTAAGTCACATTATGGTACGGTGTAAGCGCAATCTTAGCATTCACGGAGCCGGGCTTGTCCGCCGAAGCCGTGTATACTATCACATCATCCGGACGACTGGCGAAGCAACGGCGCGTGTAATTCACCTTATCGGCCCGCATACGCGTGATGGCCACACCATTGCGCAAATCAAGAGCGCGATTGTAATTTGCCAACCAACCGTCATAATCATAGCCCACATACAAATTGGCAAAAGGCTGGTAACTGCCGAAAGTATCAGGCCCGGCAGTAGGACCGTACTCATAGCCATGACCGTTATCGGGGGAATTCGGGCCGCCGCTCCACAGGCTCACCTCATTGAGCACCACGCAATCCAAACGATTGCCACCATACACCGTACCACCCAAGCGGCCATTGCCCACGGGTAAGGTCTGGCTCTCCCAAGTATCGCCACTCCTCTTGCCGGGTAAGTTCTCAATACTGCTGCGCGTCGGCCGCCACGGCAATCTCGCGCGCGGCACACCGGCCGGCTGCTGGTACCACAAATGATCTGAGGGAGAATAAGGCGAGGCAAAAGCCGTCACCGCTGACAGCACCAACGTGCCTACACTCTTCATTAATAACTTTTTCATATATCAATAGTTAAGATTTTATCATTCAGATTTCACAATCAATTCCACCCTGAGGGGAACCTCACCCAGGGTGAGAGTGGCACCATCGGTCAACGGCACCTGAGGGCTATAATAATCCACGGCATTGTCATTCACATACACGCCGTTGGTTGAATTGAGGTCCGACACCACCAAGCCCTGAGCGCTGATTTCCAATCGGGCATGCATACGCGACACGCTCGAGTCCTCCAGCACCACATCCGCCATCTCGCCTTCGCGACCAATGGTGTAGCCACCATCGCGGACAAGTTCTGCCAGCGGAATAAACTTCTCCCATGGAGAACCGTCGCGCAACAAGCCGAACAGGCGCAAGCGACCGCCACCGGACAACATGCGCCCACTCTCCACCCGATGTGCAGCAGCAAAACCGACCGAGGGCAATCCGGCTCCCAGCGCCCACTTACGCCGCAAAGCATCGTGCAAGGGCAAGGGCTGAATAAGAATGCCCGGCAAGTCATCCTGCTCCTCCCCGCAGGTAACCACGGAACTGAGGGGCAACACACGGTGAGGGCTCGGAGCGGCGGTCTTCACCACCGCCAGCACCTCATTTCCCGCCACACCTTCACGCCGATCAGCCATCACGCGTGTGCGGGTCACCGTCAGCGCGGCACGGGCAGCAGCCAGCTCAGCCTCCAGTGCCTGCACACGGGATTCCATAACGGCAACTCGCTCTTCTGCCATCATCTGAGGCGGGTTCATGCGAACATTCTACCATAAGCGCTTTCCCATTGCAAACAAAAACGAAAATTCGGGATTTACAATTTACAATTTACCA
>JAUNRC010000081.1 GCA_030535875.1 Akkermansia sp. | reverse complement strand
CTCCGGCTGCTGCTCCTGCGCCTGCTCCGGCTCCGGCTCCTGCCGCTGCCGATCCGGCAACAGCCCCGACCAATATTCTCTGATATCATATCTCGCAGCCCATAGCTCCGCACATGCCGAGCATGGCGCAAGCGCCGCGAAGCTCCGTTTTTTTCTTACGAAAACGGAGCTTCTGCTATATAACTGAGGCATGTGCAAACCATTCCGAGAATACCTCAGCCTACTGAGAGATTACACACGCGAGATTGTCACCTTCGGCGGCTTTTGTCTGATGTGCTTCGTTTACAGCGATTTTCGTCAGTTAGCCTGTGAACAATCCACCACCGCTGCTCACACTGTTGACGTGCTGCGCAGTATGGATGCCCGACTCGCCCACATCGAACATGCCACCCCCGCCACCCCGACTCAACATGAAAAATGACATTGCGCTCATTCAGAAGAAAATCGGAGTTGCGCCCGACGGCATAGTGGGACCGGTCACCGTACAGGCTCTTAAAAAAGCTCTCGGACTGCCGGGTGCCACCCTTCCGACATGGCCCACGCAGAACGAGGTGCGCCGCGGCACCAGCATCTTCGGTGCACCGGGCGATGAGTACAATCTTGTCAGTCTGGCGCCGCCCTACCCCCTGCTCTACGAGGGTAAGACCGTGCGTACCATCCGGGTGCACCGCCTGATTGCCACCCACGTGCAGGACGCCCTCCGCGAAATTCTTGCCCACTACGGGCAGGATGAAATTGAGCGCTTGGGGCTCAATCTCTACGGCGGTAGCTACAATTACCGCAGCACGACTTCCGGCCGAGCGCTCTCCATGCATGCATGGGGCATAGCCCTCGACTTCTCACCGGCGGCAAATGCTTACGGCACGCGCGCACCCCGTGCCACCCTCAGTCACCCCGACTGTGAGCACTGGTGGCAAATCTGGGAGAGCCACGGCGCAGTCTCGCTGGGGAGGTGCTGCAATCGTGACTGGATGCACCTGCAATTCGCGCGATTATGAGCCCCCCCCTGCTTCTATCAACCCATGCGGCTGAGGAGCTGACGCAACTCCAGCTCAAAGGCCTGCAACTCCGCAGGAGTGGGGGTGCCGTTGAGCTCAGACCAGCCGAAGCGCCCCATCTGATCAATTTGCCATGAGCCGTTGGTCCCGCTCGGGAAATTGCATTTACCGGAAATGAGCGTGCCGGGCAGTTGCAGGTCATCCAAGGTGACCGTCGGCTTAACGGCTGCGGAGGGTGCAGCGGCGGGTGCGGGCGCCGGAGCCGGTGCCACCTGCTGAGGTGCAGCGGGCGCGGGTGCCGGCTCGGGGGCGGGTTTCTCCTGCGGGCGGGCAATTTCTATGCCGTGATCAAGCAGGAGGAAACGCACTTCCATATAGGTGAGGTGCACTCCGCACTCGGTAACCAATTTCTTCTGGATGCCGTTCAAATCCACGCCATAGCTCGCCCAACGGCGCACCATTTCCAACTGCTCATCGCTCACTCGGGTACTCATGTCCTATATCTTACCCCCACCCCCGCCACAAAGCAAGCCGCAAATGCGGCAGCTCAGGAACAATCTGCACCGGGCTGCGTTGACAGCTCGGCCGCAGGCTCAGCCACGGCTGCAGGAGCGGCTTCCTCAGGAGCCGGTTTCTCCTTTTTCTTCTTTTCTTTTTTGATATTGAATTGGTTCGCCGCAGCATCGAAACCATGCGAAAGGGTCATGAGCGTGGCAGCGGCGGCGCGGGCAAGCGCCTCGTTCAGCAACGGGCGCTCATCGGGAGCAAATTTCCCGAGCACGTGGCTGACCATTTGTTTGCACCCGGGCGCGGAGATTCCCACGCGCAGGCGCGGGAATTTCTCCGTTCCCAAGTGAGCAATCATGCTCTTCATGCCGTTATGTCCTCCCGCGGAGCCCCCGGCGCGCAGGCGCATGGTACCCACGGGGAAGGATATATCATCGTAAATCACGAACACTTGCTCCGGCTCCCACTTGTAGTAGCGCATGAGCGGCCCCACGCTCTCGCCCGAGGCGTTCATGTAGGTCTGCGGTTTGACCAGCAGCACCCCCGGTCCGGCTGCCAACTCAGCCTTGCGGGCTTTGTCGGCTTTCCACTCCGCCCCGAAATGACGAGCCAGCAAATCCAGCACCATAAACCCGACATTATGGCGAGTTTCGGCGTACTCCCGACCGGGATTGCCCAGACCAACGATGATTTTTACCGGCAACATCAGTTACCGCTGATTCCCAGCGCGTTGAAAGTAAGATTACGGTTCACGGCGTTCAGGTAAGCACGGGCGGATGCCTCGATAACATCCGTCGCAGCCCCCTTTCCGGAAATCGGCTTGCAGCTCTCGCAGTCGCCAAACTGCACCTTCACGCTCACCTCACCCAGAGCATCCTGACCGATAGAGGTTGCACGCACATTATAGTCCACCAGCTCACCATGAGTCTGCGTGATGCGGTCAATCGCCTTAAAGCAGGCATTCACCGGGCCGTTACCGATGGCGCAATCCGTATATTCCTCATCGTCTTTCAACAAGGTGACGGTTGCCGTAGGACGGGCGGAATCGCCGCCGATGAACTGGATGTGGGCCATTTTCCACACGCCGTTGCCGGTGTCGAGCGAGTCGTCCACGAGCGAGGACAAGTCATCGTCGTATACAAACTTCTTGCTGTCGCCTACCTTCTTAAAGCGCTCAAATACAGCAGTCAACTCATCGTTGGAGAGCGTGTGCCCCAACTTCTCCAAACGGGCTTTCACAGCCGCACGACCGGAGTGCTTGGTGAGCGGAAGTTCCGTCTCGCCCCAGCCGACTTCCACGGGGTCGATGATTTCGTAAGTCTCGCGCTTGGCAAGGATGCCGTGCTGATGGATGCCCGAGCTGTGAGCAAAGGCGTTCTCACCGACGATTGCCTTGGAGCGCTGCACAAGCATGCCGCTCATGCGGGCAACCACGCGACTGGTCTTAACAATTTCGCGGGTATTGAGATTATGGGGTTTGCTGCCGGTCTCGAATCCGAAGGGCTCAGGACGGGTGGAGAGCGCCATGGCCACTTCTTCGATGGCGGTGTTGCCGGCGCGCTCGCCAATGCCGTTGATGGTTCCCTCCACCTGACGGGCCCCGGCCTGAACGGCGGCAAGAGAGTTCGCCACGGCCATGCCGATATCGTTGTGACAATGCACGGAGATGATGGCCTTGTCGATGTTCTTTACATTGTCCTTCAAGTACTTGATGATGGTGTAGTACTCCGAGGGGGTGGTAAAGCCTACCGTGTCGGGTATGTTCACCGTCGTGGCTCCGGCATCGATTACGGCCTCGACGACCTGAGCAAGATAATCATGCTCGGTGCGACTGGCATCCTCCGCCGAGAACTCCACGTCGTTCACCAGACTCTTTGCCAACTTCACGCCGGCAACGGCCATCTCAAGAATTTCCTCCTTGCTCTTCTTCAGCTTAAACTCGCGGTGCAGCGGGCTGGTCGCCAAGAATACATGTATGCGGGCTCGCTCTCCGGCAGGCGCTACGGCAGCCGCAGCCTGACGAATGTCATTTTCCACACAGCGGGCAAGTCCGGCTATGCGGCACTTCTTCACCGTACGGGCAATGGTATGCACCGACTCAAAGTCTCCGTCAGATATGCAGGGAAATCCCGCCTCGATAACATCAACACCTAGCTTCTCGAGCTGACGCGCTACCTCCAGCTTCTGGCGGAGATTCATCGAAGCTCCCGGACACTGCTCACCATCGCGAAGCGTGGTATCGAAGAATAATACTTTGTCGCTCATTGCTTGTGTTGTGTTGTTAATCGGAGTCTGTATTTTACACGGATTCCGAAGAAAAGCAAGCCTCGCGCGCGTTATGACACAAGGGGAGAACAAAAGCTGACGACACCCTTATCAGCTCGGCAATCTTCCGTCCGGCTACACTCCCCTGCGTTTCCTCTGCCTCGGCTGCCCCGCTTTAATTTCTCTCTCGTTATCATCAATAGGCAAATCTGTCTCCCCTAATGCTTGACTTATTCCACCACAACAGATAGAATCACCGCCGCAATGAAAAAACTCCTCTTATTCTCTTTACTTTCCGTGGTATTGGCTTCGTGCAGCACACGTGTCGGCAACTTCACCGTCCTGAGCACGAGAAATATGGACATCACCAAATACACTTACAAAATTAGCCCGACGCGCGTTCAAGGCTCTGACGAAACTCTCTTTTTCGGCATTCTTTCGAGCGATCAACCCTGCGCCCAAACTGCTATCAGCAAGGCCATGGAGGCAGCCGGCCCCGACTGCGTAGGGCTTTCCAATGCCACTATCAATTACAAATGGTGGTGGATTCCCTATATTCACGGCAGCCATACCTATACCGTCGAAGGCAACCCTATCCTGAATAAATAATATTTCATCCGTTCCCACACCCATCGAAGGAGCCGATTTCACTTCGGCTCCTTCTTTTTTTCATCATCTTTCGACAACTTATCTCCTCCCAACTCCGACTAACAAAAAATATATCACACAACATATAAAAATCAACTTCTTTCACTTGACTTACAGTATAACTGATGATAGCATGAATAAGCTATGAAAAAGCTCCTCCTATTCTCTCTACTCGCAGCCGTGCTGACCTCGTGCAGCACGCGTATCGGTGATTTCACTCTCGTGAGCACCAAAAATATTGACATCACAAAATCCACCTACAAGATTGCACCCTCCCGAGTGAAAGGCGTCGATAAGAAACACATGATTATTTGTTTCCCGACCGGCACCCCCAATGCCAAAGAAGCAATCGACCAAGCTATCGAAGCCGCAGGCCCCAACTGCGTAGGACTTTCCGATGCCGTTATCGATCACACGTTCTGGTGGATTCCCTACATTTACGGTCAAGTTTACTATGAGGCCGAGGGTAATCCCATCATGAAAAAGTAATTTTTCATCCATTCCCAATTGAGTCAATTATAATTTGAGCAAAATCTGATTTTTTCTGAAAAATCGATT
>JAUNRC010000034.1 GCA_030535875.1 Akkermansia sp. | reverse complement strand
AGGAGCGGGTGCAGGTGCAGGCTCGGGAGCAGGTGCAGGAGCGGGCGCGGGAGCGGGCTCGGGCGCGGGAGCAGGTGGCGCAGGATCCTCCACAACGGGAAGATTCGTCGGATTAGTTCCGGGATTCAGCTCAGGGCCGGGAGCAAGCACCGGAACTGAAGTCGAAGCGGGAGCGGGAACTTCCGGCGTTCCGGCAGAGGCAAGAGTCGCAGTAGTGCCGGCCGGAAGTACAATCTCTTCATCCTCCACCTCCTCGGCTACATCATCATCCGCGAAAACGGGCATAACCACATTGGCAGCTACGGCAGCCGGTGCAATATCCAAGGCCGGACGGCAGGCTTTGAGCGAGTCCAGAACAGCGGCAACATCCGCAGGCGCACCGAAGTTTACGGCACGGGCAAAGACGGCATCATTCTTCACCATGTAGCGAGGCTGCATGTACGGATCCGTCGTTGTAAGAGCCTTCTCAGGACTGCGGGTAAAAGCTACGGCATAATCAAACTCCGCAAGAGCAGCTCTGATAACATCATCGCTGTACCCCCAGGGATAGGCAAAAAATCTGCAGGCGCCGAAAGCCGCCGTCATCAAACGCGAAGAATGGCCTATTTCGTCCTCCACAAGTTTGCGCGAGCGCGCCTCGCCGGCAATCTGCGCCATCTGCCACTCCATGGCATAGGGACGGCGCAAGGTCTGGCTGCCGATTTCCGCACCATCGAGCTGCATATCGCGCAAGCTGTCAGGGTTCAGCTCGCCGGGTCGGGCATACACGTTGCCGCCATCCGCGAAGACAAGAAAGGGAAACTCACAGCGCTGCAACACCGGCAGGGCATGCTGAGCAAATCCGTCATCAGCCTTATCGAAAGTCAACAGCACACACTGAGCCGGCAACATACGGGTACCTGCTCTCCATGCAATAAAATCAGAGGGCGAAATAACCGACATTCCTGACTCTCTCAGGTACATCATCTGCTGCTCAAAAGCCGCAGGACTGAGCGCGACTTTACCCTCTCCGATTTTTCCGTATCCCAGCACGGCCACTCGTGTGCGCTCCCGCGAGACAGGGGGCGACTTCGGGCTCTCGCGCAGGGTCACAACCTCCGGCACCGGTGCAGAAACAACGGGAACAGCAGCTTGCCCAACAGCCATTCCGACTGCTGCCAATAAAACAAATACGCTAAAAGTAAACTTCATTGACGTTTTTTTTCACAGGGTGGTCACCATCAGCGACCGGGAACCATCTCAAAGGTAAAACCTTTCAGATATTCGGTTTCGGGGATATTCAGCAGGACGGGATGATCGGGGCTCTGACCATGATTGGCAACCAAGCGCAGCGTGCTATGACCATCCACGGCGGCCTCACATATTGTCTGCTTAAAGGCTCCGGCACTCGCATGGTGCGAGCAACAGAATGTAGAGAGCACACCGCCCACCGGCAGCATCTGCATGGCGCGCAAATGGATTTCCTTATACCCTCTCATGGCTCCGCTCAGACTCTTCTTGTTGCGGGTGAAGCTGGGCGGGTCGAGAATGATGAGATCCCACTTGGGGTCAGCACCCTTACGCACGGCATCGCTCTCACGTTTCAGGAAGTCAAAGGCATTCTCCGCAACAGCCTCAATCTGCACACCGTTAAGCTCGGCATTGCGGCGAACGGAGGCAATAGCCTCCTCCGAGATATCAACGGCGGTCACACTCGCAGCACCGGCCTTGGCGCAGGCCAGAGCAAATCCGCCCTGATTGCAGAAACAATCCAGCACCCTGCGACCACGGGCAAACTTCGCCACATCAGCATAGTTCTGCAACTGGTCAAGGTACAAGCCGGTCTTCTGCCCCGTAGAGAGGTCAATCAAGAACTTCAGCCCCCTGCCCTCAGCCACAAAGGGCTCAGGCATCTCACCGGCGGCAACATAAGTCTGCGGCTCAATTCCTTCCGCCACCAACATCGGCGAATCATTGCGTACAATAATGGCTCGCGGCTGCAACAAATCACCTAAAATGTCACGTATAAGCCCCAGGCGCTGGTACATGGCCAGCGTGAGGGTCTGCACAACCAAGACATCGCGATAACGGTCAACTATCAATCCGGGCAAGCCATCACTCTCGCTCCATACTAGGCGCATGAGTTCCTCTCCCGGTAACCAGCGCTCACGCAGAAGCATAGCCTGTGAGATGCGACGCGCAAAAAAATCACGATCCAAATCCTGCTTACGCCGCGAAAAACGACGGGCAATAATCTGGGAATGAGGATTATACATAGCTGAACCGAGGTAATGGTCGCGCTGATCTTTCAACAATACGACATCGCCCGGAGCCGGATTGCCGAACATCGTTCGAACCTCCGTTCCGTACACCCAATCGTGCCCGTGAAAAATTCTCGCCTTCGGCGCTATGATAAGTCCTGCCATAACGGCGCACCTTATACTACAATTTCATTTTTTTGTCAATCCGTAATAATTTAGGAATACTTTAGTATTGACATTACTCAACAATTCTGACACAATTCAGTCGTCATGAGTACAAGAACCTTGATAACCGCGCTAACAGGTGCCATACTGATGGCTGCGGGCAGCTTGTACGCTGCAACTAAAGTAGTCCTGCAGGATGAACACTGCCGGACCAATGCCGTGACTTACACCCTGCCCTCCGGCTGGGTGGGAGGCGGTGAAGTGACGTGGGATGCTGACAGTGAAAGACTCGGCAATTTCTGTGTACGCACCATGCAGTTGGTGAACAGAAAGGGAGCCATCATTGCCAACTACATCTCAACCTACGAAGTCCCCCTTAAACATTCCAACCCCGGAGCCATGGAACTGGCAGAAATGCTGCTGGGCACAGCCCGACAGTTACCGGGAAACCAGAACGTCATGCCTGCGCATGCCATCATCTACCGCGCCCCGAAGGACGTGGAAGATTTCCGCATGGCTCGCGATACGCTGCGCGAACAGCTTGGCGACAAGATAGAAAGCCGGGTATACGTCGTGAATGCCATCTACACCGATGGCACCATGGTCGGTGCCGTCGTTCATGAACGCAACCTCCGCAAGGGGTTCCGCAGTGACAAGACCATCACCTTCCACGACATTTTCGTAGTCGGCAGCACCGAGGGTAAGTCCCTTACCGAAAAATCGCTTCATCAAGCCCTGATTGATGTAAGCAAAGCCGCCCGCAACGCTGACTTCAACAGCAAGTGGATAGCTGAGCACATCCGCCAGACCGCCAGCACGTTCTACGGCATGCGCAAGGTCGATGAACGAGCCATGCCCCACATCACCCGCAAGGCAATGGAAGGAATGAAACGAGGTCTTCCCACCGTGCTGGATTGTCTTTACACCAGCAAGTTCTGCCACAGTTCCGGCAATGGCACACAAGTGGCAGCAAACTGACGAACAGGGATTTTCTTCACACTTGCAAGAGCGAGGTTCGGTTACTCCGACCTCGCTCTTTTCATTACCTCCGGCCTCATTACAGAGCTGCAATTCGCGAACAAATAGACCCCGGCTCCGAAAATACGGCTTGCCAAACGATAAAAAAGAGAGTATAATCCGCGCGAATCCACGCGATATCACACATATGTCCGGCAATCTCACATACAAGCAATCCGGCGTCGATACTATCGAAGCACAGTCTTTCGTGAACGACATCAGCGCACACGTTAAGCGCACACAGAAAAACCGTAAGCTCTGCAACGCCTTCGGGTTGTTCGCAGCAGCATACGACCTCTCATCCTACAAAGAGCCCGTTATCGTAACCGGTACGGATGGCGTGGGCACCAAGACAGAAATCCTCTTCGACCTCGACATGCTCGAGACCGCAGGCAAGGACTTGGTGGCCATGAACGTAAACGACATCCTCACCACCGGTGGCGACCCCCTCGTTTTCCTTGATTACCTCGGCATCTCCAACCTCGAAATCGAAAAACCGCGCATCACTCGTCTGGTGGCCGGCATGTGCGACTACCTGGAGAGCTGCAACTGCATCCTCGCCGGCGGCGAGACAGCCGAAATGCCCGGCGTGGTTCCCGAAAACCTTGTCGAAATGGCCGGCTTCAGCATCGGCTGCGTTGAAAAGAGCCAAATGATTGACCCCTCCAAGGTTGAGGTAGGCGACATCCTCATCGGCTACCCGAGCGACGGTTTCCATGCCAACGGCTGGAGCCTGGTGCGCCGCATCCTGAAGCAGAACCCCGACCTTCTCACGGAAGAGGAGCTGCGCAGCCTGCTGGCCCCCACTCGCCTGTACCACGATGTTGTGTACGACATGCGCAAGCTCGGCATCACCCCCAAAGCCTACGCCCACATCACCGGCGGCGGTCTGCCCGAGAACCTCGAGCGTTTCCTCGGTGACAAGGGAGCTGACCTCGAAATCCCCTACTGGGACAACGCCGCCGTCCAGAAAGTCCTCAGCTTCGTCGATGCTGAAGACCGCTTCCACACCTTCAACATGGGCATCGGTTGGGTTGCCATCGTGAAGCCCGACCAAGTCGAGCAAGCCTGCACGGCAGGTCCGGGCGGCGTGGTCATCGGCACCATGCGCGAGGGCAAGGGCATACAAGTGAAGGTTCGCCAGTAAACAACTAACCCCCACAAAGTTATGTCCGCAGCAATACGACTGCTGAAGCCGCTCTCCTACTTTGCGGAGAAGTACGGCTCGCCGGAGTGGGCCTTCAACAAGCTGTTCCTCCTTATGGAGAAACAGCACAACCGAGGTCAGGATGGAGCCGGCATAGGCTGCATAAAGCTCAATATGCCGCTGGGCGAGCCCTACATCTTCCGTTCTCGCGATGCCTCGCCATCAGCCATCACCGACATCTTCTCCAACCAGCAGCGCAACCTCCGCCGCATGAAGGATGAAGGGCTCATCAAGAGCGCCGATGCCGAGAGCTACAAGCGCCACTTCAACTTCGGCGGCGAAGTTCTCATGGGCCACCTACTCTACGGCACAGGAGGAGCCATATCGGAAGAAGGTCTGTGCCACCCTTACATGCGCCGAAACAACTGGGCTACCCGTACCCTGATGATGCAAGGCACCATGGGTATAACCAACATTGAGGAGCTGCACCAAAAACTCATTTCCCGAGGTCAGCACCCTGTGTTCGGCACCGATATCCAAACCCTGCTGGAAGAAGTGGGTTTCTACCTCGACGAGGCACACACCGACCTCTACCGTCAACTTCGCGATTGCAATGTAGACGGCCACGAAATTCCCAACATCATCTCCGCCCAACTGGATCTCTACGACATCATCAACAAGGCCAGCAAGGATTGGGATGGCGGCTACACCATCATGGGTGGTGTGGGTAATGGTGACTTCTTCTGTCTGCGCGACCCGCACGGCATACGCTACTGCTACTATGTGCTGACGGATGAATATCTCGCCGTTGCCAGCGAACGAGTACCGCTCATGAGCGTGATGGAAGTGGAAGAGAGCGATGTGAAGGAGCTTGCTCCGGCCAACATGATTGTGGTCAAGTACGATGGCAGTGTAAGCATTAAAGAATACACCACCCCCGCCAAACCCACCCCCTGCTGCTTCGAGGATGTCTACACCTCCCGCGGCAACGACCCGGTCATCTACCGCGAGCGCAAAGCGCTGGGTGCTAACCTCACTGAGCAGGTGGTTGCCAGTCTGGACGGCAACTTCTCGAAAGCAGCCATCACCTTCATCCCGAACACGGCAGAAGTCTCGTACTACGGCCTGCTGGAAGGACTTCGGGCCTACCGCCGTAACAAGGTGACAGAGGCCATGATCAACGCTTTCCGTAACGGCACCATGAGCGAGGAGCTCATTACCGAGCTTATTCTGCGCCGCTGGCCGCGCGCCGAAAAAATTGCTCACAAGGACATTAAGTTGCGCACTTTCATCTCGGAGGAGAGCAGCCGCAAGCAGCTCGCCGCCATGGTGTACGACCTCACCTACGGTGCTGTAAACAATGATGAGGTTCTCGTGGCCATTGACGACTCCATCGTACGCGGTACAACGCTCAAGATGAGCCTGCTGCGCCTGCTGGCTCGCACGAGTGCCCGCAAGATTGTCATTGTATCCTCCGCTCCGCAGGTACGCTACCCGGACTGCTACGGTATCGACATGAGTGAGATGGGCAAGTTCATCGCCTTCCAGGCAGCGATTACCCTGCTGAAGAAGCGCGGCATGTACACGCACATCATCGACGTTTACGAGGAATGCAAACGCCAACTCACGCTGCCGTCGGCGGAGCGTACAAACCCGGTGCAGAAAATCTATGAACCCTTTACGAACGATGAGATTACGGCGGAAGTCTCGCGCATGGTTACGCCGGACAACTGCCCCTGCACCATTCAGGTCATTTATCAATCTTTAGACGGTCTGCGCAACGCCATCGAAGGCCCCTGCGGCGACTGGTATTTCAGCGGCGATTATCCCACCCCCGGTGGCTACACTGTGGTGAACAAGGCTTTCATCTCCTGGTTTGAGAGCCGAGATAAACGCGACTATCAGCTCTGATGCCCCAACTTCAGCTCACCTGTCGGCAACGGCAGGTGAGCGCCCCCAACACCCTACCCTTACCCACCCTATCATCACCATGAGCGAAAATCTAAAGCCTGCGGAACTACAAGACCTATCGGACGAAGGCCTCATCAAGCTGACACTCGAAGGCACTACACGGGCTTACGATGAACTGGTGCGGCGCCACAGTCGCCGTCTGCACGTCATGATCATGCAAATGGTCAATTCCGAGGCCGATGCCTACGACATCGCGCAAGAGGCTTTCCTGAAGGCCTACCACTCGCTGCGCTACTTCAATGGCAACAGCGCCTTTTACACTTGGCTCTACACCATCGCGGCCAATCAGGCCCGCAATTTCATCCGCAAACGCAAAAGGATGAACACCTTCAGCATCGATAACGATGAAAACGGTGACCCCAAGGAGAAAAACGCCGAGCTCTCAGACACCGCACTGGCAGCCGACCCGGTACGCGGTGCCAATGTGAGCGACCTCAAGAAGCGTCTGCGCCAAGCCATTGACCAGCTCTCCCCCTCCCACCGCGAAGTGGTAACACTCTGCGACATCATGGGAATGAGCTACACGGAAATGAGCAAAATTCTCAAAGTCTCGGAAGGTACTCTGCGTTCGCGTCTGCACTATGCTCACCGCCACCTGCAAAGCTTGCTGCAGGATGAGCGCTGATGCCCCCGATTTTCCCTGCGAGAGCTATGGCTGAAGAAAGTCACCATTCCGCCCCTGCGCCCGAACGAGGTCAACCCTATTTTGAGGAAGGTGTAGCAGCAGGATTTCCCTCTCCGGTACAGGGAGAGCTCAACAGCGTGCTTGATCTCAACTCGCTCTGCGTACGTCACCCCGCCACAACCTACTATGTGAGAGCGCGCGGGGAGAGCATGATAGGAGCCGGCATCGACGACGGCGATATTCTCGTGGTTGACCGCAGCCTACGACCGCAGAACGGCGACATCATCATCGCGGCCATTGACGCTGAGTTCACAGTCAAAAGATTGCGCATACGCGACAAACTGATGGAACTCGTACCGGAAAATCCGGATTTTTCACCACGTCGACTCAGTGAGGAAGAACAATCGGAATTTTTCGGGGTGGTGACATGGATTGTCAAATCCGCACGACGGCACTACTCCTGAGCAAGCTCCGGCTCCTCCACAGGAGAGGACAGACTTTTAAGCTCACGCACCTGAGCAAGTCCCGCTGCAACCAGCCGCAGCACGACGGCCCAGCTCACCAGAGCTGCAATCGTCACCTTCAGCACCGGATAAGTATCGAGCAAGGTGCTGTTCCAGAACATGTGAACCAAAATCGGCACGATTGCAATCTTCCAAAAGCGCCAGTCCTGAATAACGTTCATATTGATAACGGCATTGGTATTCCCCAAAACGCCCTCACGGCTCAGGCGGCTCCATACAAGCCAATAAGCTCCGGCCATGATAGCCGTCCACTGAGTATGACCAGCCGCGGCTGTGAGCAAAGCTCGATATTCCATCATGAAACCGGGGCTCACACCGGCTTGTGCCATTTTCTGAACATGCAAAGCAGCGGCAGGGTCGAAATTGGTCAGGACTTCTGCCGCAGTATTGTACACAATCAGGTAGCGCAAACTCATGAATGTATAACCGGCACTCTCGAATGCCGCGAAACCGGCACCGATGGCAGCCCCCAATAACAGCCCGGTCAGTATGCGCCCGTTGCTCATCCGATGTGCCACCAGCAAGACCGCTATCAACTTGGCACTCTCTTCAATCGGTCCGGCCCATATCGCCCCCACTTCATTCCAAAAGGTAAATAGAATCAACGAAAATATCAACGACAGTAAGCTGCCGGTCACCATCATCACCCCGGCTGAATAGATGCTCACATCTCGCCGTACATTCATCTCGTAGAACAAAACAAACAGGCAGAATGGTATACCGAAATTCCCCACAAAAAGCAAACCGGGTACCAGCAATGGGTTCTGAAACTGTGCAGCAGCCCAATTAAAACCAAAATAAAGCAACAAGCACACCACAAACATGCGGGAAAATATCCACGGTGCCGGCCATGTGGTACTCACCTCACTGAGCGAAGGAGTTGTACGCTCCGTTCCGGCGCTGAAACACTCTTCAATATCACGCGTGGTATGTCGCTTAAAAACCTCTGAGAAAAAAGCCGAAAGTGAAAAACTACTCAAGCCCGGCAATTCGGCATGCGGTCCCTCCTTCATTCCGGGCAACGAGGAGAGCGGCACTCGCTCCGACATACCTTCACGCCAAATGGAATCGCGCTCCGACACCATCCCGGCAGCCAGCATTTCCTGCAAACGCAGAACGGAATACGGGCCGTATGTCTCGCCGTTGCGAATAAGGTAATACTGTTCCGGAAACTTCGTCATCCGACCGGGTATTATACAGATTACCGTTCAGCTTGCAAGCACAATGTTAAAAAATCGCAGCCTGCCACGATGAACAGACTGCGATTTCAAAAGTTATTGAGCCGGAATGAGCTTTATTCGTCGTCCTCGGCATCGAACTCGGAAGACTCGGCATCGAAGTCAGCCTCCTCGTACTTCTTAAACTTCTTCACACGTTGACCATTGGGCAGCGGGGTCAGTACCATCGTGACCGTATTGCCGGCCAGCTTGGCAGCCTGATCGACCTTACCCATAGTCTTCATGTCTTCCACCACCTTAGCCATCACCTCAAGACCGAGCTGCTGGTGAGCATTCTCACGCCCGCGGAAACGAAGCTGGAAGCGCACTTTATGACCATGATCGAGGAACTGCTCCGTACGCGCCATCTTAACGTTGTAATCGTTAACATCCGTACCGATACGCAGTTTAATTTCCTTCATGCGAACGGTCTTGGCCTTGTTGTTCTTCTGCATCTTAGCCTGCATGTACTTGAACTTGCCGTAGTCAATCAGTCGGCAAACGGGCGGATCGGCATTGGGGGCGACCTCTACCAAATCGAGGCCGATTTCCTTAGCACGGGCAAGAGCGTCGCGCGTGGCCATGACGCCGAGCTGATCGCCATTGGCTGTAACGACTCGTACACGAGGAGCGCGGATGCGGTCATTGACACGAATCTGCGGAGCTTTATTATTCTGCTCGCGACGATTGCCGCGGTTAGCAGGGTTGGTATTTTTCTGTGGTGCTGGCACTTGTGTGTTAGTACTTGTTGGTGGTGGTTGTCTGTATGGTTTGTATATTTCGTGACGGGCGGAGCGCAGGCCCGCACCCGTCACAAAAAGCGGTCTGATTATTGAGCGGCGGGTTCCTTCTGTTCCGGAGCAAGTGCCGGCTTAATAAGGCGCTGTGCAATCTCGTCGGTCACAGCAGCAACGAAATCCTCAACCGTCATGGTGCCGACGACATCCAATTCGCGGTGACGTACGGAAACCTTACCCTCCTCTGCCTCACGCTGCCCCACGACTATCATGTAAGGCACGCGATCCAAGCGGGCATTGCGAATCTTGGCACCAATCTTGTCAGGCGCATCATCAAGCTTCACGCGCACCCCCTTCGCAGCAAGCGACTTGCGCACAGTTTCGGCAAACTCCGCAACCTTATCGGAAATGGGCAACACACGTACCTGCTCCGGAGCAAGCCAAGTGGGGAACTTACCGGCGAAGTGCTCAATAAGCAAACCGGTGAATCGCTCCATGGAACCGAAGGGCGCACGATGAATCATGACCGGGCGGTGCGGCTTATTGTCTGCACCGGTGTAGGAAAGGTCGAATCGTTCCGGCAGGTTGTAGTCCACCTGTACCGTTCCCAACTGCCAATCGCGACCGATAACATCGCGCACGATGAAGTCAATCTTGGGACCATAGAAAGCGGCCTCATTCTCAGCCTCGATATAATCAAATCCGTTCTCAGCAAGCACCTCACGAAGAGCCTGTTCAGCGAGTTTCCAGTTATCGATGGTACCGACATATTTCGGGTCGGAATAATCCTTATCGCGCAGGGAAAGGCGTACGCGATAGTCCGTCATCTGCAAGGTTCCGAGGATGTGCTTGACAATGCCGATGCACTGCTGCACTTCTTCCTTAATCTGGTCAGGGCGGCAGAAGATGTGAGCATCGTCCTGAGTGAAGCCGCGCACACGGGTCATACCACCCAACTCACCGCTCTGTTCCCATCGGTACACCGTGCCGAACTCTGCCAAGCGCACCGGCAAATCACGATAAGAATGAGGATCGCTGGAGTAAATGCGGATATGATGCGGGCAGTTCATGGGCTTGAGCATAAAGCCCATAATGGTGCGCGTATCCATCGCATTGAAGAGGTCGGCGCAACTTGCATTCTCATCGCGCAGTTTCTTAAAGTCATCCGGGTCGGGGATGGGCGGGAACTGGCTCTCTTTGTAGTGCTCCCAGTGGCCGGAGGTCATGTAAAGATCCAACTTGCCGATGTTGGGGGTGAACACCTGTGAGTAGCCGATGCGGTCGAGCTCCTCGGTGATGAAGTCCTGCAACTCACGACGGATGATGGCACCCTTCGGCTTCCAGAGCACAAGGCCCTGCCCCACCATCTCATCGATGGTGAAGAGCCCCATTTCACGACCGAGCTTGCGGTGGTCGCGCTTGCGGGCTTCCTCCAAACGTGCGAGGTGCTCATCGAGCTGGGTGCGATTGGGGAAACATGTGCCGTACACGCGCTGCAAACGCGGGCCGGAGGCGTCGCCCTGATAGTAGGCGGAGGCTACACTCATCACCTTAAAAGCCTTGCAATTACCGGTGCGCCCCACATGAGGGCCGGCGCAAAGGTCAGTGAAATCACCATTACGATAAATGGAAATTTCCTCACCCTCCGGAATGCGGGCAAGCAAATCCACCTTAAACTTAGAGGGTACATCACGGGGACCGACGGAACCGAGTTCACCGCTCTGAGCCATACGCATGGCCTCATCACGAGTCACGGTAGTTCGTTCAAAAGTCTGGTTCTCCTTGACTATCTTCTTCATCTCAGCCTCAATCAGTTCAAACTCGGCTGTGGAGATATTGTGGTCAAGTTCAATGTCATAGTAGAAGCCGTTCTCAATGGCAGGACCGGCGGCAAGTTGCGCCTGAGGCCATATACGGCAGATGGCAGCAGCCAGAACGTGCGCGCAGGAATGGCGCAGACGTTCCAAATCACTAGCCTGATTACGTTCCTCGAGTGTCTTTCTTTCTTTCTGTTCAGACATAAGTATTTCAGTGAGCCATTACTATGCGCTCAAAACGCGCTAATTGCAAGCACAATCCGCTTACGCACACGAAAAAAATCAATTTCATGAGTACATCACCACTCATTCTTCGCCAATATCGTCACGATGCCTCTTATTGGAAAAACCGGGCAACCCACCTCGCAACGCTCTCCGACGCGTCCGAAGAGAATTAAGCCAAATCTTAAGCCGCCTGTACAGGTAAGTAAACAAACGACAAATACCGGAAGCTGTCGTCAAAGAACGAGGAGCCTGTCGACAGGCAACTTCAATTCCCTCAGCCGCTATAAGTCCTATATCTGACAGCCCGTCTTTCTGCGCAAAGAGAATAGGCGAAAGAACATAGATATTCACACCCAACCAATACGCAACAAAATCCCGATAATAGACATCTATCGCGCGATAACGCGACAACCACTCCCATACATCATCATCGTTTTTCGGCAGGTCGGCCAACATGTCGTCATACAACTCAGACGATACAATATAGGCATGAGCTGCAATAACACCATCCGTTTTCCAAACCTCGGCACTACCATGACGACGGTAAGGATATCCGAAAGGTGACGGACGATTATATCCCAGATAGAACATGTAGGCTCCACGCAATGTCTTAAGAGCCTTAGCTACAGCTAAAAACCCTTCTTCTGACGGCTCTACCAGAACATCATCCTCAAAAATCAGAACATTTTTCCACCCCTTGTCTCGCGCATAGGCAATGGCATTGCGATGAGAAAGCGCACAACCACCGGTCCCCCCCCAGAAGACAGACCGTTCTCCGGTCACCTCTGTAAACCAAGGCTCTTTCCCGTATGACTTCAATTCACGCCCCGGTACAGCACTGAAGCGTTCAACCTTTTCTATCGGCAAATACTTACCGACAGTTGACATGAAATGAGCGTAACGCTCCGGGCGGGAATCCATGTTAATCACCAGAATCCCGTCTACCCCGTCAAAAGCCCGATGAGCAGCCTTTATCAGCGTTTCAGTCATATTTTACAAATCACTCAATCAACTCGACCATAATCATCCTTAAATCGTTCGATATCTTCTTCGGAAAGAAAATCCCCGATTTGAATCTCTATGAGCGATACCGGCACATCCCCTTCATTACTAAGACGATGCAAGCTACCGCAAGGAATCATAATTGACTGCCCTACTTTAAGACGTGTGACCACATCATCCAATCGCACAGTAGCCACACCTTCAGTCACCGTCCATCGTTCCGTCCGATGATTATGACGCTGCAAGGAAATCCGTCCGCCGGGCAATACAAGCAACTTCTTCACCACAACATGTGACTGAAGATCCAGCACCTGCCATTGCCCCCAAGGGCGCTCACCGGTCTCTCCTACTGAATATGTTATGTTAGTTGCTTTCATTTTCCTATCGTTTCACGTATACTCGTGGTTGAACGAACGGGTAAATTGCCATGCGGAGTACGGGAACTGGTAACATAACGAATTCCTTTCGACTCCACAAACGCGCGTTTCTCATCGCTCGTTCCATCTGCGTTGACAAAGAATATATCAGGTTTTACCTCATCAAGCAAGGGGGCAAAATCAAGAATTTTTCCGGTATCCGGTCCTATATACACTTTTTTGACATATTTAATCGCCTCAAGCATGTACTTCCGCTCCTGCTCCGTATACATCGTGCGGCGATTTTTCAACTGCCATACAGTCTCATCGGAGCCCAACGATACATACACATCACCATACGAAGCCGCTTCTTCAAGAAAGGCGATATGTCCACTGTGCAAAACATCAAAACAACCTGATACGAAAACCTTAGGCATAATCAATTTCTTCTCCTCAGAAATTAAAAATTGTCTCTTCTTACATTATGGCGCACGATGCGCTCCAGATATTCAGGCTGCCACGGCACCTGCTCATCTTTACCGAAAGTCCGACAATATGGCTCAATGGGGTACAGATACTCACACTCCGCAAGCGCCTCGGCTCTCTGCTGTGGAGTCTCGTACAAGTAAAGAGCATAGCCGCCATGACCACCGCCGCAATATTTACAAGCAAGAGCCTCCCCGACCTTCGGCAAGGGCTCCATTCCTTCCTCCAACTGAAGTTCATAGCTGAGCTTCACACCGACAGCCAAAACATTGACATCCTGCTCCTGCACGCCCAGTCTTGCTACACGAGCAGCCTTGGCAATCTTGGAAAAGTTACGTTCCAATGAAGCAAGCCCCGGTGTATCATGCTTTATACATGTATCATACACCGCCATTCGCCCACGAAGAAATTCACCGGTATTCTTAAACTCCAGCACCGGCTTCGCTCCCGAGCACCACACACAAGCCCCGGTTTCGGCTATCACGGCCGGGTCTTGCCAGCCCACGCCTAACCCCAGCTCAGAACTAACAGGGTCCCATCCATTAAGCACACTCCAGCCGCCACTTCCGCCCAAGCCGGCGCCCTGTCGGTAATTCCACTCTTTGAGCGATACCGTCGGCGAAATCGAACAGTTAACCACATATTCTCCGGGAATAGCGTTCTCAGGCACATCAAGCCACCCTCCGGCAAAATCCACACGCAACGGCACATGAACAGGAGCCTTTATACGACTGACCACTTCGGAGCTGCTGGTCACACGCCCCACCGGAGCCGTTTTCTCCATTACGACAAACTCACAGCCCACTTCTTCGCACAATCGACGCTTGGCTTCCTTATACAAATCGTCCGTCGTAACAGCCAAAACATCCGGCTTCACTTTCATAAAAGCCGTCCTGAAAGAGAGTTCTGCATCCTCATCAGTCGAAAGAATAACCTCATCCACCATCTCCAACGAAGTCAACACAGAGTACTTATCGCCATCTTCCAGAACTGACTTCTTTTCATACAACTTCCACAGCAAATCCGCCGGCGGATATGATACGATTAAATAATCTCCCAGTGCGCGAGCATCCTTAAAAAATTGGATATGTCCTGCATGCAGTATATTAAACGAACCGGATACAAAAACTTTCTTCATACAGAACAAAAAAATAACACCATTTATCAGAGACTCAAATCACTTCTCGAGCCCGACCAAACGGAAAAACACTCGGGACGGACGCCAATAATCCAGCCGAGAAGGCACGCGCACATCCACCTTAGCCACATTGCGGAGCCAAGGCACCAGCACAAGAGAAACAATCTGAACAATAATATATTTCAACAAACCGCCACCCACCGGGACAGATGGAGGAACGGAGGGCGCAGGCAACTTCGGCATTGCCTTCTTTTGTGCAGGAGCTTTCTTCAACAGCTTTCTCAATACCCCGGCGCCCAAAAGCACGCCGCCCAGCACAGCTCCTCCTTGAAGCGCGGCTCGATTAATCGGCAACGAACGCGCCATTCCCTCCGCTCCGCGACAGGCACGAGAGGTGCTCTCCAACATCGCCACACGCGACTGAGCCACACGCGTCAGGACTTGTTGTTTTCCTTGCTGATGAGTAATTTGAGACATTGCCAATCATTCTGAATTTCCTGCCTGGTTGCCGGAGCGACAGGGCCCGGCTGTTGCCGTGCAACAATCAACAGCAACACCGCCCCGCCCAACAGATGCAGCACACACACCACCCCGACAGCCAACAACCAGGAGCCTACCCACATCTGCAAGGCTATACAGGCAACAGCGCACAACAACAGATAACCGAACAACAGGAGCAGCACCCCCACCACAGCCACAATCACACGCCGGGCCTGATGAGCGGCATACTCCCTGAGCTCAATCTGCAACAGTTGCCAGAGAGCGATAACATGCTCCAACGACTGATTAGCCGCTGCTTTCACACCATCAAGCGCCTCACTTCCCTGCTCCCGCAGAGAAGTGAGACAACCGGAAGACCTGAAGGGGAAAAGCGCCATCAGTCAGAAATACAGTTTTGTAAAGTAAGCATTAACGGCGGCCGGAGCCCAGCAGCAAGCCGATAATAATACCCACACCGAGAGCACCCAGTACGGTACCGGTGGGATTGGCCTTTACATACTGCTCGCCGGCCTCATGAAGATCCTTGGCCTTGGCGCGGGTAACATCCCAGCCGGCATTAATCTGCTCACGGGCTTCATCGGTGTACTTACGCACGTTATCCATCTGCTCGGTGGTGTACTTGCGCACAGTTTCCAACTGCTCAGCCGTGGCACGGCGCAGCTTGTCATACTGAGCGCAGGCATAATCACGAGCAGCCTTCAGACGATCCTGAGTATCAGAAGAAGGAGTCGGAGAGGTTGCTGCGTTCTGAGTATTTTCTTCGTTTTCCATAATGATAAAGGTTAAGAGGTTAGAGAAGCCCTGAATCCGGCACACATATCGCCCGCCTTCTGCTTCATGCAATATTATAACCACAAACATCCCGTAAATGCAAGCAATCTCCTGCAAGATGACGAATATTTCTTCAGTAAAATGTAATTTTTCCGCCATCTCGAAATATAGCCTTGCATTTTACCCGCAAAATTGGTAATATCGCACGGCTTAATCAGAAAAAGCATGAAAGCAATTCTTGCATTAGAAGACGGTACAACATTCGAGGGTAGCTCCATCGGCGCTACCGGAACAACAACCGGCGAGATGTGCTGCGACACATCCGTCATGGGTTATCAGGAAATTCTGACCGACCCGGCATGCTGCGGGCGTATTATGGCCATGACCTACCCGCTCATCGGCAACTACGGCATCTGCGAAGAAGACAACGAGAGCGATACACCACACGTAAACGGTCTCGTCGTCACCGAACTTGCCCGCCTGCACAGCAATTGGAGAGCAAGTGAGGACATGGGCTCCTGGCTCACTCGCCACAATATCATCGGCATTGCCGGCATCGACACGCGTAAAATTGCCACACTTCAGCGCAACAGCGGTTCTCTTCGCTGCTGCATTTCCACAGAACTGAGTGCAGCGGAGGCCATTGCCGCAGCTCAGGCGGCTCCCACCATTCAGGGCACCGATCTTACCACCGCCGTCACCTGTAAAGCACCCTATCACTGGGAGGGCGAATCCCGTGCATGGAAACTCCCGAACAAAACTCAGGGAGACCTGACCACTTACCGCGAACTGCCGCCCATCAGCTACAAGGTAGCCGTACTTGATTTGGGCGTACGTCGCAGCATCCTGCAACATCTTCGACAGGTCGGTTGCGACGTCACCGTCGTCCCTGCCGGCACAAGCGCTGAGGACATCCTTTCCCTGCGACCGGATGCCGTTCTGATTTCCGACGGCCCCGGCGACCCCGCCGCCCTTCCGGCCGTAGCCGCAGAAGTAAAGAAACTCACCGACAAGCTGCCCGTTGCCGGCATCGGCTTAGGCTGTCTGGTAACAGCCTGCGCTATGGGTGCCACCACCCGCAAGCTGCGTGTCGGCCATCAGGGCTGCAATCAACCCGTCAAGAACCTCTGTACCTCTCAGGTTTCCATCACCACTCAGAACAGCCTTTTCACCGTTGTTACCGAGAGCCTGCCGACCGCAATGAAGGTTACGGCAGTCAACCTCAACGACGACACCGTGGCAGCTCTGAGCCACGAATCTCAGCCCGTCATCGGTGTGCAGTACATCCCCGGCACCGAGTTCTACAATCGGCTCATTCAAACCATTAAAGATGCCAAAGCCGGCAAGTTCAACGCATAAACCACCTGCAGCACCTGTATGAATACACTCGTGATTGGCTCCCAGTGGGGAGATGAAGGCAAGGGAAAAGTCATTGACTTCCTGACCGAGACAGCGGACGTAGTAGCCCGCAGTCAGGGTGGCAGCAATGCCGGTCACACCGTCATTGCCAAGGGGCAGAAATATGTACTGCATCTCATCCCGTCCGGCATTCTGTGGGAGGGCAAGGTCAACATCATCGGCAACGGCGTGGTCATCAACCCCACCTCTCTCGTTGAAGAAATCGAGTACCTGCGCGACAAGGGTGTGACCATCAGCCCCGCCAACCTGCTCATTTCCGACCGTGCTCACGTCGTTCTGCCCATCCACAAGGAAATCGACGCCGCACAGGAAGAAGCTCTGGGCGACCAGAAAATCGGCACAACCAAGCAAGGCATCGGCCCGACCTATGCCGATAAAGCTCGCCGCGTAGGCCTGCGCATGATTGACCTCGCTGATCCCGTACGTCTGGAAAAGGTGCTGAAGGCCCGCATCAAAACCGCCAACGAAGAACTGGTGCGACTGGGCTGGCCGGAGGCCGACCCCAAAGTAACGCTCGATGCCGTGATGACAGCAGCCGATGTACTGCGCCCCCACATCACCAACACCATCCCCGTTATCAACAACGCCATCAAGGCCGGAAAGACCGTTCTTTTCGAAGGAGCTCAGGGCGCCATGCTCGACATTGACTTCGGCACTTACCCCTTCGTTACCAGCTCAAACACCAGCGCCGGCGGCTGCTGCACCGGTTCCGGCGTAGCTCCCACCCGCATCGACAAAATCATCGGCGTGTGCAAGGCCTACACCACCCGCGTGGGCGAAGGACCCTTCGTCACCGAGGATGACGAAATCGGCGATTACCTGCACGGCCTCGGTCGCGAGTTCGGTGCCACCACCGGTCGTCCGCGCCGCTGCGGCTGGACGGATGGTGTCGTCCTGCGCTTCTCCGCCATGTTCAACGGCTTCGATGAAATGGCCATGACCAACCTTGACGGCCTCGACGAAATCGAAAACATCAAGATTTGCACCGGCTACCGCATGGGTGACGAAGTTCTTGAGTACCCGCCGGCTCTCATGGAAGATTGGGCTAAGTGCGAGCCTATCTACGAGACAGTACCGGGGTGGATGCAGGACATCTCCTCCTGCACCACTTGGGAAGAACTCCCCGAGAACTGCAAGGCATACGTCAAGCGCTTCGGTGAAATTGTCGGTTGCCCCGTCGGCTCCGTCGGTGTGGGACCTGACCGCGAGCAGACCATCACCGTGCCGCTCAACTGAAGCTTGTAAACATCATTTTTTTCAGGAGCCTGCAACCTCGGTTGCAGGCTCTTTTGTCACCTACCTCATCGCCGACCGCAAAGCTTAACACAAAATATAAGAACTGGCATAAAAAATGCTTTACAAATGCGTAATAATCAGGCATTCTTGCCCGCGTCTATGTCATTCTCTGAACTCGGAATCTGCCCTGAAATTCTGGAAGCCATCGAGGTACTCGGCTTCGACACTCCCTCAGCCATTCAACAACAGGCTATCCCCCCTGCACTGGAGGGGCACGACATCGTAGGTCTTTCCCACACCGGCTCCGGCAAGACCTTGGCATTTTCCATACCGGCCTTAGAAAACATCGACCCATCCCTGCGAGCCGTACAGGTACTCTGCTTGGCTCCCACCCGAGAGCTGGCCGTACAAATTTGCCGAGAAGTTGACAAGCTGGCTCTGTTCCTGGACGGCGTATCGGCCGTACCGATTTACGGCGGAGCGTCCTTTGCTCCGCAACTGGCTGCCCTGCACCGAGGCGTTCAATTTGTTGTCGGCACGCCGGGGCGCGTGATTGACCTCATGGAACAGGGCGAACTGAGCACCGAGAACATCACCACCCTCATTCTGGACGAGGCGGACGAGATGCTCGATATGGGCTTTCAGGAAGACATTGACCGCGTGGTTGCCATGCTCCCCGCCGAGCGCCAGACCCTCTTCTTCTCGGCCACCATGTCACCGGCCATTCGCGCCCTCATCAACCGCCTTTCCCAAGAACCGAAAGAAATCACCATCGAGCGCCCCGTTCTTACTGTTCCCACCTGCGAGCAGAGCGTATACGAAGTTGTATTCACCTCCCGCATTGAAGTGCTCAGCCGCCTCATCGAAATGGGTCGCATGAAACGCGGTTTAGTCTTTGCCAACACCAAACGAGTGGTTGATGACGTTGTGGACGGCCTTTTAGCCCGAGGTTACTCCGTTGACCGCCTTCACGGCGACATGCCGCAGACCCTGCGAGAGCGCGTGATGGACTCCTTCCGCCGCGGCAACCTCAACGTGCTGGTTGCAACGGATATTGCAGCCCGCGGACTTGATATTGATGATGTTGACATCGTGGTGAACTTCGAGCTTCCGCGCGACCCCGAGGATTACGTCCACCGCATCGGCCGCACAGCCCGTGCCGGGCGCAAGGGCAAGGCCGTCACCTTCATCGGTCGCCGCGACTTCTCACTGCTGGCCCGCATCGAGCGCTTTATCGGCACCCGCATGCAGCGCGAGAAGGTCATGACCGCCGGTCAGGTGGAAGAGGCCCGAGTGGAGGCTCTTGTCGACGACATTCTCGAAGCCGCCAAAAAGGCACCGGAACTGCCCGCCGAATTGCAGGACATTGAACTGCCCGCCGAACAACTCATGGCAGCCATGTTCAACCTTCTGGTTGCTAAAGGTAGCTGCGAATTGCAGGCCATCCCCGAGGACCGCCCCAGCCGCTACAACAACAAGCGCGAAGCTGCCGACGGCGAGCCCCTCTCCGCCACCGAAAAAGGCAACGACTGGAGCAGTCTGCAGGAGAGCACCACCCTCTTCATGAACGGCGGCAAGCTCATCGGCATTCGCCCCAAAGACATTGCCGGCCTGCTCTACAATGAAGGCGGAGCCCCAAAAGGCAGCGTGGGTGACATCAAGATTTTCCTCAAGCACTCACTCATCGAAGTCACTCCTGCCATAGCCCCGCAATTGGTGGAGCGCCTCTCGACCTGCTCCATCTGCGGCTACGAAGTTAATGTACGCGAAGACAAGGGCAAACCCGAGGGCAACAACCGCCCGACCGTCCATGTGCGCGACCGCCGTACGGACTCTTACCCGGGCCGCGATAACTACCGCAGCGAACGCCGTGAGCGCGGCGGCCGATTTGAGCGCAGCGAACGCTACGGTGCCACATCCCGTCGCGAAAAAGGTGAACGCAACGAACGTCGTGAGCGCTTTGACCGCCGCGAGCGCGACAACAACGACGAGCGCACTCCTTTCTTCTCGCGTTTCTCCCGCAAGCCCCGCCGCAACTGAGCCCGCAACGACTAATGAACTCCGAGCACTATAAGCAGGCTGCGCTGAACTTCTTCCACCAAGGCTATAATTGCGCACAATCCGTCTTTGCGCCCTTCGCTGCTCAGGTTGGAATAAGCGAGGAACTGGCGCTGCGACTGGCAGCCGGCTTCGGTGCAGGCGTGGGGCGCATGCGCGGCATGTGCGGAGCGTTCAGCGGGCTGACATTGGTAGCAGGTTACTGCAAGGGCAACCTGAGCGGGCAATCGGAAGATAAGGAAATTATCTTTTCCCTCGTGCGCCGTATGGCTGCGGATTTTACAGCCGAGTTCGGCACCCTGACCTGCCGTGAACTGCTGCACCTCGAGGCCGATACCATCGAGGGAGCCCGACCTAACGAACGAACCGCAGCCTACTATGCCGCTCGTCCTTGCGAGCGTTGCGTGGCATTCTGCGCAACCAAAGCCGCAGAGCTACTCAACCAACAGGCCTGACCGAGCTCGCGACTCTCAACCATCACCATTCAATCGTGTAGGGGGCTTTCGCCCCCTCACACACCACCGTACGTGCCATTTATGG
>JAUNRC010000033.1 GCA_030535875.1 Akkermansia sp. | reverse complement strand
GCGATTTCGAGGTAACGGTAGTAACCGGCACCGGCACGGTGGACAGCAGCGGCGTAACTGCCATGAAGTACGGCAGCCAGAACCTGACCATGAACGGCGCCATTGGCACAGGTGTGGGTGCAATGCAGTATGACACCTACCGCATCTTGAGCGGGCACACGGCAAGCAGCAGCGCCATACATGGCTATGACGATGGCAAGGGCAAGAATGCTCTGATAACCCTGGCAGACGGAGGCACTTTGAGTGCTGACGATGCGACAACCGAGACGAAGGTGAACGCAACGGGCGGCAGCATCAACCTAAGCGCCGGTACCTTAAGCGGCACTGTGGGCGGGAGCACAATCGTGACTGTAAGCGGCACAGCCACCATGAGCGGCGATAACAGCTACACGGGCGGCACTACGCTGAACGGTGCTGCATTGACAGTAACGCACGCCAATGCGCTGGGTACGGGCTCCATCGTCTCCACGGGCAAGAGCAGCCTGACGGTGGAAGGAACGGCTCCGCTTGTGCTGAGTGAGGTTATAAGCAATGCTGCGGACGGCGAGCTGACGCTGGCCGGAGCATTCGATGCGAGCGCGCTGGAGTACCATGTCGATTCCGATGGTCGCATCGACCTGGACGGAAATGATGTGGATAACACGGCGAGCGGCTTTGCCCGCGGGGTGGAGTACAGTGTGCAGATTGTGGAGGGTGGTACCACAGTGAATAATGGAGTATCTATCAGCCACAGGGACTACCTGAGCCGCAATGCTCTGGTGCTGGGTGAGGACGGTGTGGCCCGCGCCGGTGGTGCGGTGGATTACACGCACTTCTTCCTGACCGGTGGCGATTCTGCGGCGGTGAGTGAGATTGCGGATGTTTCGAAGCAGCATCAGGAAACGCTGGCCGGGGTGACCATGGACAGCGGCTCCCTTGAGGTAGACCGGAGTATTGCCGTGAATGCCACTGGTGGCAGCATCAGCATCACAGATGATGCAGTGCTGAGCGGGACGGTTGAGGATACGGCGGTGAGCACGGCTGCCGAGGCGTACGATGGCACCATTTCCGCTACGATGGAGGGCACAAGCAGCCTGACGGTAAACGGCGGCAACATTACCGTGAGCGGTGATAACAGCTACAGCGGCGGCACTACGGTGAACGGCGGCAAGCTGGTAGCCGGCAGCAACACGGCTTTCGGCAGCGGGGATGTGGCGGTGAATGACGGAGGTACGCTGGATTTGGGTGCCTGTATCATAACGAACCGCGTGTTGTTGAGCGGGGATGCCACACTGGCGCATGCGGACGGAGCGAGCAACATTCTGTTGCAGAGCGGGGCGAATGCCGACTTTGCGAATGGCTTTGAGCTGAGCGCGGGCAAGAGCCTGACGGTGGGAACGGGTATGGCCGCATTTGCCCGCAGCCGCGCGGCTCGTGTGGGTGGCACGGTATATCGCGGAGCCCTGACACTGGGAGGCGGCGAACTGACGCTCAATGAGCACCTGACGGTGGAGGGGCATGTAAACTTTGGTGCCGGTACCACCACCATCGTGAACGTAGCGGGCTGGCAGGGCGCTGAGGCCGGCACGGAACTGGCCTCCTTCAGCAGCAACAGCGGTTATACGGAGGAGAGCTTGACCTTGCGCGGAGCTGCCGCCGGGTTGGTGTTGAACTTCGATGCCGCTACGGGTGTGCTCTCGCTGGTGGCAGCGCAGCAGCCGCTTCCTCCGGCACCGCCTGCGGAGCCTGAGTTTGTCCCGAACCTGAACCGCAACCAGCAGGAGGTCTACGATACGGTGAAGG
The DNA here is from genome assembly GCA_030535875.1 of Akkermansia sp. Classification (GTDB taxonomy): domain Bacteria; phylum Verrucomicrobiota; class Verrucomicrobiia; order Verrucomicrobiales; family Akkermansiaceae; genus Akkermansia. The sequence goes on along the minus strand of JAUNRC010000033.1, from coordinate 19,662 downwards.
ATATCGTGGCAGGAGGAGAAAAGCCGGAGGGCGAACTGGGTAAGCTGGTGGAGTTGATAAGCGACTCGCGCAACGAAGCTGAACTGCGCGAACTGCTGGATGCCGTGGGTGGTAGTGAATATGTCACACTGATGAGCAGCCAGTTGGACGGCAACCTTGCTCATGTGCGTAACCTGCGCAATAGGATGGGCAGCGGCTGGGAATTGGTAGGCAATAACTATATGCGCGCTATGATAGAAATGTTCGGTCAGCATAGCGAGGTGGACGGAGATGCCCATGGGCGCGGCTATACGCGCAGTGAAATGGGCGGGCAGTTTACCCTCGAGTTTATTGGCTGTATGCACATGAGCAGCGGTGTAGCACTGGCCTCCGGCCATACAAGATTGAACCCGGATGATGCTCTTCGACAGTCAGTTAACAACAACTATGTGGACTTCTACACGACTTACCGCGGCCACGGACATTGCAATATGGGCTATTCCGCTAAGTACTCATTGGGTATCGGTACACATGATTATAACCTGAGACGCAATGTGCCGGGGACCTCGACCAAGGCAGATGCGGATGGTTTCTCCGTGAACTTCATGCACGAAAGCGCCTATATAGTGCGACTGTCGCAGGGCAGCAGCTTACAGGTATTCGGCGTGGTGGAGAGTAGTTTCAGCAGCATCGGGGGCTTCCGCGAGAAGGGGGCGGGTACGGCCTCGTTGGTGATGGAGTCTCAGGATGCCTGGGCAACAGATATTACCTTGGGACTGCGCTATGTGCAACTGCTCGATTCTTTCGCGCTGCCTCAGGCCACGCTGACGTTACAGGCCGGTGTGACAGCCGGAGTGGGCGATACAAGCGCCTCTTCATGTTTGCACTTTGCAGGTGCACCTGACAAACGATATTATCAGACCGGTGCTGACCGAAATCGCTGGGGATATAATCTGGGTGTCGGACTGCATGTGCCGGTAAGTAATACTTCCGCATTCTATATGAGCGGCGAAACTATCCTGCGTGGGGACTCCTATGAGTGGAATGGGAATGTAGGCTTCCAGATTGCATTCTGAGGAATACAGCGTGTCATATGAGCGAGCCGTGTATCCGGTTGTACACGGCTCGCTGCATGTTTTAGGGGAAGGGGAGAATTGCTGCAAAAAGAAGTCAGCCCTGTCATTTTCTACCAAAAAATGACAGCGAGCGTAAATTGGGATGATTGGCTTTCATGCGTGTGTGTCGTAATCGGGTAATACTTTTAGGCGGAGCATTTGTTTTTGCACTTTTCCGGTGCGTATGCAGATGTTAAAATCTTCACTTATTGGCTTGCCGCGCAGGGGGTAACTATGGTAGAATACCCCGCAACAATGCGTAAGTATATCATCAGGCGCCTGCTGTTGATGCCCATCACTCTGATTGGCATCACCTTTGTGGTGTTCTGCCTTACTCGCATGGTGCCCGGAGGGCCGGTTGACCGCATATTGCAGGAGCAGGCTATCGGTGCCTTGTCGGGTGAAAAATCTTCTACTCCCGGCGGGGCCATGGTGAGCGAGGCTGATATTGAGCGCTTGGAAGAACTCTTCAATCTGCAACAGCCGGTCTGGCTATCGTACCTGCAATGGCTCGGTGTGCGCCGACGTGAAATTGAAATCACGAAGGCGGAGTTCGGTGAGGATGATACGGCCGTGCTGACGGTTACTTCATTGAGCGGGCATTCGGCTGTTATCGAAGTGCAGCGAGAGGGCGAGACTGCCAACTTTTTGGCGGAACCTTGGTTTGCTGAAGAGGGATGGAGGGTGCGGTTGGAATCTCCGCGCAAGAGGGCGGAGCGCTGGGCAAAACGTAATGGTGTGGAGGACGAGGCGGCGATTGAGGCACGCGCCAAGAGTCCGGCCTGTCGTCGTTGGCGTGCTGTGGCTTACCGCAAGGCATACGACGGTTTGTTGCAGGGATGTCTGGGACGTTCGTACAAATACAATGAGCCGGTGGGGAGCATGATGTTGGAGCGTTTGCCGGTGTCGCTCTATTTGGGGATATTGGGTGTGATTATTTCGTATGCTATCAGCATTCCGTTGGGGGTATATAAGGCGCTGAGTCATAACAGTTTTTTTGATGGGGTGACGAGTTTTCTGGTTTTCTTGGGTTATGCGGTACCCGGATTCGCGCTTGGTGCCGTACTGCTGGTATATCTGGGGGCTCGCATGGAGTGGTTCCCGCTTTACGGCTTGACGAGTCCGGATTTCTCAGCCATGTCGTGGGCGGATAAGTTGAAGGACTTGGCGGCACATACCTGCCTGCCGCTCTGCTGTTATGTCATCTCGGCATTTGCCATGATTACCATGATGATGAAGAACAATCTCATGGATCATCTCTCGGCGGATTATGTGCGCACAGCCGTAGCTAAGGGAGTGCCGTTCCGAAAGGCGGTGTGGAGTCATGCCTTCCGCAATTCCTGCATTCCTCTGGCCTCGACTCTGGGCAGTACCCTGTGCGGGGTGGTGGCCGGCTCGCTGCTGATTGAGCGTGTGTTCGATATTCAGGGATTCGGTATGCTCAGTTATCAGGCTCTGATGGATAAGGACTATTCTCTCATCATGGGTACCTTGTTGTTGACTTCCGTCTTTATCGTGGTGGGTAATCTTCTCTCGGATATTTTGGTGGCGGTGATAGACCCTCGCATACGCTTTGACTCATGAAGCATAAGAACCTCATTGCATTGTTCCTGATACTGGCCGCCATACTCGGCTGCTTGGCGGAGTTGCGTGATTGGTTGCTGCCCACACTCTCATGGCCCTTTACCGTCAGTCGGGAAATGAGTATGTTCTCCGCGCCCGGGGAGGTATGTCCGTGGTTGGCGGTGGATGGTCGCTTTCATTGGTTCGGGTGGGCTTGTATGGGGCTTGTGTTGCTAGCTGCCGCGTATTTGCTGCTCCGTCGCAGAGAGAGCATGCGAGTGGCTCCTGTTATTGCGCGACGCTGGGCGCAGTTCCGTAGCTTTAAGCGAGGATATTTCTCGCTGATGTTGTTGGTTTTGCTGATGGTGCTGGCCGGACTGGATCAGGCTGTGGTGGGTAAGAGAGCGCTTGTCGTTTGCTGCAATGAGAAGGTGTATTTTCCGGCATTCAGTCGCAGTATTTATACCGGTGCGGAGTTCGGTCTGACCGGCAATGCCGCCTTGGCAGAGGCTGATTATCGTAAGTTGCGTGAGGAGTGCGGTAAGCCCGGCATGCCGGAACTGGTAATCATGCCCCCCATTCCGTTCGATGCAACGATGGATGCCGCACCGTTCCCTCGTGAGCAACTGATTATGAAGGAGGGCGTGCTGTACGAGCCGGATGGCTTGATTCCTTATGTGGGACAAGCCTGTCGGGTGTACCCCAATGGTCGTGTGCACTTGCGTGTGCGCTACCGCAAGGGCGTGCCGGATGGTCATGTGCAGGGCTGGACTGCCGATGGGCGTGAGGTGTATACCGCGACGTACCGCGAGGGTAAGTTGAGCAAGCGTAAGTATATGGGGGATGGTAAGGTGGAGGCCTTTCTGTCGCTCACTCCATCTGATGAATTATGGCGCGTGTATTATCACCCGGCTCCGCCTTTGACGGGCGGTCACTTGTTGGGTACGAATAGTCAGGGGGCGGACATTGCTGCCTATCTTTTCGGCGGTTTGCAGGTGAATATTAAGGCTGCGCTTTTCTATCTGCCCGTTATATATTCCATTGGTTTGCTGCTGGGTATGCTGATGGGCTATTTTGCGGGGAAGTTTGACTTGGTGACGCAGCGTGTGATTGAGGTGTTCTCCCAGTTGCCGTTTCTGTTTGTTGTTATGGTGCTCTCTGATTTCGTGCCGCATGAGATGAGGGGGATGTTCCTGATTATGTGCCTGTTGTCCGCTTTCGGGTGGATTCATATCACCTACTTGGTGCGAACGGCTACGATGAAGGAGAAAACACGCGATTATGTAGCGGCCGCCCGTGTGATGGGTGCCGGTACCGTTCATATTCTGTTGCGGCATATTTTACCCAATCTTACCGGCATTATCGTTACCTTGTTGCCTTTCAGTCTGGCTGCGGTGGTGCTTTCGCTGGCTTCGTTGGACTATATGGGCTTCGGCCTGCCGGATACCTACGCAAGTTGGGGGAGATTGCTCAATGACGGGCTTTCCAAGCTCTCTTCGCCCTGGGTGGTATCGTCGGCATTCTTCTCGCTGGTGATTTTGTTGGTTCTGGTAACATTTGTGGGTGAGGCCGTCAGAGAGGCGGTTGACCCGCGCCGCCACACATATTACGAATAAAAAATGAAAACTCTGTCACAGCGTAATTGCTTGGGCCGTCGCTTGTTGAGTGCCGGATTGGTGCTCTGTGCTTTGTTGGCCGGGGCCGGTTGTGATGGCGGCAGCAGTTCCGATGGTTTGAGGTGGGAAGCTCCGCCGGATGAAGCCATGCCTGCGGCCTTTGAACATGAGGAGAATGTGCCTGCTTTTGCCCGAGCTTGGACGATGCCGCGAGGCTTTGTCGGTTTTACGCAGCGCTGGAACAAGCGCAATGCGGATTATGTGCAGAAGTCGCTTGCCTCATGTCGCGAGGAGTGTCTGCAGGAGTTCACTCGTGTGCTGGGGGCTTGTCCCGGCAGCAAGGTGAGCAAGGGGGCCGCCGTTGGGGCGAAGGCTGCTCTGCGTAAGTGCATGAGCTTGGGAGAGCGCCGCCGATTGGGCGATTATCTGGTCTACCGTGATTTTCGGGATTTGCCCCGTGATTTGAAGTGGGTCAACGGAGGGCGTCAACCTGAGTTGGGCAGCCCCGAGGCGCGAAAAGGAGGAATATTGCGACTCTCGTTGCAGCGCTCGTTCCCCGGTACACTTTGCCCCTTCGGTCCCAATAGCAATAACTCTACTCGTCGTTATCTGTACGATGATATAGACTTGCCCTTGGTGCGCATTCATCCCGCAACAGGCGAGCTGATTCCCGGTACGGCAGACCGTTGGGCCCTTTCGCCGGATGGTCGTACGGTATATTATCATATTGACAGTAAGGCGCGGTTCAGTAATGGCGCTCCCTTGACAACGAGGGACTTCGTTACGTCGCTTTATGTGCGGACCTCGGAGTTCAGTGCTGAGCCCTTCTATGGTGATTTTTATTTGGGGAAATTTTCCCGCATTACCATTTACGGTAACAATGTGTTAGCCGTCACGTTGCCGGAGCCGCGTCCTCCTGCGGCCTTTTATGCGGTGCTGCCTGCGAGTTGCACGCGCTTTTACGCTGAGTTCGGTCCGGATTATGCCTCGCGCTATCTCTGGCGTCCGGCGCCGACGACAGGGGCTTATCGTGTGGCTCCCGAAGGGGTTATCATGGGGCGGCAGATGATGTTGGAGCGCGTGCCCGATTGGTGGGCTCGCGACCGCCGCTACACGCGTTACAGTTGTAATGTGGATCGATTGGTCTATTCATATATTGCTGAGCAGTCCAAGGCAAGGGAGCTCTTCCGCATTGGGCAGTTGGATGTGTTTTCTGCGCGCGATGCTGATTTCTGGTACGAGGGCTTAGAGATTGAGCCTGTGCACAAGGGCTATATCCAGAGGGTACATTTCAGTAATATATGGCCGCGCAATAGTTTCGGCTTTCATCTTAACTGCTCTCGCCCTCCCTTCGATAATCGCGATGTGCGCCTGGGGTTGCAGCACGCCTTGAATATACAGGAGGTGATAGATACGGTGTTCCGTGGTGATTATGTGCGGATGGGCTCGTATTTCATGGGTTTCGGGCCGTACACGAATGATAAGATAAAGGCGCGTCCCTACTCACCTGAACTGGCCCGTGCCTGTTTTGCCCGCGCCGGGTATACCGAGGATGGTGGCGATGGTATATTGAGCCGTCCCGACGGCACCCGCTTGCAGGTGGTGGTCAGTTCCCGAATTGACCCGCTTTATGCCAACTGCATGAACCTGTTGCGTGAGGATGCCGCGGCCTGTGGGTTGGACCTGCGCTTTGAGCAGATGGATGATACGGTGTTCTTCTCGCGCATTCGGGAGAAAAATTATACGGCGGGTATTTTTTCCTGGGGCTTCTCGCCGATTATGCCCGACCCTTCGCTTTTCTTCCTGTCGCGCTTTGCGTACAATCCCGACGGTACGCCGACTAAGGGGACCAGTAATGTGACGGCTACGGCTTCTCCTGAGTTGGATGCCGCTATCATGGCATGTCAGGGAGCCGAAACCAGAGCCGAGGCGATTGCGGCACATCATCGGGTGCAGGAACTTATTCATGAGGAGGCCTGCTGGGTGCCGGGCTGGACGACATCTTATTATCGTTTTGCTCAGTGGCGCTGGTTGCGCTGGCCGAATGAAAAGAGAAGTCGTTTTTGCCCGCCGCGGTACTTCGACCCGTTGGATAGCCATCTCTACTGGATTGATGTGGAGGAGCAGGAGCGCACGCTGAGGGCAAAGGCCGATGGTGAGGCCTTCCCGGAGCAGGGAATTGATGTGCCATTGCCCTGATGAGTTTCTGATATTTTACCCATTGATAGCCGCTATGACATCTGATCGCAATTTGCTGGAAGTACACCATCTGACCGCCGCTTTTGAGTCGGAAGTAGGGTTGTTGCGTGCTGTGGATGATGTGAGTTTTTGCGTGCCGCGAGGACAGTGCGTGGGCATTGTGGGGGAGAGCGGTTGCGGTAAGAGCGTGACGGCAATGAGTTTGGTACGCTTGCTCCCCCGCCCCTCGGGGCATATATTGGGTGGGCGTGTGCTGTTCAACGGCGAGGATATTCTGAAGATGAAGAGCCGTCGTTTGAATGAGGTGCGCGGCGGGAAAATCGGTGTCATTTTTCAGGACCCCATGAGTGCGCTTAATCCGGTCCACCGCATCGGCGACCAGATTGCCGAAAGCCTGATGTTGCACCGTGGGATGAACCGAGAAAATGCGTGGCTCGAGGCCGTGAATATGTTGCATTTTGTGCGGCTGCCCGACCCCGAGGCACGCGCCCGGGAGTTTCCCGGGTCACTCTCCGGCGGCATGCGGCAGCGCGTGGTCATTGCCATTGCTCTGGCTTGTCGGCCCGAGCTCATTATAGCGGATGAGCCGACAACGGCTTTGGATGTGACCGTTCAGCAGCAAATTCTCAGTCTTATTCGGGAACTGCGGGAGAAGATGGGGTCCTCGGCCATTCTGATTACTCATGACCTTGGGGTGATAGCGCAAAATTGTGACAGGGTGGTGGTGATGTATGCCGGACGTGTGGTTGAGAGTGCGGGGGTGAAGGAGTTGTTTGCCAATCCTCGGCATGCCTACACGCGTGCCTTGCTTTCATCTATGCCGCGCTTGGAATATCCCCGCAAGAGCCAGTTGCCGACCATTCCGGGACAGGTGGCTCCCATTCGTCATTATGTGGAGGGGTGCCGTTTTTGCCAGCGATTGGAGCGTACCGGTCCTTGCTTGCTTCAGCGTCCGCCCTTGGTTGAGGTAGCTCCCGATCATTTGGTTGAGGCTTGCCCGCATTGCTCTTCGCTGATTTAAGAGCCCGGGGTATTTTGTCTGTCTGAAAGTTGTGACGGTAAAAAAAGCCGCTGCATGTTATCATGCAGCGGCTTGTCCGTGAAAGGGGGTGTTTTTATCAGGCCTCGTTGTCGGGGAAGATGAGTTCCTTCGGAGCGGGCGTGATGGACTTGATGGTCATCTTTACCTGCTCGCCGCCGATTTCGAGCGGCAGACGAAGGCTGTCACCTACCTTGTAGCCAATCAGCTTGGCACCGAGTTTGGAGGTGTAGGGCACCACATTCTTCTCAGGCTCGGAGTCCCATGCGCCGAGAATGGTGTAAACAATCTTTCGACCCTTGTCGGTTTCAAAGGTTACCTGAGTACCCATGCCGGTTTGCTCGCAGGTCACGCCGGAGAAGTCCGTGGGCTCGGCCTGAGAAAGCAGGCGGGAGAGCTCCTCGGAGCGGCGCATGAGCACCTGACGGGTTGCCTTGGCATCCTGATAACCGCCGTTCTCGCGAAGGTCACCTTCAGCGCGGGTAATTTCGAGGTCGTGCTTATTCTTGGGAATGCGCACGTTGATGATATCTTCATACTCAGCCTTGCGGGCAGCGAAGGAACGCAGCGAGACGTAGAGGTTCTGCTTTTCCTTAACCTGCACGCGGGAAAGCACAACCTCCTGAAGAGAGGGGTGTACCTTCATCATGTTGGCCAGCAGGAGGTTGCGGTCCAAATCGGGCAGGACGGATGAGTCGTACAGCGACTTGGCGAAGGGACGTGCCTCCAGCTCGGAGATGCCGGTCACCAAATCGGGGGCAAGCTCTTTGTCATCCATGAGCAGGTTGCGCAGACGCAGGGCGCGGTTGGGGCCGCCGTCGGCGCTGTCTTTCTCGATAGCGGCAATGATAGCGGCACCCAGTGCCATCTTGGTCTTCTCCACCAGTTCCTTGGCTACGCCGTTACGTTCTTTACATACCCAGATGAGAACATCGGGATTGAGGTTCTGGCGGGAAATGCCGTTGATGATGTCGGAGAAGAGCTGCTCTTTGGCTCCCTTGTTGAGGATGAAATCAGCGGCTGCTGCGGTAACCTTTGCTCCGCCGAAGAGGAAGATGTTGGTCGTGTAGGCCAGCCAACTGTCGGGGTAAGCCTCGGGCAGGGCGGTGTAGACGGCGTTTTGACGGGCAACGGAAAGCTCGCCGATGTAGTTGACCAAATCTTCGGAGGGGATGGTCTGCAGCTTGTCTGCAAGCGTGGTGAGTTTTTCCACACCGGCGGCGGTCAGAGCGGCATCGAACTCAGCCTGCTTGCTCTCATCACTTCCGTGCGTACCCTCAAGGATATCGTCGCGGATGATGATGAGTTCCAGCACGTGCTGCGGCTCGGTGCGGTCCTTCTCGATGTCATCCTCCATGGCCTTCACCAGCTTGGCGGCAATTTCATACTCGCCGTTGAGGACTTCCAGTCGGGTCTGGTCCAGAATGCGCACACAGCTCTCCAGAGAGGTGGCATCCGTGTAGTCATTTAACAGAGCTTCGGCGGCACTGGCTGCCTCGCGGGTCACGATGGCTTCGCCACGGCGCGTGGGCAGACGGAAGCGGGGATCGTCGCGCATGGCGGCGCGGGCTTTCTCCCACCAGCTCTTCCAGCTCTCTTCGGGAATGACTCGCCCGCAGAGGAACTTCTCGAGATCCTCGGGCTGCATTTCCAATACCTCTTCCACTCCTTCGCGCAGGGAGATGTTGTGCTCCAGTACAAAGGCGATGAACTCCAGAATTGTTTCCTTGCCCTCAGCTCTGGCCTTGCAGCCGGCAGGGTCTTCAAAACACGTGACGAGGAAATGTCCGGCAGGTACCGGAGTGAGCTGGTTGAATGCCAGCTTAAGGCCCATCACGTAATTGGGATTTTTCTCGAAATTAATCTTTACGCGCTGCTTGGCCAGTGACCACGCCTCAACTTTGCCCACACCCCACTCAGGGTGCATCACGTAGTTGGCGGGAGAGAATTTGTCCAGCCTGGCTGCGAAGTCGGCCGGAATCTTGCCGGCCTTCACGAGTTTTTCTAAATCACCATGCATACGTGAATACAGTATAGCATGCATCTTGTCAAATTCAAGCCCCGAATTAGCTTTTTTTGCATTTTTTTAACAATTTAGCGATTTTTATGCGAATCCCGGAGCAAATCATCGAGCTCGATGCCTGAACCACTGATAAACCCATTTGTTATGTTTTTACCGTTGTGATTGCGGAGTTTGTTCTCGGCTTGCTTAACGAGAAGTTGCCGCAGTGAGGGCAGGTGCAATCGCATGCGCACCCCACTCCACCAGGCGTTCAGCATGGTGTTGTGGTAATCTCCGGCAAGGATAGTGCGGGGTAAGAAAGGGTGGCCGGGGAGATTGCTTATGCCGCCGGTTACGTGATATTCACTGAGGGGAAGACTGAATAGGAGTTTGCTGTCGTCATCATAAAATTGTAATTTGCAGTTGCTGTCTGCCAAAATCAAAACATTAAAATCCAATTTATTCCACACTTACCATCTCCCACAAATCGGGGCGGTGGAAATCGGGTTGCGTGTCGCAGGGCAGGGCGGTGGTGAGGAAGACCTGCTCGGGTGATTTCAGGATAGCGGCGGCTGCCAATTTGCAATCGGCGGGGGTGATGCCCAGTTGCTCCAGCACGGCTGTGGGAATGAGTGCACTGCAGCTCCAGCCCTCGCTATTGCTGCAGCCGTTAGCCTGCACGCCGGCGGGAATCCAGCCCTCGTAGCCGGGGGCAATCTGTCGGGGAGCGCAGAACACAGCCGCCCACCAGGCGCCGTTCGGGCTCAGGTTGAACTCCATGTAGCGGCTGCCGTCCGCCGTGGCAATGAAAAACTCTGCGGCATCGTATCGCCACAATTCCGCCTGAAAAGCACCACATACACCTTGCGGGTGAACCTGGGCAGGGGACTTGCGCTCGGCGCAGAACTCCAGACCTTCAGCCGTGAGGGTAAAGGAAAACTCGTAGGGTGGCTCAACGGCCTGCCCGTACCATTCTTTGTCTATCTGCTGAACCTGAGCGGTAGTGGTGGAAATGACGACTTTCATACGCGGTATGGTAGCATTATTCTCGCGTGCGCGCAAGAGAAGATTTTGAAAGTGTGGTGAAAATACTTTCAAAAACGCCGATATTGCAGGAAAGTAGAACAAATTATGACAATTTTATAAAAAAAGGCTTGCAAATGGAATGAATTACGTGTATTCTTCGGCGCGCGAGCTGTACAAAATCGGCCGTTGGTCCTTCATTTCTTCGGAAAAGGCTCGCATGAAGGGAAACCCGGTCACACCCATATATAATCATGTCAGACGATCTGAACAACGAGCAGGAGGTCATTCAGTTGGCCCATTTCGAGATTCCGAACACACTCAAGCGCATTGAGGACCCGGAAGATCCCAACCATGTAACTTTCATTGCCGAGCCCATCGAAACCGGGTTCGGTCACACGCTGGGTAACTCCCTTCGTCGCGTGCTGCTCAGCTCCCTTGAGGGTGCTGCCATCACGAGCGTTCGTATAGCCGGTGCCCAGCACGAGTTCACCTCTCTGCCCGGTGTGGTGGAGGACGTAACCGAGATTATTCTTAACCTGAAGAAGATTAAGTTCGCACACCATGGCAAGGAGCCCCGCACGCTTTCTCTGCGTGTGACCAAGCAGGGCGTTGTAACCGCTGGTGACATTCAGGACGACCACATCTACTCCGTTGTCAATAAGGACCAAGTTATCTGCCATCTTGACCAGAGCACCATCTTTGATTGTGACTTCGAGGTGAATGTGGGCCGTGGTTTCTACACCGCTGATGATAACAACGACAAGGACCGCCCCATCGGCGTGATTCCGATTGACTCCATCTTCTCTCCTGTGACCCGCGTGAAGTACGCTGTGGACAATGCTCGTGTGGGCCAGATGACTGAGTTCGACAAGCTCGTGCTTGACGTTTGGACCGACGGTCGTGTAAGCCCGAACGATGCCATGCTTCAGGCTGCCAGCATCATGCGCCACCACCTCGACGTGTTCGTGGAGAGCGACAGCCGTCGTGTATCCTTCGACCGCGCTTCCGGCGGCGATCAGGACGCCAACACTGCTCAGCTTCGCAAGCTGCTCAACATGAGCGTGAACGAAATCGAGTTGTCCGTTCGTGCCGCTAACTGCCTGAACAACGCCAACATCACCACCGTTGGTCAGTTGGCCATGAAGACCGAGAGCGAAATGCTCAAGTACCGCAACTTCGGTAAGAAGTCCCTTAACGAGATTAAGGAGAAACTTGTACAGCACGGCCTGTCTCTGGGCATGCAGTTCGATTCCAAGCTCCTCTCCGCTCCCGGCAGCAGCCCCCGTCTGCGCGACTCCGAAGAGCCCCGCGCTACTGACCTTCAGGCTCTTATCTCCCACAACATCGAGGCTTACGGCTTTGATGATGAGGATGAGGACGATTTCGATGAGTAAAGAATATTGCTCGTCAACCTACAACACTTCATTATTAACTCAATACATATTATAATACAATACTATGAGACACGGCGTCAAAAAGGCCAAGCTGCAGCGCACGGCCTCCCATCGTAAGGCTCTGCTTGCCAACCAGGCTTGCAGCCTCATCTCCCACGGCCGCATTACCACCACTCTGGCCAAGGCCAAGGCCCTGCGCCCCTATGTGGAGAAGCTCATCACCCTCGGTAAGAACGGCTCCCTGCACGCTCGCCGTCAGGCCCTTGCCACTCTGCCTCAGCCTAAGGTTGTCACCAAGCTCTTCAGCGTGGTGGCCGAGGCTACCAAGGACCGTCAGGGCGGCTACTGCCGCATCGTTAAGCTTGGTCAGCGCATGACCGACAGCGCCCCCATGGCTCTGATTGAGATTATCGACCTGCCCCAGCTTACCGCTCCCGTTGCTCCCACCACTACCGTGGGCTCCGGCACGACTGAGGCTCCCGCTCCTGAGGCTCCCGCCGAAGAGCAGAAGTAAGTCTTTACTTCAGATAATTTATAAACGAGGCATGACTGATATGGTCGTGCCTCGTTTTTTGTCTGAGGACTCTATAAGAACTTGACTTCTATAGATACAAAATGTAGCATGTTGTCATGATGAAGAGCGGTAGGAAAGTAATAGCCATATTGGCAGATTATCCGTATTGGAATTATTTTGAAGGGATTGCGCCGGAGTCACATCCGGCCCCTTGGTTGTCTGCTATGCACCGTTCTTTTGCGGAAGAAAAAGAGGGTGAATTTGAGTTGCATTGGATAACGTTGACGAAGAATGTAAAAAAAGAGCATTCAAAGATGGTTGAAGGACAATATATGCACCTTTTACCGACGGGTAGTAAGACGATTTCTCAATATCTTCGTTATTTGCCGGATCGGATGAAAGTTGCTCGGTTCTTAAGGCGAATTAAACCGGACTTGCTGCATGCCTGGGGAAATGAGAGTTGTTATGGCATTTGTGCAAAAGATTTCAAGGGGAAAAAACTTTTTTCGTTTCAGGGGGCTTTAGACGGGTATGCTAAGAGAGCTGCGATGCCGCCTTTTATGGTACGACAGGCGCGTTTTGAAAGGGAGGTGTTGCCGGCGATGCCGGTGATAACGGCTGAGTCCGAGTGGGCTATGGAGCGGGTAAGGGAACTTGCTCCGCAGGCGGATGTGCGATTGTGGGAGTATGCTGCTGAAAGCCGTTTTTTTAATGTACAACGTCGACCGGATAAACAGCCGATGTGTATGATGTTGACTTCCTCTTCTCATATTAAAAATGTTCCGACTGCAATAGCTGCTTTTTCGCGTCCGGAGTTGAGCCATGTGAAGTTATGTGTTGCAGGTGTAAATCCGGGGACGTATGGTGATGTGCCGGAAAATATATTACTTCTCGGTAAGTTGAAACGCGAAGAAATCAGCGCTTATTTATGTCGTGCTTGGGCATTTATACATCCCAGTTTGGCAGACACCGGTCCTACTGCGGTAAAGGAGGCTCGTGCTGTGGGACTTCCTTGCATTGTTTCTTCGGAATGCGGAGCTAAACGTTATGTCGTTCCTGATAAATCCGGTTATATTATCGACCCTATGAACGTAGAACAGCTTGTGGATGCAGTACTTAAGGTAACATGCGATGAAGAGAAATCACTTTCAATGGGACGTTACGATTATGAGCGTTGCGCTCATGAATTGTCATCTTTATTGATGTACAATAAAATACGTTCGATATATACGGAAATTCTGAGTAAATGATTTTTGTAGGCAAGAGATGAATATACAACAAATGAAAGTTGCGGTGCTGAGAGCTCTTTATGCCGTAAAGGCTGTGATGTATCGCATGAAAGGGGTGAAAATCGGCAAGCGTAGCTTTATAAGCGGTTTTCCTTATATTCGAATGAGTAAGGGCGCCCGGATTATACTGGGAAATGATGTTACCTTGCATTCAAAAAAACGCTATAATCCGCTCATGACTCATAAGATGACATTGGCCGCTGTGACGCCTGAGGCCTGTATTGAGTTTGCTGATAACAGCGGTGCGAGCGGATGTACCATTATTTGCGCCAATCGGGTTTCAATTGGTCGGTATACTATTTTGGGCGCCGGATGTACTCTTTATGATTGTAAGGAACATGAGTATTCTCCGGTGACCGGTTGGTTCAGTTGTCGCAAGAAAACCGGCGCTCCCATTGTAATCGGCAGCAGGTGCTATATTGGAATGAATTGTATTATCCTCAAAGGGGTGACCATCGGCGATAACTGTGTTATTTCAGCAGGTACCATTATCAAGGAAGATGTGCCGCCCGGTCATTTGGCTCAGGGAAATCCTCCGGTCTATACACCTTTGCCGGAACGATTGACTCGGGTGGAAGAGCCTTCCTGATGGGTAGGTTTTGTAGTAAAGATAGCGTACGGATATCAATCCCCGGTGGGGGTATGGCCTCGCTTCAGGTCATCTGCAAAACTGTCGGACAAGCCGGTGCGGGAGATTTTTGCGGCGGCTGCATCGACATCGTAATCCACACGGCGAAGGAGCAGGGTGCGGTCCTCTTCGTTATAGAGGCCGTAGGCGGCACGATAGTTTAAATCTCTCGGTTGACCGACGGAACCGGGATTGATGAGGTAGCGGCAGTTCTCTTCAATCGAGAGGGTGCAGGAGCCGCTTTCATCGTAGACGACGGGGATGATGCTCACCTTGCCGGCACGCTCGCAGAAAATGGCCGGGCGGTGTGTGTGTCCGTAGAAGCAGAGTTGCCCGCTGAATTGGGCAAAGGCTGTTCGAGCTTCGGGTACGGTGGAGATTCGCTGCCAATCTTCGGATGAAGGCGAGGCATGAACAAGTGTGAGCCCGTGCCACGAGGCCTTGCGGGGGAGAGGGCGCAGGAGGTTGACCAGCTCGGCTCCGAGCATGGCTGCCGTGCGATCCATCATGGCTGTGTAGAGCGGCACTCCGAAAAGACCGCGGTGGAAGAGGGCCTCTTCGTGGTTGCCGCGCACGGCCACGTTGAAGAGGGGCATGGCCAGTTCCACGCAGGCGGCGGGGTCGCCGTTAAAGCCGATAACATCACCCAATCCGGCGTAGTGGGTGGCCTGAAGCTGTGCGGCATCGGCCAGAACAGCTTGCAGAGCCTCCAGATTGGCATGAATGTCGCTGAGAATCGCGACTTTCATTATTCGGAGAGCAGAGCTTTGAGACGTTCCTTGAAAGCCGGAATGCCGTCGCCCATGGCAGCCGAGATGGGCATAATCTCAATCTTGGGGAAACGCTGGCGAAGGATTGCCAGATTTTCCGTTGCGGTGGGGTCGTCCATCTTATTGGCGAGAATAATCCAGCGACGCTCGGCCAGTTCTTCGGAGTAGAGCTTAATTTCCTTGCGGAGAGTTTGAATGGCCTCTACGGGATCGTGCTCCAGCCCGGTCATGTCGACAACAAAGAGCAGAACCTGACAGCGCATGATGTGGCGCAGGAACTCATGACCGAGGCCTCGGTTCTCCGAGGCTCCCTCGATAATGCCGGGGATGTCGGCGACAATGCAGCGGGAGAAGTCATCGAACTCAACCACGCCGACTATGGGTTGCAGGGTGGTGAAGGGGTAGCTGGCCACCTTGGGGGTGGCTCGGGAAATAGCTCCCAGCAGCGTGCTCTTACCGGCGTTCGGGTAGCCGACCAAGCCGGCATCGGCTATGCGACGGAGCTCAAAGAAGAATACTCCGCTCTCGGCCTCAGTACCATACTCAAACTTAATGGGGGCCTGATCGGTGGCCGTGCGGAAATGCCAATTGCCGCGACCGCCCTTGCCGCCTTGGCAGAGCACAAAGCGCTCACCCGGTTCCGTAAGGTCTGCTATCTGCTCGAACTCGATGCCTTCACCCTCCCGCTCCAGCCATGTGGCCTCCTGCATGGTTTCGGCATTGGTGCGGTACACGATGGTACCGGGCGGTACTTTGCCGATGACGGTGCGGCCGTCTTTACCGTGCTTGCGGGCGTGCATGCCGGGCATGCCGTCGGTGGCGATGAGCTTGGGGTCGTAGAAATAGTTGCGCAGGTCATTCGTGCCTGTGCTGACTTCAAGGATGACGCTGCCGCCATCGCCGCCGTCGCCGCCATCGGGGCCGCCGCGAGGGACAAACTTTTCGCGTCGGAAACTGGCTAAGCCGTTTCCGCCCTTGCCTGCCTTGGCATATATACGAATATGATCTACGAACATGGGGCGCAGCTTAATGGAAAGCCCTGACAATGTCAAGAGTTTTCCGATAACTTTCTTATATTGCAGAGAAAATCAGGTTTTCTCATTTCAATTTTCGGCGGGTGACAAGGTAAACCTTGTCGCCGTGGCGTACTTTTTCGGGGACGGCTACCAGAGCATGACCTCCTTTGGGTACGGAGGGAACGACCTGCGTGACCCCGTTTTCATCGTCACAGCGAACTTCCTGAACAGTCAGTCGTACAATGCCGGTAGTCGGTCCGGTAATCTCGATTTTGTCGCCGGGGGAGAGGGGATGGGCTTCCAGACGAATGTCTGCCACCTGAACTTTGGGGTACCAGCGCATGATGCGGCCGAGGTGGTGGCGCTGTTCGAGCGCAAGGCTGTTGGAACAGCCGCTCCAAGTCTCCCATTCCTCTCCGAGGTAATAACCGCCGTGCCAGAATTGGCGGTTGAAGACGTGCAGTAGGCGTTCCTCCCATGCAGCAACTTTTTCGGGGCTCCATTTACCGGCGGCGCAGTCAGTTACGGCTTCCTTATAGACGGCTGTTACGGTCGAGACGTAGGCCTCGGAGCGTCCGCGGCCTTCGAGCTTGTAGACGGCTACACCGGCCTCGACCAATTGATCTATCACGCGGATGGTGCAGATGTCCTTCGGGGACATGATGTACTGATTGTCAATGTCCATCTCGAAGCCTGTCTCGGTGTCGGTTACGCGGTATTTCCTGCGACAGAGCTGGAAACACTCGCCGCGGTTCGCGCTGTGATTGTAGGCGGCCAGACTCATGCCGCACTTGCCGGAAATGCCGATGCAGAGGGCTCCGTGGGCGAAAATTTCGATTCGGACCTGCTTGCCGGAGGGGCCGGTGATATTTTCCTGCCGAATGCCGTCGATGATGGTGCGAATCTGGCTGAGTTTCAGTTCGCGGGCCAGTACCATCACATCGGCATAGGCTGCAAAGAACTTCACCGCCGACAGGTTGCAGACATTGGCCTGCACGGAAATGTGAACCTCTAAGCCGATGCTGTGGGCATAGGTGATAACAGCGAGGTCTGCGGCGATGACGGCATCTATCCCGGCAGCCTTGGCCTGTCGCAGGAGCTCCTGCATGGCTTCCACCTCTTCATCGTAGATGATGACGTTGCATGTCAGGTAGGCTTTTGCCCCGCAGGCGTGGCATAAGCGAGCGACCTTGGGGAGATCTTCCGTTGTGAAGTTTACGGAGGAGCGGGCTCGCATGTTGAACATACCCACGCCGAAGTACACGCTGTCGGCACCGGCGCGCAGAGCCGCTGCCAGAGATTCGAATGACCCTGCCGGGGCCATGATTTCCAATGCTTGCTGCATGGGCGCGATTGTACAGACTGAGCCATAAAAGTCAAGAACAAACCGCCCCGCAGTTATTCCTGCGGGGCGGTGAAGTGTGTGGTTACCTTATTACTTGCTTCCCGTGCGACATCAGAAGCTGTAGCGCAGCGAGAAGTTGCCGGACTGGTTGGTCATGTCCTTACGCACCTCCAGGTTGTAGAACAGGCCCACACTCCAGTTCTCGTTGAACAGCCAGTTGGCACCTACATTGAGCATGAAGGCACTGCGACCGGGATTCGCTCCGTGGATGGAGCCCTCAGCGCTCTTCACACGCGGTGCATTGGCCGAGATGTCGCCGACATAGGCTACGGTCAGCTCGGGAGCAAACAGACCGCAGGCTCCCATGGCCGTCTCGGTACGCAGGGTGAAGCCCACCGGCACGCTCCAGCGCTGCATGCTGCCGTCGGTGAAGGCGGTAGCGGAGCCGTTCATGCAGATATCTTCCTGAGTGCCGTAGATGTAGTCCAGACCCACGAAGAAGGTAAGCGTGGAGCTCTCACCGACCTTGCTGAGCCAATCGGCACGAAGACCGGCTGAGAATACCTCATCGCGCCAGTCGCCGTTCTTACCGGTCACGCCCTTGATGTCGTTCTCGATATTGCCGTATGCCGCATAGGTGCTCAGAATCATGGAGCTCTGTCCCTTCTCGATGACCGACACATACTGAGCCGTGATGGCTGCCATGATACCGCTCTGGTCGGTGGTCAGGGTATTGGCCTCACCTTCGAACTGACCGAAGCTGCGACCGAGCGAGATTCCGGCGCGGAATTCCTCGGTGCAGGCGTGCTGTACACCCACGGCGAAGCCGCCGCCGTTGTAGTTGAAGCCGCTGCTGCCCTTCATGTCCATGAAGGTACCGATAGCAGCGCCCCAAGCGGTGGTCTGACCGGGTGTGCCGATAATCTGCTGCGAGGAGGCGGTATCGACAAAGTCCTTTACGGTGGAAGTCGAGGCCCACAGCGTGTTGGCATAGGCTGCGCCATTGCGAACAATCAGGGCTCCTTCATCCACCTGACCGGTGAATATCAGTCGGCCGAGCTCCTCTTCCCAGGTAAGTTCCGCAGAGCCTTCCTTAAGCAGCTCTGCGCCTTCTGTGACAGAGGCGACGAACTCAGTCTTGTCGCTCGAGCTGATGGCCTCGGGATTATCCACCTGCATGAGCGTGAGCATGAAGGGCTTGTTGCCTGCGTTGAGAATGCCGCGACCAATGCCCAATTCCACATTGACGATGCCGTCAATCGTGAGCGCTCCGCTCACAATCATGAAGGAATGTGTACCGGCGCCGGTGTTGTTCGGGCCGGCGGGAGTGGTGCCATCGATGTAGAAGCCCAGAGTGGACTTGTTCTCGAGAGTGACGTTGTTGTGGCGCTGGAAGCCGGGGCTGTTGCCGATGTAGAGCATGCCGGCCGTCTTGACAACCGTGTCGCCGGTGTAGCTGCCGCTGCCGTAGACCTTTGCGGCGCGGCGGATGATGACATCGCCGTCAATCTCGCCGTTGTTGGTCATGAGCGAGTTGTTGGCAAGGTCAATCATGCCTTCAACAGTTCCTTGGTTAAGGAAGGTGCTGCCGGAGCCCATGTAGACATCGGCTGCTACCTTACCGAAGTTGGTGGCATTGCTACCCTTACCGAGCAGGTTGAGTTTGCTGCCCTTACCGGCACCCAGCGTAGTCTTGTCGCCGATGGTTACATTGGCATTGCGCACGTTGGTGCGGCGGCTGCGGTACTCACCACCTTCCAGGAAGATGTGGGAGCGGTCGCCCTCGTCGCTGCCGATTTCGAGGTCTGCACCTGCCGTGCCGTCAGCGCCGACGATGCTGAAGCCGAGCTTGTGCCTGCCGACCATACTGAACTTCTGTTGGGGGGTGGTGATAAGGTCACCGTCTGAACCTGTGATATTATCAAGGTTCAGCTTGGAATCCGGGGCTTGTGTGGCATCAGCCGTGCCGCCCTGCAGTACGATGGCAGGGGTGCCATCTGTGATTTCGATGGTCTCGCCGGTTATGATGAACGGGTCGAAAATCGGGACAGACGGCTTGGACGGCGTGGACGGGTCGGTGATTTCGCCGCCTTCACCTTCACCACCTGAGGGCGGGGTGATGGGGTCGGTGATTTCGCCGCCTTCACCTTCACCACCTGAGGGCGGG
>JAUNRC010000080.1 GCA_030535875.1 Akkermansia sp. | reverse complement strand
GGTGGCTGGCACACCTCCTCCCCGTCATTCACGCGACTTTTTTGACGTAGTACCTATTTTCTGTATGACACTTCGCCCAATGCGTTTGCCCTGCATCGACTTATACTTGACAAGCCACAATTAATCCGTACAATGGAACATGAGCTCACCCTCTCCCGTCCTAACTATTCCCCTACACCAAACCACCCAACAAAAAAGATATGAATCCCTTTACCCGCATTTTCCCATTTCTGTTACCCTTCCTGTCGCTGACGTATGCGGATGAGGTCCATACTGCCACTCCAACCGAGGAAATCAACCGGCAGGACATGTTTGAGCGCACTCCGCTGATGCAGGCCGTGCGCCGTGGGAATGCGGAGGAAGTGCGGGCTCTGCTGGCTGCAGGGGCTGACCCCAATATCCCGGAGTGGCATAACAATACCCCCTTAATGCATGCCTGCCAGCTTGGATATACGGACATAGTGCGTATGCTGATAGCCGCCGGTGCGGATGTCAATGCTCGCGATGACGAGGGCTGGACGGCACTCATGGGGGTATGCGTCTCCCGAAATAATCCGACAACAGAGATTGCGGAAATGCTACTGGCAGCAGGGGCGGACATTACTCCGGCAGATACGCGATACGGTCATACGGCGCTTGTATACGCTGCCAAATCGAGCAAAGCCGAACATGTGGCCTTGCTGTTGAAAGCCGGGGCGGACGCTACAGCTCGTACCGGGCGGCATGCTTATATGGGCACTGTGCTGATAAGTGCAGTGCAATGCAAAGCCTCCCCGGAGGTGCTGCGTTTACTCATAGCAGCCGGGGCGGATGTGAATAAAGGTCTGGATGTCCCCGGCTATACGGGAACACCTCTGAGTGCAGCGGTAGGGACGCGCGATACAGATAGCGTACGTACCTTGCTGGAAGCCGGAGCGAACGCAAGCCCGCCGGGAAATTCCTATCTCTCTCTGGCTACAGCAAGGGGCGATGCCCGGGTGTTGCAAATGCTGCTGGCCGCCGGGGCGGATGTGAACACCCCCAATCAAGAGGGCCATTACGCGCTGAGGAGTGCCGCGGCTCAGGGAAATGCGGACCATGTACGAATACTGCTGGAAGCCGGGGCGGATGTGAATGCCGTGGATGGCAATGGTGACACGGCATTACTCCATGCAGCACGGACAAAGAATCCGGAATCCCTGAAGATTTTGCTCGCTGCCGGAGCACAGGTGAACCTCACCAACAAGAAGGGAGAAACAGCCCTGATGTGGGCAGCTTTCGTCGGAAATGTGCCGCATGTAGCAGACCTGCTGGCTGCCGGGGCAGACAAAACTCTCAGAAATGCAGATGGCCTGACTGCTGCGGAGATTATCACGCACATAACCATCAGTCGCCATTGGTCCGCCATGGAATATCCTCTGGGGCAGGAGATGGCCTATACCGCTATTTATGGACATCTCAATGCCATTCCCTCTGCGGAACTTACCCCCTTGATGCAAGCGGTTCTGATGCGCAATCCTGAGGATGTTTCTGCCTTGCTGGCAGACGGCGCGGATGTGAACGCGGCTTCCGCACTCGGGCGCACGGCGTTGATGATGGCGGCCGACACACACCAATCGGAAATGGTGGAGCTGTTATTGTCCGCCGGGGCAGATGTGCATGCGCGGGATTTGCAGGGAAACACGGCCCTGATTCTCGCTCAGTTGGAGCAGCGCGGTTTCCTGAATTGCTATAGCTGGGAGCGCGTGCCCCAAAATGCCATGACTCGCTGCACACAGCTGTTGCTGGCAGCCGGGGCAGATGCTAAGGCTTGCAATCATGCAGGGCAGAATGCTCTCATGACTGCTTGCTATAGGCGTGGCTTCACCCCCGACGCCGAAGCCGCTTTCCGCCTGCTCATAAATGCCGGGGCGGATATCAACAGTCGCGACAATGAAGGGCGCACCCCGCTCATGTATTCTCTCATGCAGGGGGACCACGGCTGGATGGTACCTACACTCACCTCCCTTGGAGCCGATATCAACGCCCGCGACAACGCCGGGCGCACGCCCCTCATGTATGCCGTGCAAGGCTATATGGCTGATGTCGCCTGGCAACGCCTGATGTCCGCAAATCCGGACATCCATGCCCGCGACAACTCCGGCAAACAGGCGATTGACTACACCTTACCGACAAGCAACAATCACAAACGACTCCTGACCACCCCATGATACCCCATCAAAACAAGCTCATAAAACGCCCGTTCCCAATCTTCCCGACAAGGATTTTCGCCCTTGTTTGTTCCGCACTCACGCTCTTCGCCGAGAGCCCCGCTTTGGAGCTCGCGGCTAAACATCTGGAAGATTATCAGCAACAGCGGAAAATCTGCGGAAAAGAAGATGAACTCGCAACTCTGCGCCTGCAAGTTCTCTATCTTCAAACAAAAGTTAAATTAGATAGAAGCGCGAATAAGACTCAAGCGGTAGCGGAGGACACGAAACAACTTCTCAAGCTCTGCGCACAGGCATACCATCTTGCCCGAAGTCGCTACGAACACGGAACGGGCTCCTTACGGGACGTGTATGAAACCGCCTATATTCTGAATGAGCAAGTCAGTTATTATCATGACAATGCAGATTTCCTTCAGGAAGATGTGCCGACTGAAGAAGATTTGGTACGGATGCGCGAAACTCTTAAAAATGCTGCCACAGCCGCAAACGACAGAGCAGCATGGCTCCACGCAGAAGTTTTTTGGTTCCGCTCACGGGCACCGGAACACGGTGAGATGGTGTTCGATAAGTACAAGACGGAATTGATTAAGCTGCTGCGTGAGCGCTATCAACAGGGCCTGATTTCATATTGGGAACTTGCCTGTTCGGAGCAGGAACTGAAAGATATTACCTTCAATCCCAAGAAATCACCCGCCGAAGCAGCCAAGTATCGGGAAAAACTTGCCGAAAATGCAGCCGAAGCAACTGAGTTCTACCGACAGTTGGAACAGCACGCCACGGCAACGGGAAGAGCCGATTATCAATTTACAGAACTTTTGTTACGAGCCAGATTAAGGCAACTCGACACAGAATGGCTTCGCCGCCTCCGTTAACAGCCATTCGAAAAAACTCATCACCATCATATTATAACCCAACATCTATGATATCAACACACCATCATTTCATCAAGACTCTTGCCGTTCTTGCATGTGCGCCGCTGACATGCCTGCTCGCTGCGGCGGAAGTTCAGGATGTACATCATATCACCGGTGAATGGTCCGGTAAAACTCCCTTGTGGCAGGCATGTTTCGATAACAATCCCGATAAAGTACGCCGTCTCGTGGCAGCCGGAGCGAACCCGGAAAAAGCCGCCATCAGTCGCAATGGGATAAAGTCGGCCCTCATGGTTGCCTCTTCGGTCGAAGTAGCTCGAGTTCTGGTAGAGGCGGGAGCGGATGTGAACTTTGTCGGAGAAGAGGGAAAAACTCCCTTAATGGGTTATCTGCTCCATCGGCCGGAGGCGGTGAAGTACCTGTTGGAGCATGGGGCCAATCCCAAAGCCCGCGACAACAAGGGCAATACCCCGCTGCACCATTGCATCTACAATGCGGAATCCGCACGCCTGCTGATAGAGGCCGGAGCAGATGTCAACGCACGCAATGAAGCAGGCGACACACCACTCATGGTACAAAGCGGCGTAGGTCTGGGTGGAGAAGAAACCGGGCTGAGCAAACCGGTGGTAAGATTACTGCTCAACCGCGGAGCCGATTTGAATATCCGTAACAAAGCGGGGCTGACGGCTGCGGACTTGGCCATGACTCTGGCCGATAGCTGGTATGGCAGCAATCCGGTCTTACCCCTGCTGCAAAAAGAGGGACAGACAACTTCTCTCCATGCGCAGTTGGTAGGTGCTGCGGCTGCGGGAAAAGTGGAAATCTGTAAGAGCCTGCTGAAACAAGGAGCGGACCCGAATGCTCTCGGCTCGAACGGGGCGAATGCACTGGCTGCCTGTTTAGGTACTATATTTGAACCGGGAGAACATGCCTTGGAACTCACGGAGCTGCTGCTGGCAGCCGGGGCAGACCCCAATGTGGCAGCTACGAGCATCATGCGCCGCTGCCCCTTCGCACCTAACCGGGAGAAGATTTTGGAACTGCTGTTCCGACATGGTTATGACCTGTCAAAGGTTGACATCATTATTTTGAGGAACACGATGAGCCATGAGCAGCGACGGAATGAGGACAAAATCTCCGATTTTTTACAAATGCTGCTGGATAACGGCGCTGAACCCGGAGATGATGCTTCTCTTGCGGAACAACTGCGCCAAGCCGTTGAGCACGGTCGCTCTTCCGACATTTACTATGTACAGAACTGCGGGTTCGGGATGGATACATGCTTGCCCGGAGAAGTTCCCGCCCCCTTCGCTGACGGTCGGAACAACTATGCCTCGGCGCTCGTACTGGCGGCGGCCTTGGGGAGAACGGAGGCGGTTCGCATTCTGCTTGCTATGAAATGTGATGTTTCGGCACCCGATGCCGCCGGCCGCACGGCATTGGAATACGCAGCAGCAGCCGGCCATACGGAAATTGTTGAGCTTCTGCTGCGCGCCGGCGCCTCGCGCATACCTCAAGCACTGCAACCGGCAGAACAATACGGACAAACAGATACAGCAGCCCTACTGCGAAAACTTGTTCGATAACAAACTGCCGTAAGACGCTACCTGCTGTCCCCTGCATCCCCCATAAAGTTCGCCAACAACCTCAGCAAAATATCATGTTATTACCCATATTCGGCTTCTGCTTTCTGGGACTCCCCCTGCTCGGTGCCATTCTTGCGGGTATCCTGAAAAATAATTTTCACGCTAATTGGGTTAGTGCCGTAGTCTTTATTCCTTCTCTCCTTCTCCAGATTCCGTTCTGTATGGTTATTCTTTGCAACGATAAGCAAATCTTTCTTAACAGGTTTCTCGATTGGTTAACTTTCCTTGCTTTCAGTTTTTTCCTGCCGCTGATTCTGCATTTCGGAGGCCGATTTCTGACTCGTATCGTCAGGGAGCGCTTATCGGATTCATCAGCAGACTGAGTCGCAATACCCACTTATAAAAACAGAATACAAAATCATCTCCTGTATTTCATGCGGCACCTCCTCAGCGGACAACTCAAACACAAAACGAATTTTGTGACAATGACGGGGATTTTACTGAAAAAAATTAAACCGCCACAAATTTGACGCAGTGCCTTTTTGGTACTACGTCAAAAAAGTCGCGTGAATGACGGGGAGGAGGTGTGCCAGCC
>JAUNRC010000007.1:4144-62631 GCA_030535875.1 Akkermansia sp. | reverse complement strand
CTCTGCGAGCGATGTGAAGAGCAGCTCCTGACGGAGCTGCCGTGAAGACCGCTCTCACGAGCGGTGTGAAGAGCGACTCCTGACGGAGTCGCCGTGAAGACCGCTCTGCGAGCGGTGATATAAATCAACAGCTCGGCATGCTTTTTATCCTGCTGGCAGATTTTGGACTTGCATGCCATCCGCCGAACAGGTAAGCTCAAGAGTGATATGAGTAAAGAAATTTCCCCCGAACAGGATAAGCTGCAGGCTCAGCGCCAGCGCGCGCTCGATGCCGCTATGCTCCAAATCCAGAAAGACTTCGGCGAAAATGCCATCATGCGACTGGGTGACAAAAAGGCCATGGAGGTCGAGGTCATCCCCACCGGTAATCTGCTGATTGACCGAGCTCTGGGAGCAGGCGGTGTGCCGCGTGGCCGAATCGTTGAAATTTTCGGACCGGAGTCCTCCGGCAAGACCACCCTCACCCTCACAGTCATTGCACAGGCTCAGCGCGCCGGCGGACTGGCAGCCTTTATCGACGTAGAACACGCATTGGATCCCTCCTACGCCGCCAAGCTCGGAGTAAAGCTCGACGACCTGCTCGTCTCGCAGCCCAACAGCGGTGAAGAAGCCCTGCAAATCTGCGAGGCTCTGGTGCGTTCCAATGCCATCGACGTGATTGTCGTCGACTCCGTGGCAGCTCTCGTAACCCGTCAGGAACTGGAAGGTGAAATCGGTGACAGCACCGTAGGCGCTCAGGCCCGCCTGATGAGCGCCGCTCTGCGCAAGCTCACCTCCCTCATCTCCAAGGCTCGCACCGTCTGCATCTTCACCAACCAAATCCGTGAGAAAATCGGCGTAATGTTCGGCAACCCCGAGACAACCCCCGGCGGCCGAGCCCTCAAATTCTATGCCTCCGTGCGCTGCGACATCCGCCGCATCGGCCAGATTAAAGGAGCCGATGGCACCGTAGCCGGCAACCGAACCAAACTCAAGGTCGTTAAAAACAAGGTTGCACCCCCCTTCACCGAATGTGAGTTCGACATCATGTACAACGAGGGCATTTCCTCCGTCGGTTCGCTCATCGACCTTGCCATGGAGTACGATGTCATCCAAAAGCGCGGCTCCTGGTTCAGCTACAACGGCAGCCAACTCGCACAGGGACGCGATGCCGCGAAGGAAACCCTCCGCAACAACCCCGAGCTCTACGCCGAAGTCGAAGAGAAAGTCAAGGCCAAGCTCGAAGAAAAGGGTAAGTAAGCCCCACCAAAAATCGGTCAAGTATAAGCGATTTTTCCGCACTACCCCCGCCTGTGATAACATGGGCGGGGGATATTATTGCTACGGCAAGGAGCCTCATCGCAAGGCAGCCGTCACATACCGACATCAATTCGATGTGAGCGAGACCACGAGCTTGTGAAGAATATCGCGGTCATCCAACTGGGTCGAAACCAACTGACGGTCAGCCGTTGCGCATGCCTGCAAATCACGGCGCGCCTTGTTAAGTGTGAGCTTGCCGCAGGTACGGGCCGCATTGAAGAGGGAGTAGGCATTCGGCGTACCGTCTTTTTTCAGCGGTAAAATCTTACGATCCGACGGCAACAACTTACTCAAGGCCCCCTCAAATGCACGATAATTCCCGGCCTCAATTCCGAAAGAATCCATCAACAAACGAGCACAAAAACGATTACGAACAGTCGGCACAATGGCCGCACGCATGATGGTGACGGCAGCCTCGCCGTGCTCAAGCTGCTCATTGATGAGCCTTACGGCCAAACGACAATCACTCTGCTCAATGGCTCGGGAAATCTCAAAAATCACCCCATTGCGCGACACCGCCACCATGAGGTCAACATCCTGCACGCTCACACGCCTGCGCTCCTGCCCCAGATAGACATCTATCTTAGCCAACTCATTGCCGATTTGGCGCGTACTCTCATTCACACGATGAACAAAAAGATCCAAAGCATCGTTATCGAAACTGAGTCCGAGCGGCTTGGCCATACGTACCGTCAGCGCCGCCACCTCACTCTCCCAACCGAGCTTCGAGATGTCAATTTTGGAGAACTCTTTCACCTGCGCCACGGCACTGAGCTTCTTGAAAAATGAGCGGCGCTTGTCCATCTCGGCACTGCTGAGCACAAAGAAAGTCTCGGGCGGCATGCTCTCCAGCACGGAGATAAGCTCATCCATCGCCTCCTGCACAGCCTCGCTGCGAGCGCCGGACGGCGTGTCGGCCAGAAAGTTCACCCCCTTCAACCATATCACCTTCCGCCCGCCGAACATATTCATCATCTGCAGGCCCGAAATCGCACGACGAATGAGCTCCACGGCTTCATCCGCCGTGGCGGCAGCACCGTCAATCGTCTCATCACCCCAGCCGTCACCACCGGCAGCGAGCTCCGCGGCACACTTGGTCGCAGCAACACTTGCCGCGCCCTCATCGCTACCGAAAAATACATAACTGCTCACCTCTGCCATAGCTCCCGCTCATTATGCCAAATCGTGTCCGCAAAGTCAAACAGCAAGCGCGTGTACAACGAAAATATCCATTCTTTATTTTTTTTCTTGCCCTCAGATAATATTAAGAGTAAACTTCCGAAAGTCCCCATAACCGGGAATAATCATCGTATGAAAGTTGGAACTGTTGTCAAATCTGCGCTTATTGTACTGATTGCTGCGGGAGCCGTTTGTGCGGTCAAACCTGCACTGATTCAGGATTACCTGCCTGAATCAGTCGCCCAGCTCATCAACAAAAGCACCAAAGTCAGAAAAAACTCCGCCCTGCCGGCAGACGTGAAAGATGCCGTTAAGCAAGGCGATTACGGAAAAGTTCAGCAACTCATAGTAAAGCACCTCAAGGGCAAAACTCTCATCCCCTCCGACCCCGTTGTGCTCGACCTGACCATGCTCCATGAAATCATCCGCACCACAGGTGCCGACATCATGACAGCCTTTGCCGCCGCTGACAAACAACAGGCCGACTTTCTGGCTGACTTCGCCACCGACCCCGAGTGGCAGGAGCTCTACCTCGGCTGCGGCCTCGTCCCCTGGCAGACCGATGTCGGTCTGGATGTCCTCAACCGCATTTGGCAATCCGAGAAGGGACGCGTGAAAAACAAGCCGCTCGCCACAGCTCTCGCCTCGGCCTGGGGCGGAGGTGAAACCGACCCCGAGCCCATGAAGGCCACCCGCGACCCGGAGCGACACAATCCGGTATGGCGCTACCACTTCTTCCAAAAAAATGCCCGCAAAGGACTCCTGCACCCCAACTTCCCCAACCTGCGCCCGTGGGAACTGCGATTTGTAGTCGGCACCCCCTGGCAAGACTGGGATGACCTTTCCTACGAATGGGCCCTGGAACACATCAATGTCCCGTGGGATCGCTACCCCGATGCCTGCTGGGCCGCAACCTACACCGACCCCTCCAAGTTCGGTGACAGCGTACAGAGCGGCATGTACAACCTCCCCTACTCCGACATAAGTATGGCACAAACCACCCACCTCAACGGCGGCGTATGCGGTGCTATGTCGCACTTAGGCTGCGTGACGGCCCAGGCCCACGGCATACCGGCCTACACCGTGGGACAACCCGGCCACTGCGCCTATGCCGTGCGAGTGGAACGCGGCAAGTGGGTGGGCGGTTTCGGCGGGCCGGACGGCGGCATGCACAACCGCATCTTCGGCAACGAAGCTCCGACCTCCTACCTGCTTATGGAGACAGTCTTTGCGGACGATGCCACCATCGGGCAAGCCTACCGCCTGAGCTACTGTGCCCGAGCATACGAAGCTCTGGGCGACACCGCCTCCGCCATTGCCACATGGAACAAGGTACTGGAGCTCTCGCCACTGCACCCCTTCTTCCGCTCCGCCCTCCACAAACAGCTCAAACTGCAAGGGCTCACCCCGGAGCGCGCCTTCGACTACCTCAGCGCCACCATACCGCTCTACGAAGGCAACGGCTTCTCCGCCGTCAACATGGCCGCTGATTTGCAAGAGCAAATCGATGCCATGAACGATGAGCAAAAATCCGTCATCTTCAGCCACATGCACAAGATGATTGCCACCACACCCTCCTCTTGGGCTGTTCAGTGCGAAAAACTCATCCAGAAGCAGTCGGACTCCCTCAAGGCTCCCGAAACAAAAGAAAACTTCCTCGCAGTCGTCTTTGCCACTCACATGAATGCCAAAGATGCCACCACCTTCGGACAGGTCCTCGAGTGGGCCGTCAGCAATTACATAGCTAAAGGGCAGGAGGAAATCTTCGGCAGAGCCTTCTCGCGAGCTGCTGCCGCTGCCAACACCCTCGGCGGCGAAGAGGCCAATGAGGAAAAACTCAAAAAACTTCGCGATGCCTATGCCAAGGCCATCTTTGCGGCCGAAACCTCGCGCTCCGTTCCTGCCTTCCGCTCCTTAACCGAGGCCGCCGTCAGCACCTGCGGCAAGTGCCCCGTCAATCGCCCGCTCGACAATCCCGCCGCCGTCAGCGGCACCCCGACCGCCGCAGCCATGTTGCGCCTCTCCAGTACATGCCAATGGGACAGCCCGGCATGGCACATCAACATCACCACCCCCACCGGTGGCCAATGCCACACCAACAAAGAAGAACGCCCCGAAATCATCTCTCAGTTACCGGAGCACCGTTGGGTGACAGGCTGCATCATCCGCAAAAGAAGCGGCAACGAAAATCGCATGACCAAGGCCATCATCAGCACCAGCGAAGATGGTGCCACCTGGGTCACACGCGCCACCACCGACAACATGCCCCGCGAGTGGGCCGTCAACTTCCCCGACGGCACACGCGCCAAGTGGCTCAAAATTACCTTCGACAACAGCGGCCAAGCTGATTTTGCCCATATCTCCCACTTCGTCACTTACTGCAAATAATTAACCCGGCGACATCACAGCATGAACTTCTCAGCCCTTTCATTACTCGCCTTCTCGTGGTTACCCTGGTGGCAATCCGCCACTCCCCTCGACCTGCCCGACGTACCCGCCGCCAAAGAACAAGCCGCCCGAGAGGCCAAGCCCGCCGTCATCATCTGGTACGGCTCCGACTGGCAACCCGAAGTCGATAAGTTCTGTCGCGACTGGCAACGTCAGGCAAGCAAGTACGACGACCACTTCGTATTCGGCCAGTTCGACGACAAGACCGGCCTTGACGGCGCAGTCCGCAAAAAAGCCCTGCCAATCGAGCACTTCAACATCCCCGCCATCATCCTGCTGGCTCAGGACGGCTCCTACATGAGCGAGTTCAGCGGCGATGCCCTCAAAAAAACCGTCGAAGAAGTCATGCAGCAAATTGCTGTACTGGGCAAAAAAGCCCCCCGCTTTGCCGAGCTGGTTGCCAAGGCACGCTCCGGCAAAGGAGCGGAAGCTGTAGCCGCCGCTGCCGAGGCTCTCTCCCTGCTGCCGATTAAAGATGCCATGCGCCAGCGCGAGCTCACCACCATCATCGACAAGAACGACCCCGGCGACGTGAGCGGCTACCGCTCCCAGTTCTGCCTGGACCACCTCGATATGTACAGCGAAATCAACGGCCTGCTCAATGGCGGCAAAACCGGTGAGCTCCGCGGCAAAGACCGCAACTTCGATGCCGCCGAGGCCTACGTCCTGCGCGTGCTGGGCAACAAAGTCCTCAACGGCACCGAGCGCCGTCAGCAATGGCTCGCCGGTCTGGCCTACATCCAGCGAGAGCGCATACTCTCCACCACCACCCCCGACAACCGCAACCTCGACGCCCTGCTCACCACCCTCAACGATATCATCCGCCTCGACCCCGACTCTCAGTACGGTCGCGGTGCCCGCAAGTTCCACCACTACTGGAGCCCGGACACCTTCAACACCGTCCGCAGCGACTACTACACAAAGGGCGATCAGACACTCCGCTTCGAGAAAGACTGGCACATCAACGTCACCTCATCCATCGACGGAGCCGGCACCTACACCTTCTCCCTCGAGCCCGTACAGAACGGCCGCCTGACCACACGTAACTTCCGACTCGTCGTCGACGGCAAAGTCATTGCCACGCCCGGCATCGATGAAAAGAAAGACACCAAATCCGTACAATTCAACGTACCCGACATCCCGGCCGGTGCCACCGTCGAAGTCTGGCTCACTGCCATGTGTCACGACCATTGGTTAGAATCTCAAGGCTTCATCCGCATGAAGAAAAACTAACCGGCTCTCCCCCCTCATCCCCTCATCACCACCCCATCGCGGTTCCGCCCTGATGGGGTGCTTGTTTACATAAAAAAATCTTCCCGGCAAACGCAAACTCCATTCATGATTGACAAAAGGAAACAATCTGGTACCATGAATGGCAGTTATGACGACGGCGGAACTGGTAGTAAATTACCTGCGCGCCCTGCAGGAGCAGGGTGCGGAGCGACTGCCTGTTGATGAGTCGGCGCGAGGCATTCTGCGCGAATGGATGTTGGCTGCCCGTCGGGGAGTACGACCGAGACCGATATCGGCAGCTCCGACAGCGGCGGTGCCCTTGCCCACACTCCCGGCAACACCGGTAAATCCGGCACCGACTCAGAACAACGACGCGACCAATATCGCCCAATACCTGCGCGCAGCCTACGGCGAAGAACGACCTGCCGCTGAAGAACAACCGCGCGAAGACGACAACATTCCCTTCTTCCGTCCCCCGGGCAGCAATAGCGATGAAGTGTGGGAGCACTTCGACCGCATGTTGCCGACCTGGCGACCGCTGCGTGAACTGGGCACACTGCGCAGCACATACGTTCCGCCCATGGGCAATCGCTCAGCCGACATCATGTTTGTGGGCGATGCCCCAACCTACCCGGACGAGACAGAACGTCGCCCCTTTGCCGGAGCTGCGGGCGAGAAGCTCGACGGCATGCTGAAGGCTATGGGCCTCACACGCGAGCAGGTATACATCACCCACCTCGTGAAGTTCCGTCCCTCCATGCCCAGGCAGACAACAAACAACCGAGCACCCTCCGAAAAGGAACTGCTTTACTCCGCCTCCATTGTTGAGCTGGAGAGCCGCCTCGTACAACCGAAAGTCATTGTAGCGCTCGGGGTCATTGCCGCGCGAGGTCTGCTGCGCATGGGCGATTTACCGCTGGCCGCCTACCAACAACAACGTGGGCAATTCTGCGGTGTGCCCGTCATTGTCACACACCACCCCAGCTACCTGCTGCGCACCAACGATATTACAGAGCGCCGCAAACTGTGGGAAGAAATGCTGCACGTCATGGAAATGTGCGGCCTCCCCATCAGTGACAAGCAGCGCGGCTACTTCCTGAAAAAGTAAGTTTTTTTCAATTGACAGCCCTGCTGTTATCTGCTAGAAGAGAAAACGATATGTACAAGACTCTTCTTTTCCTGCTGGCCGGCGCTGCCATTGCTGCCGACATCAAGCCCCTGCCCACCCCTGTCGTCACAGGCGGCATGCCGTTAATGGAAGCCATCAATGCCCGCCAATCCGGCCGTAAATATAAC
This sequence comes from Akkermansia sp., assembly GCA_030535875.1. Taxonomy (GTDB): domain Bacteria; phylum Verrucomicrobiota; class Verrucomicrobiia; order Verrucomicrobiales; family Akkermansiaceae; genus Akkermansia. The sequence continues at coordinate 55,176 of JAUNRC010000007.1, read as the reverse complement.
CCCGAGCACAAAATAGACGACCAAACACTCAGCGAAATTCTCTGGGTGGCCTGGGGTGTGAACCAACACGGCAAACGTACCATCCCCACAGCCCGCAATAAACAGAACATGGGCCTGTATGTTCTGACCCCGGATGGAACCTGGCGCTACGAGGCAAAAGAAAATCAACTCGTCAAAGTCAACGACAAAAATCTCATCCCCTTCTGTGAACAGCAAGGCTTCGTGAAAAATGCACCGCTTCACTTGCTCTACACAGCCAAAGACGACCGCTGGGGACGCGCCCACGTTGGTTCCGCCTACCAGAACGTCTACCTCTACGCCACTTCCAAGGAACTCAACACCGTCATCCGCGGCATGCTCGACACCGAAGGACTCACCCGCGAACTGGCTCCGACGGATGGTCAGGTCGTCATCGCCCACCAGACAGTAGGCTACGCGAACTGAGGTCCGCCTGACTTACTTCAAACAAAAGAGGAGAGTCGCACGACTCTCCTCTTTTGTTTACAATATCAATCAACAGACCTTTACAGATTAGGCTTAATCTGAGTCTCGTAATATTCGATATTCTTCTTCAGAAGTTTACCTGCACGGCTCTCAGGTGCGGCCTCATAAGCAGCCTTGTATGCCTCCAGCATCTTATCCAAATCACGCATAAAGGCATAAGTATCGCCCTTCACACGCAGAGCCGCCTGACGAATCTCAGGCAGGAGCTCCGGCTGAGCAAGGAAGACATCAAGCTCGATAAGACTCTTTTTCAAATCATCGGGAGCAAACTTCCCGCGGAAGGTACCCAACAACTCACGCAGCGCCTCCTGCTGAACAATACGCAAACGGGTCTTGTCACCATACCCCTTATAGCCCAGTGTATTCTCCGGGTCGAGGGAATTAATTTCAGCAATGAGCGCATGATATTTATCGCGGCAAACTTCGGGCAGAGTCTTGAGAGCAACATCGATAGCACGAGCTCGTTCCAAACCGGTCTTACCCTCAGCAGCGGCCAGTGCTGCATTGCGAGCGGCGAGCTTGTCCAACCCGGCCTGAACCAAAGGAATGTAATCAGCCGGCGTGCGGCGCGTACCATGAATCACCTCGAAAGGCAGACCATTACTGTCCATCAACACCACGCCCGGCAAACCTTCAATCTTAAAGGAAACCAACAGAGCCTCGCGCTCACGCTTCTCCTCAGCGGAAATCTTAGCCACCAGCTCCGGAGTACGGGGAAAATCCACCGGCACCAGCACAAACTTATCACCCATTGCAGCCTCGAACTCAGGAGAGTTCACAATTTTTTCCCGAAGATGAATACAGGCTGTGCACCAATCCGTACCGGTAAAATCGACAAAAATATTTCGCTGCTGCGCCTGAGCCGTCACAATAGCCTCATTCATGGTAGCCACCTCAGGCAATGCCAGAGCGGAACCGGCAAAAGCCAACGGCAATACAAATCGCATGATATTTTTCATATTCTTTAGGAGGTATGATGTATAGATGATTGAGCAGGACCATCAGCACGATGATCACCAGAGGTTCCCCGCTGCAGCTCGCTGCTCCCGCTGTAAGGCGGTACCAGCCGTCCGCCCCTGGCCCGCACCTCACGGGATAGCAGACGCACAGCCTCGATAACAACTGCTGAACGGGTTGTTCCGAGAGCAGCAGCGACGGTATCCAGTCGGCGCATCAACGCCACAGGACAACGAAACGCTACTAACTTTGAACCCATGACTGCACTTTAACACAAAGACAGTGGCAGCGCAACAAAAAAGCTCACGCCACTCAACTTTTGCAAAAACTGCCACGATGTGTGCTTGACGTGCGAAGATAACGTGGCACAATAAGGCGGTTAAACTCTAAGCACTCAATCACATGCCACAGTTCCTCTCAAGCATCACCGGATCTCCGTTCTTCTATTTTGCGACGGGTATCCTGCTGTTGGTTCTCTTCTTCTGGTACCTGGCAGCCGAAGAAGACAAGACGAAGCGCAATGCCGGTACATTCTTCATCGTCGGTCTGGCAGGCTTCTCCCTGCTCTCCCTGTTTGCCAACGGCATGCAGTACGGCATCGACATTAAGGGCGGCGTGGAGCTCACGCTGGAAGTTCAGCCCAAGATGGACGACAACGGCAACACCGTACCGCCGACCGAAGAGGACATGGAGCAGGCCTGCACCATCCTCGAAGAACGACTGAACTCCACCGGTACCAGCGAAGTGCAAATCCTCCACTCCAACAACAAGATTCTCATCCAAATCCCCCAGCAGGACAGCAAGGATGAGGCCAAGAACAAGGAGAAGATTGATGCCATGGTGAAGATGCTCACCAAGATGGCAAAACTGGAACTGCTGGCCGTCTACCCGGAGTCCGATGCCGTTTTGGCCGACCCGGAAATTCAGGAAGGTCTTGCCAAATATGAAGAAAAGCTCATCGCCTACAAGAAGGAACTGGCTGCCGGCAACACCACGCTGCGAGCCCCGCTTCTGCCGCGCATCCCCTCCCGCCTCGGTCTGAACAACTACATGATTTTACCCCAGCCGCTTGTCAACGACAAGACCGGCGAGCCCATTCTCGACAAGCAGGGCAACCAACAAATCCGCTACTACGTCCTCCTCAAGCCCTACGCCGCCATGCAGCAGGGGGTGTACATCACCGGCGAGAACGTGGCCGCAGCTCACCCTGACTACACCCGCAAGGGCTATGTGAACGTCAGCCTCAACCGTGAAGGTGCACACCGCATGGGCAAACTGACCGGCAGCATGACCCTCGGCCGCGACCTGCTGGCCGTTGTGCTCAACAGCCAAGTGAAGTGCGCCCCCGTGGTACAGGATGTTCTCAGCAAGGACTTCAACATCTCCGGCCTGAACGGCAAGGGTGAGCCCGAAGATGTCTCAAAGGCTCTCGCCAACCCGCTCTCCAGCGACCTCAAGGTAGAAGGCCGTAAGGATGTATCCGCCCAGCTTGGTCAGAGTGCGCTCGAGCAGGGCATCTTCTCCGGCCTTATCGGCATGCTGGGCATCTTCGCCTTCTGCTACTGGTACTACCGCACGGCCGGCATCGTGGCCATGGTAGGCCTTTCCTTCAACGCACTGGCCCTGATTGGTCTGATGAGCCTCTTCGGCTTTGTGCTCACGCTGCCGGGTATTGCCGGTATCGTGCTGACCATGGGTATGGCGGTCGACGCCAACGTACTCATCAACGAACGTATGCGCGAGGAACGCGCGCTGGGCCGCCCCTTCATCGTCTGCCTGCGCTCTGCGTACGAAAAGGCCTTCTCCGCCATTTGGGACTCGAACATCACCTCACTCATCACCGCAGTCATTCTGTTCTGGCTGGCCAGCGGTTCGATTAAGGGCTTTGCCGTTACCACGAGTGTGGGTATCATCACCTCACTGATTGGTGCCGTGGTCGTCACCCGCGTGCTCTACTTCTGGATGGAGCGTCTGGGACTGCTCAAAGACTTCAAGTTTGCCAAGGCTCCGCTGGAGGGTAAAATCTTCGACTTCATGAAGTACCGCAAGGTGTGCGCCTGGGCCTCTGCCGGTCTCATCACTCTGGCTGCCGTCTACGGCATCTTCGTGCGCGGTGATAAAGCTCTGGGCATTGACTTCACCGGCGGCTCCACCATCACTTACGTCATCCCCGGCGACAAGGAAGTTGACTACAAGAAGGCAGAAGAAGCCATCTACAAGATGCAGCTCTCCAAGCAGCCCACCGTACAGCAATTCGGCAATGCCACTGACCGCAACATTAAGGTTCGTGTCGCCACGAAGGAAGAAGCTCATGAGGTAGACACCATGCTGCGCCGCGACATCCCCGGTATGGCTGAACTGCCGGCTCCTTCCATTGAAGACGTGAGCGCCTCACTGGGCAGCACCTTCTTCCGCACCGCATGCTGGGCACTGCTGGCCGGCCTGCTGGGCATCACCATCTACCTGGCCATCCGCTTCGAATGGAGCTTTGCCATGGGTGCGCTCATCTCCACCTTCCACGACGTTGCAGCCATCATCGTACTGGTTGTGCTGCTGGGAACAGAGCTGAGCATCATCCACATCGGTGCCTTCCTGACCATAGCCGGTTACTCCATTAACGACACCATCGTGATTTTCGACCGCATTCGTGAGCGTCTGCGCATGGCAGAGCCGAACGAAAAGCTGGTTGACATCATGAACGAGGCTATCAACTCGACCCTGTCGCGAACCCTCCTTACCTCGGGTTCCACCATTGCGGTGCTCATCTCGCTGATTGCGCTGGGCGGTCCCGCCATGGAAGACTTCTCCGTCGCGATGTTGCTGGGTATCTTCATAGGCACCTACTCCTCTATCTTCATTGCAGCCCCCGTTGTACTGGCCTTCGACAAGAAGCACAGCCTGCGCGATGAGCTGCAGAAGGCAGACGAAATATCAGCCTGATAACAAGCTCAAAATAATATTAAGCAAACATACCGGGCGCGGCAACCAGCCGCGCCCGATTCACAAAAGAACAGAGCATGCGCCGCCACCTCATCACCCTCCTGCTGAGCCTCTGCGCGCTGCTTTTCATCGCAGCGGTAACCGGCTCCGTCTACTGCGGCAATATCCTTGCCGAGCCGGCGCTGTCGGCAGAGCGCGCCGCTCACCTGCGCAAGCTCATCTACCTACACTTCATTATCGCTCAGATTTCCGTAGTGGGAACAGGAGCCATTCTCTATCTGCGCCACCGCCGCTGGCGCAGATATTACCTCATCGTGAGTTACAATGAAAAAGGGCTCAACCTCAACCCACCCGGCATCCGCATGCCTTCAGCCCGAGTTTACCGCTGCCACTTAGGTAATCTTCAACACTGCGAACTACCGCCGGCCAACGCTCCGGTACTCGTCTACCCCATGTTCATGCTTAGCGGCCACTCCAGCGGCACCAAACTCGAGACTGCCCTCAGCACCGCCTACGCCAACCGTGGCGAGCACACCCCCAATCTCTTCTACCAACCCGTTCTCGGAGCCTCCCCTTGGCTGGCAAAAGCCGCAGCCGCCCACATTCGCCCGCAGTTGCAACATAACAGCGGCGTGCTGGTCGTAGCGCACGGCAGCAAAATGAGCGAGACACCGCCCGAGCCGGCGCTCTTTTGCCGCCGACTGCGAGACCTCCTTCCCGGCACGGAAATAAGCCTCGGCTACTTCAGCCAGCACCCCGAGGCCGCAGAACAACTGCGAAATATGCAGTCCGAGCACATCCTGCTCCTCCCCTTCCTCCTGACCGAAGGTCTGCACACCTCACGCGACCTTCCCACCCCACAGCAAGCCATCGGCTGCGGCAAGACCCTTACCCGCCTCCCCGTCGTCGCTGCCCTTCTTACCGAAAATCAAAACGCCACACATCATGAAACTGGCCCTCAAAGTCACCCCGGGTGCCCGAAAAAATGAAATTCTGGGCTGGGAAGACGATTACCCGCAAATCGGGCGTGTACTCAAACTCAAAATTGCCGCTCCACCCATTGACGGCAAGGCCAATAAAGAAATCGAAGCCTTTCTGGCCAAAACCCTGGGACTGCCCAAATCGAATATCCGGATTGCACACGGCAGCTCAGGCCGAATTAAGCTGGTTGAACTACCGGACGGCACCAACATTGACTTCATCTGATATTTCGCAGTTTTTACTTGAAGAACTATTGACAATATGGTATACAAAGTGCATGTTCAAGCACACTATACTCTGTCTGGCACTCTGTGGACTTGTTTCAGCCACGGAAAGCTTTGAGACTCTCAACAACGGCAACATCACTTCCGTGCCTCTCTCCGTCGGCACGCTGACAGCGGAGAATGGTCATGCTGCAATCTACAATAAAGGCCGCTCCGGCAATCGCTCCCTACACATCAAGGGAGGCACCAATAAGAGCGCTACCATCCGATTAACCACCCCGCTCACCAAAGCCACCACCTGCGACTTCTGGGCAGAGAGATGGACCCGCCGCGGCACCCTCAACCTCACCGTTACCGCCATCACCCCGAAAGGCGAAAAAATCGTCACCACCAACACCAATGCAAGCATAGGCGGCTTCAACACCCACATCTCAGCCAACCTTCCCGTCGGCACAACAGCCATCCGCCTGACCGCCACCTCCGATTCCCGCGGCGGCGTGCTCATCGATGACCTCAACATCCCCACCGGCCCCATGAGCATAAAGGCAGCGAACATGGTTCATCCCGGCGTATTCCCCATCATGAAGCGTGCTGCCTTCAACCCCGCCTTTGCTTATAAAGTCGAGACGACCGGAACGGAAGATGCCTGCAAAGTAACTGAGTTCTCCTTCAAGGTAGACAAGCCTGAGAGCGTAGCCAACGTCACTCTGCGCACCGGCAGCCCCAACGGACTGGACTTCCGCAACAGCACCGTCTTCGGTACGGCCGCTCCCGCAGCCGACGGCTCCGTAACCATCACCTGCAACACCCCCCTCAACAGCGGCATGAACTGGCTGTGGGTTGACATCACCCCCAGCGAAAGCGCCCTTGTCGGCAGCACCGTCACCTTCAGCAACATCAGCACATCCATCGAGGGTCTGCACTACTCCGACAAAAAGCCGGTCACCCAGCGCATCGGTTATCTGCTGGCCGCCCCCGGCGAGACCGTCAGCAACCAACCCGACGGAGGTGAGCGCCACTGCACAGCCTTCCGCATTCCGGGCATCATACAGACCGCAGCCGGCACACTCGTAGCCTGCTACGATGCCCGCTACAACCGCGAGGGCGACCTCTGCGCCGATATCGATGTAGCAGTCGTTCGCTCCGAGGACGGCGGCCAGACATGGAGTACCCCCACCGTTGCGATGGATGCCGGTCCCGGTGCCAACAACGGCTGCGGCGACCCCTGCATCCTGCAGGACTCCACCGGCCGCATTTGGCTGCAGTCCCTCGTATGCCATTGGAGCGGAGGTGCCTCCCTTTGGACCTCCAAGAACGGCTTTGATGAAAAGAGCACCGGCCAATGGGAAATGACATACAGCGACGACGACGGCAAAACCTGGAGCAAGACTTTCGTCAACCCCACCCGTCAAATTAAGAAGTACGAATGGACCACCATTCTGGCTGGACCGGGCAACGGCATCACCATGAAGAACGGAACCATCGTCTTCCCCGCCCAGATTTGGCAACGCGGTGCCAGACCTCAGTGCATGAGTACCATCTGCTACTCCAAGGACGGTGGTAAGAACTGGGTCTACGGCGAAGGTGTGCCCCACAGCACCTCTGAATGTCAGATAGTCGAACTGGAGGACGGCTCCATCATGATCAACGCCCGCAACGAGGCACGTCAGGGTAGCCGCGTCGTCTACGTCACCCGCGACATGGGCAAAACGTGGCAACCGCACGAGACTAACCTGAAGGCCCTCCGCGAGCCCACCTGTCAGGCCTCGCTCGTAGCCGTCAACACCAAGAAGTACGGACGTCTGCTTCTCTTCTCAAACCCCAAGAACGGCTCACGCAACACCATGACCATCCGTACTTCCAAAGACGATGGTAAAACTTGGAACGAGGGCTACCTCTACGATGTTCGTCAGTGCATGGGCTACTCCTGCATTGCCATGACCGACGACAACCACGTCGGCATTATCTACGAAACCTGCCACAACAACGGTAAGAACGGCAACCGCGGCATCGGCTTCATCCGCATACCGCTCGAGACCGTCGTTACCGGCAAGGAAGTTCCGGCTACTCCCGCAGCAGCCAAGTAAATTTCCCCCTATCAGGAACACAGGTCGGCACCCCTCGCAGGAGCGGTGCCGACCACATTTTTACCCCCTTGCGAAAGCAGGGCAAAAAAAAGTTGCAGTCTGCTGACATTCAGCTTGCCAAAGAGGGTTATAGTGTGATACAATCCGCGCGCTGAACGTCCAACCCACATGGTGTAAAGATGAAGCTACTCACTCTCCTCACAACAACCATACTGGCCATCCCTGCACTCATGTGGGAGCCTGTAATCGCGGCAGAAACCACCACTCCCCCCGCAACCGAGCAGCCGGCCCCCCCTGCCACAGAGGAGCTGCCGAGTGTCGGCACCATCGCCGTGAAGGACCTTGTGGGTAAAAAGCTCGGAGTACCGCAAGGCACCGTTCAGGATATCTACCTGATGGAGAACCTCCCGCAATTGGAATTGCAGCGCCACAACTTCGAGGCCGACATGATGTTGGCGCTCGAAAAGGGCATCTGCGATGCCGCCATCATGGACGACGTTATCTGCTACGCCCTTGCTCGCAAAAAGCCCAACATCCTTTTGTTCGAAGACCCCTCCCTGCCCAAGAACTTCATGGGAATGGCCTTCAATCACACCGACAAAGGCAAGGAGCTCTGCAAGCAGTTCAATGACTTCCTGAGCACCCTGCGCGAAAGTGGTGAGCTCGAACAAATCTGCAACAAGTGGATAACCGACACCGAGCATGCCACCATGCCCGAACTCAACATCCCCACGGAAGGAGAGCCCATCATCGTCGGCATGGAGCCCTGCACCGAGCCCATCGTCTTCATGCGAGGGGAGGAAATCGTCGGCATGGATGCCGAACTCATTTACCGCTTTGCCGCCCACATCGGCCGCCCCGTCGAAATTAAAAACATCGACTACTACGGCCTGCTGACCGCCGTTGCCGCAGGACAGGTCGATATCGCCAGCTCGGGCTTCCTCATCACCGCCGAGCGCGGTGAAAGCGTGCTCTTCTCCGACCCCTACTACACCAGCCGCTCCATCATCGCCACACGCAGCAACTCAGACGCCGCAGAACAGCCCGCCACCGCAGAGCTGCCGAGTGTCGGCACCATCGCCGTGAAAGACCTTGTGGGTAAAAAGCTCGGAGTACCGCAAGGCACCGTTCAGGATATCTACCTGATGGAGAACCTCCCGCAATTGGAATTGCAGCGCCACAACTTCGAGGCCGACATGATGTTGGCGCTCGAAAAGGGCATCTGCGATGCCGCCATCATGGACGACGTTATCTGCTACGCCCTTGCTCGCAAAAAGCCCAACATCCTTTTGTTCGAAGACCCCTCCCTGCCCAAGAACTTCATGGGAATGGCCTTCAATCACACCGACAAAGGCAAGGAGCTCTGCAAGCAGTTCAATGACTTCCTGAGCACCCTGCGCGAAAGTGGTGAGCTCGAACAAATCTGCAACAAGTGGATAACCGACACCGAGCATGCCACCATGCCCGAACTCAACATCCCCACGGAAGGAGAGCCCATCATCGTCGGCATGGAGCCCTGCACCGAGCCCATCGTCTTCATGCGAGGGGAGGAAATCGTCGGCATGGATGCCGAACTCATTTACCGCTTTGCCGCCCACATCGGCCGCCCCGTCGAAATTAAAAACATCGACTACTACGGCCTGCTGACCGCCGTTGCCGCAGGACAGGTCGATATCGCCAGCTCGGGCTTCCTCATCACCGCCGAGCGCGGTGAAAGCGTGCTCTTCTCCGACCCCTACTACACCAGCCGCTCCATCATCGCCACACGCAAAGATTCCGGCGTAACCGGAGAGCCCTCCGCCGTCACAAAAGCAGCACAGGGAATTATCGACAGCATCGTCGACAGTTTCTACCGCAACATCATCGCCGAGGCCCGTTACATGCTCATCTGGGAAGGCCTGAAAGCCACCTTTGCCATAGCCCTCTTCTCCACCCTGCTGGGCACCGTCGTCGGAGCAGCCGTCTGCTACCTGCGCATGAGCCGCAGCAAGTTCTGGCAATGGTTTGCCAAGATATACATTGACATCATGCGCGGCACCCCCATCCTCATTCTGCTCATGCTGATGTACTATGTAGCATTTGCCGGCACTCAGGTAGAAGCACTCTATGTTGCCATCATCACCTTCAGCCTGAACTTCGGTGCCTATGTGAGCGAGATGTTCCGCTCCGCCATCATCAGCATAGACCGCGGACAGAGCGAGGCCGGCATCGCCATGGGCTTCTCCCCTTTCCACTCCTTCTACTACATCGTTCTGCCGCAGGCCGTCAAACGCGTACTGCCCGTCTACAAAGGCGAGGTCATATCCCTCATTAAAAACACCTCCGTCGTCGGCTACATAGCCATCGCCGACCTCACTAAAATGACGGATATTATCCGTGCTCGCACCTTCGACCCCTTCTTCCCGCTGCTCATGGTAGCCATCCTCTACTTCCTGATAGCGTGGTTATTCACCTATATACTTGATCGCTCCAGCCGCAGCATCCGTTAACCTTAACCGCCACCACAGTCATGATTCAGATTCGCAACCTCAAGAAAACCTTCGGTAGCCTGACCGTGCTGAACGATGTCAACATCGACATCAAACGCGGTGAAGTCATTTCCATCATCGGTCCGTCCGGCACCGGCAAGAGTACCTTCCTGCGCTGCCTCAACCTGCTGGAAGAACCCACGAGCGGCAGCATCATCATCGACGGTGAAGAACTGCTCTCCGACCAGAAAGTCGACGCTCCCCGCCTACGCCGTAAAATGGGCATGGTCTTCCAATCCTTCAACCTGTTCGACCATCTCAGCGTGCTGGAAAATGTTTGTATAGGCCCCATTAAGCTACTGGGCAAGAGCAAAATCGAGGCAGCTCAGCGCGGGCTCAAACTGCTCAAAATGGTCGGCATGAAAGAGAAAGCCCGTTCCATGCCGGCCGAGCTCTCCGGCGGCCAGAAACAGCGTGCAGCCATTGCTCGCTGCCTGTCGATGAACCCGGAAATCATCCTCTTCGATGAGCCCACCTCCGCCCTCGACCCCACCATGGTCAGCGAAGTGCTCTCCGTTATCCGGGCTCTGGCCAAACAGGGCATGACCATGGTCATTGTCACCCACGAGATGTCCTTCGCCCGCAACGTCAGCACCCGCGTGCTCTACATGGACCAAGGCGTCATCTACGAACAAGGCACTCCCGAAGAAATTTTCGACAACCCACAGCGCGAGCGCACCCGCGTGTTCGTCAACCGCATCCGTGACTTCCACTACGTCGTACAAAGCGAGGACTATGACCTCTACGCACTCGAAGCCGAGTTCCAGCAATTCTGCAACAAGTACTTCCTCTCCGAGCAAACCGTTCAACACGCCGTCACCCTCGCGGAAGAAATGCTCCAACATATCCCCCTCGGTCACGGCGATGTTCACCTCTACTACCGCTACTCCGAGAAAAACGGCACCCTCGATATGGAAATTCTCATGCCCACCTCCACAGGCCCCGTCATCGAAAAAATGCCCCCGGAGGTCAAAGCCAAGATATACTCCTTCTGCACCACCGTCGAGGAATACGAAGATGTCGACGTGCGTGACGGCGTACACGTCAACCGCATCTGCCTCGAACTGCACAATACCCAATTAAAGTAAACACCATTTTACAAAAAAAACGCGCGCAGGTCACCGCAACGGGATAACCTGCGCGCATTCGTCTTTCAGCCTTACTTCTCTCCGTCCGACTTGCAGCAGTGCTTATGACAGCAGCGGGCCTTGCGCAGCTCCATCAGGCACAACATGGCCATACCGGCCGTCAGCCCCATGAGCATGACGGCATTGGCCACACCCAAAGCTAATCTGCAACATCTGCGATGGTGCCCATCGGCCAACCAATGGCGCACCCCTTCCTCAGCCTCGTGAATCTTTTCTTGGTCCATGGAGATATGACCGCCCATCTCCCCCATAAGCTCAAAAACTTTTATCCTTGCTTCATGTTGAAAATATGCTTAAATAAAAACCGTTAAGAGCACTTTTCATACCATGACAGCCACCCCGCCTTCCCCGCCCGCTACACCCACAGCCCTTTCATCACGCCGACGTAAATGGTGGCGCATAGCGTCATGGGTCATGTGCAGCACTTTTGCTCTCCTGCTTATCACCCTGAGCATCGGCGCATGGTGGCTTTGGGGCTGGCAATGGAAAGGAGAGCTGAACTTCCACGATAGCTGGACAGACGAAGAACGCAGAGCACTCACCGACTTCGACCATTACCTGCGCCATGACATGCTCGCTCACACAATTGCAGCGGCCGAAGGCCTCGCCATGGTGGCAGAAGAAGTGACGGACTCCCTCAGCAAAGCCGCCACCGAAGCGCTCGAAAAAGACATCGAACTTCAATCCGAGCTTCCTTCCCCGGGCTTGGAAGTAAAGTTCCTCACCGCCGTTGCAGCACGCCTGCACATAGCTCCGCTCTGCGAAGCGCTCCGAGAAGTTGCCGCCAGTGGTAAAGGCGAGCCGGCCACCCCAACCACGACAAGCATATTCAACAACCACACACCGGCTATTACCGCAGCCCTCTGCGGGCGAACGGGAGCACTTCGCGCCCTCGTCGAACACGGCGCTGATGTCAATGCCCGCATGCAACTCTCACATGCACGGGACGATAATGGAAATAAAGCAGGCGACTCCCCCCTTACCCCCTTTCTGGCAGGAAACTTTCTGGACCCGAACTTAACCGTCCCATGGGAAGAGCGCCGCGAAATCGCCGAATATCTGCTGAGCAAAGGTGCTGATCTGAACATCGATTTCGTCAGAATATGCTGCCATATCGCCCTCATGAAAGGAGAGCCTGAAGTATGGAACTGGGTCTTGGAAAAAGGCTATAAGCCCAGTGTAAAAGAATTCGACCAGCTCCTCCATATCGGAAAAACAGCACCGCACCAACTTCTCGAAGACATGCTGACAAGCAACTCGACTCTCGTTCATGACCGGAGCGACGAGGCTACCGTCCTGCAATACATCGCCCGAAAAATCGTCTACGCAGGCGCCGAAGAAATGCAGGCTCTCGAAAAACTCCTCACCAAAGCCCTCGAGCTGGGAGCCAACCCCACCCTACGCCCCACTGCTGCCGAGAACGAAGATACAGAGAATAATTATGATGTCGAAACCCGGCTTCCCCTCGACATTCTTCTCAATAAGCAAAACTTCGAACGCTGTGACAAAATGCCCGAAAACGGCTGCTGCGGCGATGGGGACGATGCCCGCATCATCTGGGAGCGCATGTGCAACATGGTACGACATGCCGCCATTCGCGCCAACCTCGACGCAGGAGTATACCGCCCCGAAGAACAGGAAATCCCGGCTGATGACGAGGCAACGAACCAAGAAGATGAGCCGATGGAAGACGAAGAAACCAATTCAGAGCCGGAAGATGAACCGCTAGAAAACGAAGAAACCGATGATTTCGAAGCCCCCGAAATTGAAATTGATTGATTACCCCGCACACAACATCTACGACCCAACTTCTGCCTTCAAACAGGAAAAAAAATCCAAAATAAAATCTTGACAATCAGGTCAGATTAGTGTACAAGAGCCGCTCAACCAAACCAAAATACTGAGTTATGGCTAACATGAAAGTTATTCTCGCTACGAAAATCGAAGGTCTGGGCTGTGAAGCCGACCTCGTTACCGTGAAGGCTGGTTACGGCCGCAACTACCTGATTCCTCAGGGTCTTGCGTTCGAGGCTACTCCCGCCAACCAGCGTTTCATCAACATGCTCCAGAAGAAGCGCGCTGAGCGCGAGGCCGCCGAGCTGGCCAACTTCCAGGAGATCGCTGCCAAGATTGCTGCCGTCACGGTGAACCTCACCCTCGAGGCCGGCGAGAATGGCAAGGTCTTCGGTGCCATCACCAACCAGCAGATCACCGATGGTCTGGCTGCTCTGGGCATCGAAATCGACCGCCACAGCATCGAGCTGGAGAAGCCGCTCAAGAAGTCCGGCACCTACGAGGTTGCTGCCAAGCTGCACGCTCAGGTGACCGCCACCGTGAAGGTTGTTCTCGTAGTCAAGGGCGAAAAGGTCGAGGAGGAAGCTCCCGCCGCCCCCGCCGAAGAGGCCTGATAATCCTCACGCCAATCTGTTTACCGAGAGCCGTTCCCTTGACGGAACGGCTCTTTTGTTGATATGAACCCAGCAGGCCAAAATCATTGACAAGCCGAGAACTGAATGATATAACCATACTCACGGACGGAACGCAACATCAAGGAATATCGTCATGAAAATCGCCATTGTACTAACTGACCAGAGCTTCCTCAGAACAAAATCCATGGGCATATTCAATGTATCCATGGGTTTAACCAAAGGGCTCATGCAGCACCCGGAAGTGAGCGAACTCCATATTCTGGGTAATAATGAATGTGGCGACACCTTCCGTGACTGCCCGCCCCATGTGCACCTTCATCTCATGGACAAGCCGGTACCCCGTCGCTTTGCACGAGTATGGTGGGACCAGTTCGGGCTGAGTGCAGCCGTGCGTAAGATAAACCCGGACTGGCTGTTATTACCCAAAGGAGTACCGCCATTTTTTCGAAACATTGGTAATACTCGCATGGCATGCTATGTACACGACGTTATGTGGGAACACTATGAACAACGCCCCAAAAGCGACAGAGCGAAAGCATTTCCCTTACATGAGTTCATTTATTTCAAAAATCTCTCGCTTCATGCCATGCGCAGCTCAGACATTGTATTAACTCATACAGAATTTAATGCTCGGCGTATCCATTCCTATGTCCCGCAAGCCCATATCAGTCGTATCGGAATCGGATTTGATAATGTCCCCATACTTTCTGAACATTATAAAGGAAAGGACATATTGGCATACGGCTCCACATTCCCTCACAAACGACTCGACCTTACATTTTCAAGAATAACAGAATGGATTCGACAACGCCCCGATAGAAATGATATTACCATCCACCTTGTAGGTTCCATCCCTAATGAAATATCTCTTCCCAATCAAAGATGGATTCACCACAAACGCCTGCCATACCCACAACTCTGCGAACTCCTCCAAAAAAAATGCCGAATGGCTGTTTATTTTAGTGATTACGAAAGCTACGGCATGCCTCCGGTTGAATGTCTCATCAACCACACCCCTTGTCTGGCATCAGACATTCCGCCTATTCGCGAAAACGTTCCTGAGCAATACCTCGTTGCCAATGACGACGAGGCAGCCTTCATTCGTACAGCCAACGACGTATACGACGGCAAGCTCCCCTTCATCTGCCCCACCTATCCTACATGGAACGAGGTGACAAACGCCTGTGTTCAAGCCTTGAAAAAGGCCTGATAGCCGTTTTTTTCGCATTTTTTTACTTTATTATAAAAAAATGCTTGCAATAGGGCGCGAGTTTATGTATAATTCGCCCGCACCCCGCCGAAAGGAGGGAGCAACCAAAGGCAAGGAGCGGTAGCTCAGTTTGGTTAGAGCGCAGCCCTGTCACGGCTGAGGTCGCGGGTTCGAGCCCCGTCCGCTTCGTCCCTTGCAGAAAGCGATTTCCGAAAGGAAATCGCTTTTTTTTGTGCACCGTGTCAACGGCACACTTTGAGCTTGTAAGGACGTGCCGGGCATGGTAGGATGCAAGACATGAAAACTTTGTACACTCTTATGGCGGCAGGCTTCATCACCGGAGCTATCACGGCAGAGGCAAGCCCCGTCAGCTCGGCTGCACGCGAGGCACAGGCCGAGGCCAATGCCTATAAGGGAGCCGTTGTCAATTGCGATATGGGTTGGGCCGTCGACTCGATGTACCCCCCTCTCAAATGGACTCTTGCCGACCGACTGGCCAGCCGCGACCCTCGCACCGAGCGCGAGAATGCCCTGCGCATCATGGGAACCGGCGGACAGAAAGAGAGTGATGAAGTGGCTCGCCGCCGTATGGAGCGCAACATCCGCGCCCTTAAAGAAGAATATATACGCCTGGGAGAAAAGATGAAACAAGGCGGCTTTAAAGTCGAGCGCTACGTTGTCGGCACCCCCATGGCCGAATATGTGCTGCCACACTCCTCCACAGCCACACGCGCCATCAGGAACGACTCCACCCAGCGCAAACGTCGCATGACCAGCGCTGAAAACATCAAATGGGAAGGAGGTCACAGCCGCCTTGTCGTTTTGCCCACCACCCTCTGGTACAGCGTACCGACCGAGAGCGGCCGACGACTGCGCATCGAGCGCAAGGATTTCATCTATGCCGTTCGCGATGAGCAGGTACAAAGTTCTGACAATCGGAACTACCGCGGCACCGTCATCAACAAGTGGTACTTCATCGACGGCAACACCGACGTCAACACCCTACGCTCCTACTTCCCCACACTGCCACTCAACATCGCCCGCCCCGACACCGGCGAGCGCCCGCTCCAATAATCACTCTGAACCGTGGGGCGGCTCATCGACCAGACCGAGCAGGACTTCTCAGCCACCGGACTTCTCTCCGGCGGACGTGGCTTTGAGTACCGCCCGCAGCAACAACTCATGGCAACAGCCGTTGCCGCTGCTCTGGAGAACCGCAGCGCTCTGCTGACCGAGGCCGGTACCGGTGTAGGTAAATCTCTGGCCTATCTCATACCGGCTATCCGTCACGCTCTGGAGCACAATCGCAAAGCCGTCATCTCCACCCACACCATCAACCTTCAGGAGCAGCTCTTCCATAAGGACATCCCCACGGTAGCGAAGGCTTTGGGGGCAGACTTTCGCGCAGCCCTCCTCAAAGGTCGCGCCAACTACCTCTGCCGCACTCGCCTGCGACGAGCACTTGAACAAGCAACCGACCTCTTCAACCAAGCCGAAACCAAGCAACTCCACGACCTGCTGGCCTGGTCACGCGACTGCGGTGAAGGCTCCCTTGCCGACCTGCCGCCCGAACTGGACATCTCCCCCAAAGTCTGGGCGCAAGTGTGCAGCGAGAACCACGTCTGTACCCCACGCAACTGCGGGCCTGAATGTCCCTACCAGGCAGCCCGCCGCCGGGTGGACGAGGCACAGGTCGTCGTACTCAACCACACGCTATTCTTCGGCCTGCTATCCTTAGCGGATGAACTGCGACAGGAGGCCCCGCTTCTCGATGAAGAAGAGACAGTTCCCTCCTTCATCTTCCCCAACGATTTCGTCATTCTGGACGAGGCGCACACCATCGAGACCGTAGCAGCCCATCAGTTCGGCACCTCCCTCCCCGAAGCCGAGCTGAAGTACGACTTATTGCGCCTCTACAACCCCCACACCCGCAAAGGCCGGCTCCGACAACTTGCCACGCCCAAACTCATTCAGTACATAGAAGATGCCCAAACCGCTACGGATGAGTTCTTCCGCTGTGCCCGCATGGACAGCCGGGTCGATGAACATCACGGCACCGTCAGACTACGCCACCCCGAATGGACGGAAGACATCCTCAGCCCCTCCCTCATGGTACTGGAAAATGAGGTAAAAGAGATGGCCGCCGTACAGGAAAACGACCTGACACGCGCCGAATTACAGGATGTTCAGGCTCGCCTGTGTGCCTACCGTGCGGCAGTCGGTGAGCTCATCAGTCTGCGCAACGCCGAGAGTGCCGTCTACTGGGCCGAGACCGGAGGCCCCGAGGCTCAGTTTACAACCCTGCGCTCTGCTCTCATCAACGTGGCCGATGTCCTGCGCAGCAAATTATTCGAGACGGGCAACACCTGCATCTGCACCAGTGCTACCCTCTCCACCGGTGACCGCGGCATGAGCTACTTTGCCGGACGTGTGGGAGCCGAGAGCGCCGACACACTGCAGATTGGCAGCCCCTTCAACTTCGCCGAGCAAATGCGCATAATTGTGGCACGCAGCATGCCACCCCCACCTCCTGTCGGCGATAATGAACAATACAGCGCCGCCCTCTTCGACTGGATTACCCGCTCCCTGCAAGAGAGCGACGGCCGCGCCTTCGTACTCTTCACCAGCTACAACCTCATGCGCCGCATGGCCGCGCTGCTGCGCCCCTTCTGTGCCGAGAACGGCTGGCCGCTCCTCGTACAGGGAGACGGGCAAGACCGCTCCCGCATGCTCAGCGAGTTCCGCAACCACATCGGTAGCGTGCTGCTGGGGACGGACAGCTTCTGGACAGGAGTCGATGTTCCGGGTGAGGCTCTCACCCACGTCATCGTGACGAAAATCCCCTTCGAGTCGCCATCCAACCCGCTCACTGAGGCCCGTATGGAAGACATCACCGCACACGGCGGCAACGCCTTCCGCGACTACTCCCTACCCGAAGCTCTTCTCAAATTCCGTCAGGGAGTAGGCCGCCTCATCCGCAGCAAGTCCGACCGCGGCATCATCACCCTGCTCGACTCCCGCATAACCGCCAAGTACTACGGCGTGCGCTTCATGTATGCCCTGCCGGCCGAAGCTCCCCGGGAGTTTTTATAAACAGTTCAGAACATGACAGGGCCGGTCGCCATCAACGACCGACTCTGTTACATACTTTATACAGTGAAGGAAATCAGTGACGGGAGCGCCCGTCATCCCAACCGCTCTGGCGATGACGGCGCTCAGCCTCCTGACGACGGCGAGCCTCATCCGCTATGCGCTGAGCATTCGCCGCAGCCTCAGCCTCCGCCGCGAAGCGCTCCTCCTCCGTCATCTCAGTCTCAGGTACAACACCATCCATCGGACGAGCGGGAGCCTTGAGCGATTGCTCCATGCTCGGCTTAATCTCTTCAAAGAAACTCTTCACAATCACTGCCGCCATACGACCGCCGGAAATGCGCTGGTGCGGCTTGCCTTCATACAGGGCGGCATACGCATAGCGCGGCGCATCCGCCGGCAGGAACCCGGCAAACCAAGCCAATCGACAATCATCCGAAGGTCGCCCCCACTGAGCCGTACCGGTCTTGCCGGCATTGTCCGTATAACTCAGTGCAGCTCGACGGCCGGAACCATTGAATACAACCGCCCGCATACCCTTGCGTACCACCTTAAGCGCCGGCTCCATATCTTTAAGGCTCGTCTGAGCAGAAGGATTGAACTGGTAGACCACATTGCCGTCGATATCGAGCATCTGGCGCACAAGCTGCAACTTGGGCAGATAATTACCATTGGCTATACCGGCCATGGCATGAGCCACCTGCAAGGGGGTCGCCAGCAAGGGTCCCTGACCGATGGACATATTCGCAGCATCGCCCTGCATAAACCCGCGACCGTAATTACGGTACATCCACGACTCATCCGGCACATTACCCGCCTTGTCGGCAATGGGCAACCCGCTCGTCGCACCATACCCGAAACGCCGTGCTATCTCACACAGGCGCCCTGCACCGATACGGGGTTCACGCGTAGCCGCCACTTGGTACATAAAGGGGTTGTTGGATGTAGAGAGTGCGGTAATGCAATTGATCACGCCCGCAAACTTATTGTGATTCTTGAACGTATGACTGCCGATGCGAATGCTGTACGGACAGTTGATATAAGTATCCTCCTTAATAACTCCCAAACGCAATGCCGCAGCAATAGTCACCGTCTTAAAGGTCGAAGCCGGCGGATACACACCGGCAAAAGCACGCGACACAAGCGGATTGTTCTCATCATTACGCAAGGCATCATAATCCTTCTGCGAAATAGAAGGAATGAAAGTATTGGGATCAAAATTCGGTACAGAAGCCATCACCAACACCTCCCCCGTGTGAACATCCACCATCACGAAAGCTCCTCGCCCCTCTGTATTGCGCTTAAGCGACTCCTCAGCGGCCTTCTGCCACTCCATGTTAAGAGTCGTCACCACCGTACCGCCCGGACGAGGTTTGACCTGGTGCTCATCAAGAATTTTCTTACCGCTCTCATCATACATCAGGCGCCACAATCCCGGACGACCCGCCAGTTGCTTATCAAACTTCAACTCCAAACCCGAACGCCCCTCCTGACGTTCAAAAATGGGGTCATTGTGATTGATGGGTCCGGTCGGCAACTTCGCCTTCACACCGGTGTAACCGATGATATGACCGGCGGATTCCTTCTCCGGGTACTTGCGAATATAGAGCGGCATGAGCCAGCCATACTCAATCTTATCCAGCACCCCTCTGATATTGCGAATCTCACTCTCTCGCACAACCGGACCTATGGCAAGCGGAATCCACCGGCGGTGACGATAATGAGCCAACAACTGCTCATCCTTCTTCTCGCTGACCTTCAAGCCGGCAGCCTCATACGCAGCAATAACCTTGCGGGCAAGCGCCAGTACGGTGGCATCGTCATCCTTCTCCAACTGACCGAAGCGAATCGTCGGCTGATAAGCTACCTCCGATGTCGCCATCACCTCGCCATTGCGGTCTGTTATCAACCCGCGAGGCCCGGGAATAGTCAAGGACATCGTGCGTGCGTTGCGACGCGTGCGCGCATACGCCACGCGAGAGGGGTCATGCTCTGCCACCTTATCCAGAGTCACCTCAGGTTTGACCTCAGGGGTATCCGGCACCACCTCCACCTCAGTCGATGAACTCACATCAACATTCGTCGGAGAATCGGGCTCAGCCGCCGTCTGTTCATAACTCTCAGCCTGCTGCACACCCTCCTGTTGACCCGGCATATTCTCCTCACCGCCGAGGTGTACCGTCTCCACCACATCCTCCTGTTCCTCTGCATCTTCAGCATAATCATCCTGCGTCACAACAGGCAGCGGCGCCTCTTGAGCCTCAACAGCCGGCAGCGCCGCAAAGACCATCATCACAAGTGCGTAATATAGCTTCGTTCTGAGCATTGCACACTCATTCTAGCTTATTTCTCTTCCTCTTGCAATCTTTCTTTTTCCTCCGATTTGCGCCGCCTCTTCTTCTCCTCTCCTCACAAACTTAAAATAACAGAAATTTCCATCCCGAGAACACACTTTTTTTGAAATTTTGAAAGAATAGGATTGACTTTTGAGGTGTATTAGAGTGTACTAGGGGTATCGGCAAGTGTACGAAGATGACTGAGTCTGTACCACAGGTAATGTTCATGGGCAATTATGCCCACAAGCTGGATCCCAAAAGCAGAGTGGCGATTCCGGCGAACTGGCGTGTGGTGTACGGTCAGGAACTGGTCATGCTGGCCAGCACCTACCACGACTACAACATCATCAAGTGCTACACACAGGAGAGCTTTGCAACGAAACTCAACGAGATTCGCACGCGCGCCCTGGCAGACGGTTTCGACATGGGCGAGGTCGATGAGTACATCGGAGTCATTGCCGGCAACAGCTTTGCCGCCGAAGTGAACGCGCAGGGCAAGCTCCTCATCCCCAAAGCACAGCGAGACAGATTACAACTGAAAGATACGACCCAGCTTGTCGGTCGCACCAGTCACTTCGAACTCTGGCTACCCGAAGACTTCGCCGCCGACAACTCACCGAAACTCCGCAAAGACAGCCTCCTCGACAAGAAATTCCGCATGCTCTGATGACACCGGCCACCACCATAACCTGGGCAGCAGCCAACCCACCGCAAGGCACCTGTTACCGAGTGCTCATGTGGGAGAGCACCTCATTGCCGGCGGAACAATTAAAAGAATGGGAAACCGAGCGCCGAGAACTGCTTGGCAAGATGCGGGATGCCGGCATAAAAGGCTCCCGCGGCCTGCTCGGGCAGCTTGAAAAAGAGCTTCGGGAGATAACTGTCAAGTACATCGAGAGTCCTCTCGCACAGGCGCCCCGCGCGGTTTTTTCTTTCGCGCGCGTAGAGGCACTCGCGACTGCCCTCCGTGCGAACGGAGCCGTACTGGCCTATCGTCTGGGTACCGCCGCCGCTGAAATCCTTGCCGAAGTCACCGGTGACATCACCCTGCCGGAACTCATAAGCTCCTGGCAGACTGCCACATCAGACATGGACTGGTGCAGCGCCCCCGTCATTCAGGCCATGACAGCCGCCGAAGGCAGCCGTTGGCAAAACGAGAGCCGTTGCAATGAGAGCGAGCACGACATTGCCGAAGTCGGCAGCGCCACCGAGTTCCGCCACGTCACCGTCCTGCTCAACGAAGCCGTAGAAGCCCTGCAACCGGCAGAAGGCAAGGTGATGGTAGATGCCACGCTCGGCGGAGGTGGCCACACCGAGCGCTTGCTGCAAGGCGGAGCCGAGGTCTGGGGCATCGACCAGGACCCCGCCGCCCGAGCCGCCGCCCGAGCACGACTGGCCGACTACGGCGAGCGCCTGCACATCATCGCCGGCAACTTCCGCAACGCCGCCGAACTGCTGCGCAAACGAGGCATCGGGCAAATTGACGGTCTGCTGGCCGACATCGGCATCTCCTCCCCGCAAGTGGACTGCGCCGAGCGCGGCTTCTCCTTCCTCCACGAAGGCCCGCTCGACATGCGCATGAACCCCGCTGCTCCCCGCAGCGCCGCCGACATCATCAACAGCGCAGCCGAGAGCGAAATCGCCGACATCCTTTGGCAATACGGCGAAGAACGAGCCGGCCGCGCCATTGCACGCCGCATCGTTCAGGAGCGAGCGAAAGCTCCCATCACCACTACCACGCAGCTCGCCGACATCATCGCCGGAGTACTCCCCCGCAAAGGCAAGCAGCACCCGGCCACCCGCAGCTTCCAGGCGCTGCGCATAGCCGTCAACGATGAACTGGGAGCCCTCGAAGAGCTCCTGCGCAGCGGTCTGAGCCTGCTGAAGAGCGGCGGTCGCTTTGCCGTCATCACCTTCCACAGCCTCGAAGACCGCGCCGTTAAGCGCTACTTCGAGCAAGTATGCAAACCTGAAATCGACCGCCCCGAATGGCCGGCTCCCCGTCCCAACCCGGACTACGCCGCCCGCTTGGTCTACCGCAAACCCCTTTCCCCGTCCGAGGCAGAACTTACTGCCAATCCGCGTTCCCGCAGCGCTAAACTGCGAGTCATCGAAAAGCTCTGACCTTACAACCGCACTTCCCCTTTCCCCATGTTCCGTTCCCAAAAGACTTCCTCCCGCTACTCCGGTCGCGTCAGCCTCATATTCTTGCTGTGGATGATTCTCTTCGGTGCCATCACCTCCGGTTGCGGCGTAACCTACGCCTACTTCAAGAACCAACAAGTGGCCGTTAAAACCGAAATCAACAAACTTCAGCAGGAAATCTCCGATTGCCGCATGAATGCCAATCAGTACCGCGCCAAGGCCAACGCCCAGACTAACCGCTGGGCCATGCGCAGCCGACTGCAATTCGACAATTCCGCCCTGCGCGAAATCAGCCGCGACCAAATTGAGTTTGCCCGCAGCCAGCGCGATATAGATGCCATTCACGCCACTGCAGCCCGCTGAGTTCAGCACCACCCGCCTTCTGCATGAAAACCAAGATACCATTCGCCGGCCGCTGCCTGTGGCTCTGTGTGATTGTGATGGGAATCTCCGTCACAATCGCCTCGCGTTTGGTTGAATTGCAGGTAGTTGACCGCGGCAAACTTCAACATCGAGTAAAAGAAGAACTCATCGAAAAAGAAATCATCCCGGCGGAGCGCGGCATCATCATGGACCGCAATGAGGAAATTCTGACCAACAACATCCAATCGGCAGAACTGATTGCAGACCGCTACCACCTGCGCGAAATCACAGCCGTCGTCTACGGCCTCGCTTTCAATCAGGTCAGTAACGACCCGAAATGGCGCACGGAGAAAGATGCCGCCAAACGTCGCAAACTTTACGCTCGCGCGCGCAACAAACTGCTCGGGCTCAGCAAGCGCGAGCTCACCAAAGAAGAACGCGCCGAACTGCGCCGTAACATGAAGCCGGGGGATGCGAATGCCAATCGCCTCATGGACTATGACCCCGCCAAGTGCGAGGCCCTCTTCGGAGCCCACGACCAACTCGTAGCTGAGGTCATCTACCCCTACATCAAACACCTCGAAATAAAGGAAACCATCGAAGTCCAGCCCGAGAAAACCCTCGTTCGCCGAGGAAAAAAAATCACCATCCCGGCCCGCACGGAAGAGCGTGTGCGCTTTATTACCAAGCAGGACATCATCAACCTGATTGCCCAGCCCGACGTAGCGGAGCACAACAAACAAGCCGAGGCCACCGGCGGCACCAAACGCACTTACCGCCAACAAATCCAGCTCGTGCGCGGACTTAACATCGAACTGGCCGAGAAAATTCGCGAAGCTCTGCAAAAAGCCCATATTCGAGGCGTTACCGTACAAACAGATCTGCGCCGCAGTTACGTCGTTCCCGAAATGCTCAGCCACGTCATCGGCTACGTCGACTCCGAAAATGTCGGCATGGGCGGTGTGGAGGCCGTCTACAACGACTACCTTTCCGGTACGGATGGTCTGCGTGAATACCGCCGCAACGCCAGAGGACAAGTCCTGCCCAACGAAGATGACCGCTACATGCCCCCCATGCACGGTCTCAACCTGCGCCTCACCATCGACATGCGATTGCAGACCATCGTCGAGCAGGAACTCGACAAAGGCATGAAGCACTTCCGCGCTAAGCGCGGCTGCATGATAGTTGTCGACCCCAAGACAGGCGACATCCTCGCCATGGTCAGCCGCCCCGCCATCAACCTCGATACCAAAGACCTCATCACCCACGAAGGCACCTTTAAGCGCGGCAGCGTAAAAGACGAAAAAGGCAAGCCCATCACGGGTGACTACAACTTCGCCTGTCAGGCCCGCTACGAACCGGGCTCCACCTTCAAAGTCGTAGCCGTAACGGCCGCAGTCGACAAAGGAATAATGGGCATCAACTCCTATGTAAGCTGCCAACCCTTCTCCGTAGGCGGCGGCAGTAAAGCCATCAACGACGGGCGCTTTAATTACGGCGTACTGACCGTCGGGCAGATGCTCAAGAAATCCAGTAACCCCGGAGCCGCCCGCGTGGCTATGGCCTGCAAATGGCCCCTCTATAAAGATTACGTAGAACGCTACGGACTGACCCGCGGCAGCGAAATCGACCTTCCCAGCGGCGGAGCCTGCCTGCTGGCCAACGGCAACCACATCGTCAACTTCTCACGAATCGCCTACGGCTATTCCGTCTCCGTCTCACCCCTGCACATGGCCATGGTCTACGCCACCATCGCCAACAACGGCGTGCGCATGAAACCGCGCCTCGTCGACCGAATCATCGCCGCCGACGGCTCCACCTATAGTGAGTGCAAACCTCAGGAAGTTTGCCGTGTAATGAGTGAAGGAACAGCCCGCGCCATTCGCGGCGCCCTCGAAAGCGTGACCGAGAAGAAAGGACCGGCCGGCCGCGGCACTGCCACACAGGCCGCCATACCGGGCTTCCGCATCGGCGGCAAAACCGGCACGGCCAAAAAAGTTAAGAGCGGCGGCGGTTACTATGAAGGACTCTACACGGTAAGCTTTGCAGGCGTGCTGCCGATTGATGACCCGCGCCTGGTCGTCATGACCGTCATCGACGAGCCGCACCCGCGCGATTGCAACGCCGGCGGCGGCACCGTGGCAGCACCCATATTCCGCGCCGCTGCCGAGCGGTTCATCAACGTGCTCAACCTGCAACCGAGCGACCCCGCCGCATACGAAAAATATCTTGCCGAGAAAAACCCCGAAACGGCCAACGAAAAACCGAAACCTTAACCCAGCACACACAACGATATGAACAACAAACAACTCTTCTCCGTGCTCCCCGGAGCAGTCGTGACCGGTAAACTGAAGAAACCGCTCACCCTGCTTACAGACGACAGCCGCCGAGTCATCCCCGGGAGCTGCTTTGTGGCCGTGAAGGGCACTCAGTTTGACGGCCATACAGCCATTGAGGGTGCCATAGCAGCCGGAGCCGCCGCCATCGTGGCCGAGACTCCCTGCACGCCCGCCGCAGAGAAAGCCGGAGTATGCTGGGTACAGGTAGCCAACACCCATCTTGCCGACGGTCTGCTCATGAGCTCCTGGCACAACCTGCCCAGCCAGCAACTCGTCATGCTCGGCGTAACCGGCACCAACGGCAAAACCACCATCAGCTACCTCACCAACGCCATCTTCCGTGCCACTTGGCAGCGAGCCGGCCTCATCGGCACCATCCTCTACGACGACGGAGCCAAGCGAGTACCCTCGCACAACACCACCCCCGGCTGCGCCGAGCTCCAGAGCATGCTCGCCGACATGGTAAAGAACGGTTGCCGCGCCTGCGCCATGGAAGTCTCATCCCACGCCCTGCACCAGCAGCGCACAGCCGGCTGTGAATTCCGAGTAGGCATCTTCACCAACCTCACACAAGACCACCTCGACTACCACGGCGACATGGAGGAGTACTATCAGGCCAAAAAACTCCTCTTTACCGGTATGGCAACCGGCGGCGCCCCCAAGGCAACAGCCGTCATCAATGCCGACGATGAATACGGCCGCAGACTGGCCGAAGAACTGCGCCCCATCATGAAAGTACGCACCTTCGGTACCGCAGCCGATGCCGACTTCCGCGCCGAGCCCCGCATCATCTCCCTCAAGGGCAGCCAGTACGAACTGCACTACCGGAACAAGACCTATCTCGTTCGCACGCCCCTTATCGGCGAGTTCAACCTCAGCAACAGTCTGGCAGCCCTGGCAGGTGCGGTGGCAGCCGGCATCAACATTCGCGATGCCATCGCCTGCCTTGCTCAGTCACCACAGGTACCCGGCCGTATGGAACTGGTCAGCAGCGTGAATAATGTGCAATGCTTTGTCGACTACGCCCACACGCCCGATGCCGTCGAAAACGTCTGCCGCACCATGAAGCAACTCTGCCGTCAGGGCCGTGTGTTCACCGTCTTCGGCTGCGGCGGCGACCGCGACACAAGCAAGCGCCCGCTCATGGGCGAAGCCGCCGCCCGCTTCAGCGACGTCTGCATCGTCACCAGCGACAACCCCCGCTCGGAAGACCCCGAAAAAATCATCGACGACATCATGCCCGGTATCCCGGCTGACAAGCAGCACCGCATCACCGACCGCGAGGAGGCCATCCGCGCCGCCCTGCAAAACGCACGTCCCGGCGACTGCGTCCTCATCGCCGGCAAGGGGCACGAAAATTACCAAATTTTCGCCAACGAAACCATCACATTCTCCGACTCCGCAGTCGTACAGAAATACTACGAAGAAAAAAACCCCGAAGGCCGCAGCGTGCCCTCGCGCAAACCCGAAGGTAAATAACCCCTTCCCCTCCGACCATGCAAAGCATCTCCATCAGTGAGCTCCTGGCAGCCACAGCCGGACAGGCTGTAACCACCGGCAACCGTACCATCACCGCCGGCCTCACCACCGACAGCCGCGCCGTCACACCCGGTTGCATCTTCCTGGCACTGAGTGGAGAACGCTTCGACGGCAACAACTTCGCCGCTGCCGCCTCGGCAGATGCCGCCGCTGTCATCGTCAGCCGTCTGACCGGCAACTACGACCCCGCCTGCACCGTCATTCAGGTAGCCGACACACTGGAAGCTCTGCAACAACTTGCCATGTGGTGGCGCGGGCAACTGGCCCCGCTGCATGTTGTCGGCCTGACCGGCTCCAGCGGCAAGACCAGCACCAAGGACATGTGCCTTTCCGTGCTCTCACAGCGCTTCTGTGCCATTGCCACCAAGGGTAACCTCAACAACCATATCGGCACCCCCCTGAGTATACTCAGCGCCGAAAAAGGCACCGAGGCCGCCATCTGGGAAATGGGCATGAACCACGCCGGAGAACTTGCCCCGCTCTGCCGCATGACCCAACCTCAGCTCGGCATCATCACCACCATCGGCTCCGCTCACTTGGAGTTCCTCGGCACACGCGAGGCCATCGCTCAGGAAAAATGCACCTTAGCGCGAGCCCTGCCGGCCGATGGTTACATGATATACCCGGCTACGGATGACTTTGCCGCCACTATCGCGGCCTCCACACAAGCCACGCCTCTGCCCGTCGGCGGTTGCGACAGTCAGGTACGCGCCCTCAACGTGCGCACAACCGGCGCCGGCAGCAGCTACGACCTCCACATCGACGGTGTGGGTGAAATCCGCGTGAACCTGCCCGTCCCCGGAGCACACATGATCAGCAACAGCCTGCTGGCTGCCGCAGCCGGATGGAAACTCGGCTGCACCCTGCAACAAATTGCTGACGGACTCTCCGCCGCAGCCCTCACCAAAGGTCGCCTCGGCTGCAAGGAAGTCGACGGCTTCACCGTCGTGGACGACACTTACAACGCCAATCCCGAAAGCATGAAAGCAGCCCTGCACACCGTTGCCTCCCTGCACGGCCCCAAGCGCTGCTTCGCCGTGCTGGGCAAAATGGGGGAACTGGGTGAAGGCGGCATTGCCGCACACGCCGAAATCGGTATGTGCGCTGCCGGACTGGGCTACGCTGCCGTCGTCGTGGTCGGTCCGGAATGTGCCGAGACGCTCGCTCTGTGCGAAGCCGCCGCCGAAACCATACCGGCCATGCTGGTAAGCACCCCCGATGAGGCCGCCACCGCTCTTCGCCGCATGATAGAACCGGGAGATGCCATCCTCTTCAAAGGCTCGCGCTCCGCCGGCATGGAGCGCACCATGTACGAACTTTTCCCCACTCTCAGCCCCCAATCATAAGCCATGTTACAATTCTATCAAAGCTCCGAAAGCCTGCTCCTCATTCTGGCGCTCACCATCCCCTTCGTCGGCTCCCTCATCATCGGGCCGAAACTCATTGCCGTGCTGCGTGCCATGAAGGCCGGCCAGCCCATCCGCGAGGCCCGCAAAGGCGTGCTTGCCCCTGAGCACAGCAGCAAGGTCGGCACCCCCACCATGGGCGGCCTCATGCTCATCGGTCTGGTACTGCTCACCACCCTTCTCGTGTGCGACCTGAGCTCCCCGCGTGTACAATGCTGCCTCATCGTCACCGCCATCACCGCCTTCTTGGGCTTCCTCGATGATTACGCCAAAATCACTAAGAAAAGCACAGACGGGGTGAGCGGGTGGTTCAAAATTGCCCTGCAATTCATAGCCGCCCTTGCTTGCTCAGTGTACCTGTACTTTGCATGCCCGCAGATTGCCGAAGTTCTGGTACCCTTCTACGGCAAGCTCGACCTCGGTTGGTTCTTCATTCCCTTTGCGCTGGTAGTCATCATCGGAGCCTCCAACGCCGTCAACCTCACAGACGGTCTGGACGGTCTGGCCGGCGGCTGCATGATTATCTCCTCCATCGCCTTCACATTGCTGCTGCTCTGCGGCTGTATCTACGAACTGGTGCCCTTTACCTTGGCCATTACCGCGGCCTGTGCCGGCTTCCTGTGGTTTAACTGCAATCCGGCTCGCGTCTTCATGGGCGACACCGGCTCGCTGGCACTGGGCGGCGCACTGGGTACCATAGCCGTGTGCAGCGGTCTGGAACTCATTCTGGTCATCATCGGCGGCGTGTTCGTTGCCGAGGCCCTGTCGGTCATGATTCAGGTAGGCTGGTTTAAGTTCACCCGCATCAAATACGGCGAAGGCCGCCGCATTTTCCGCATGGCCCCCATCCACCACCATTTCGAGAAAGGCGGACTGAGCGAGACTCAGGTCTGCATCCGGTTCTGGATTGTGGCCGGCATTCTGGCATTCGTCGGTTGCGGTCTCTATTTTTCTTGCTTCGGTCAATAAAATATAGTACAATCTCCCGCCCTCATCCATCATGAATCTCACCGGTAAAAAAATAGCAGTTCTCGGTTGCGGCCGCAGCGGTGTAGCGGCAGCTCGCTTGGCTCTGGCCAAGGGTGCTGCGGAGGTGTGCATCTTCGACTCCAACCCGCAAGCCACCTGCAACGACAGCTCCCTCAACTTCGTACCCGGAGCCGACGAACAACAGGCTCGGGACTTCGCAGCCGACATCGTCATCCTCTCACCGGGAATCGAGGCCGACATCCCATGGACACTGGCCTTTACCTGCGCCGGCGCACCCATCGTGGGTGAGATTGAACTGGGCTACCACTTCTACAAGGGCCGCACCATTGCCATCACCGGCACCAACGGCAAGACAACCACCACCGCCCTTCTGGAGCACATCCTGCAACAAGCCGGGCACAGCGCCGTCGCCTGCGGTAACTACGGCTACCCCCTCTGCGAACTTGCCCTGCAACCCGAACAACCGGAATTCGCCGTGCTGGAAGTCTCGTCCTTCCAAATGGAAACCATTCACGACTTCCGCCCCGAAGTCGCCATCTGGCTGAACTTTGCCCCCGACCACATGGATCGCTACACGAAAGTTGAGGACTACTTCAACGCCAAGCTGCGCGTGTTCGAAAACATGAGCGCTGACCAGCTTGCCATCGTGCGAGTGGGCGAAAATCTGCCCGGGCTCACCCCGCGCATCGCGGAGTTCTCCTCCGTAAGCGACAGCGGACAGCTCTCATATAAGAACGGCTCTATCATGGAGGGCTCCCGCGCGCTGACATCCCTGCGCGGCACCACTCTGGAGCAAGCTCACAACGCCGAGAACGCCATGGCCGCCACTCTGGCCTGCCGTGCGGTCGGCTTGCGCGATGATGAAATCTTTGCCGGGCTGCACAGCTTCTGCCCGCCCGGACATCGCTGCGAGACCGTTGCCGAGATTGACGGAGTGCTCTGGCTCAACGACTCCAAGAGCACCAACCTGCACTCCACCGAGGCAGCCGTGCGCTCCCAGACCCGCCCCATCATCCTCCTGGCCGGCGGCAAAGACAAGGGGCTCGACTACACCGCCATCAACCCCATGCTGGCGGAGAAGGCCCGTTGCTGCATCGTCTTCGGCCAGATAGCCGAGCAACTCTGCGAGACATTCTCCCCCGTCTGCAAGACCATTAAAGTCACCACCGTCGAAGAAGCCGTCACCGCAGCCCTCGGAGAAGCCGAGCGCGGCGACGTGGTACTCTTCTCACCCGGCACCTCCTCATTCGACCAGTTCACCGGCTATGTACAGCGCGGCGAATGTTTCCGCCGTGCCGTACGTCAAGCACTCAACCTCTGAT
Organism: Akkermansia sp.; assembly: GCA_030535875.1. Lineage (GTDB taxonomy): Bacteria > Verrucomicrobiota > Verrucomicrobiia > Verrucomicrobiales > Akkermansiaceae > Akkermansia. The sequence continues at coordinate 24,638 of JAUNRC010000007.1, read as the reverse complement.
TTTCTCCCCCCCTGTAACATTTATGAAGAAAAAATCCCATTCATCTTTCCGCAACTCAGACATGGACCGCGTTAAGCCCAGGAAACATGTCTTCCGCACCCTCATCGACAAAAATCTGAAACGCCGCCGCTACCCCTCCGAGACCGGCCTTGTGGAAGACGGCACCAACAGCACCACCGTCATCCGCATGATTGTAGGCCTGCTGCTCATTCACCTGATTGTCATCGGCGGTGTCATCCTCCGCGGTAAGATTAAGTCCGGCGAGAGCGGAGCCATCGCCGCTCCGACCATCACCGCTCCCCCCGCAGCATCCGAACCGGTCTCTGCACCGGCCAATGATGTTCTGCCCCAGCCGGTCGACGGCCCCGTAGCCAACCCGGTCCGCAACGAGAGCAACCACATCACACAGGCACCGACGGAACCGGCCACTCCGACGGCACCTGCCGTTGCCGCCACGCCTGAGCCTGAAATTGTCACCCCCGTTGTAGAGGAGGTTGCCGAAGTCGCCGTCGAGGAGCCCGCCGCTCCCGCTCAGCCTGCTGCCGAGCCCGCCGCCCCGACTTTTGCCAAGCACCTCGTCTCCTCCGGCGAGACACTCTTCGGCATCGCCGCCAAACATCAGGTCACCGTCGAGGCCATCCGTCAGGCCAATCCTCAGGTGCGCAACAACAACATCATCTCCGGCACTTACCTGAACATCCCCGTGAAGGCCGATTCCCCCGCAGGTCGTGAAATTGCCGCCCGTCAGGCCGAGGCCGCGGCTGCTCAGGTTGCCGCCACCTACACCGTCAAACGTGGCGACACTCTGGCCCGAATCGCTAAAAAGCACAAGACCACTACCCAGAAAATCATGAAGCTCAACAACATCGCCCCGGGGCGTGAGCGTTACATCCGCCCGGGCGACACGCTCAAAGTCTCCGAATAATCCGCACACCGACTGCACATGTCCACCCGCCTGAGCATCATCTGCATCTGGATATGCTTCATCACCCTGCTGATACTGGGTATCATGATGGTAGCCAGTACGGGGCTCTGTGCAGCGGTGCCGGATGGTGAAGACCCTGCGGACTTCCTGCGCAAGCAGAGCGGATTTGCCGGGCTGGGGCTCTTCGGTGCATTCTGCATCAGCCTCGTCGACTACCACATTCTGCGCAAGTTTGTTAAGATTTTTTGGGGTGTACTGGTCCTCCTGCTCATCATGTGCTTCCTGCCGGTAGTCGGCATGAACATCAACGGAGAGAACCGCTGGGTGAACCTGGGCATCGCCTTCCAGCCCAGTGAGCTCGCCAAGAGCATCCTCATGATTTGCCTGGCCCACTGGTACACCACGCACCGCGAAATGGCCGGCACCTTCTGGAAGGGGTTTGTCTTTCCCGGGGTTATTTTCGGAATTCCGCTCCTGCTCATTCTGGTCGAGAAAGACATGGGAACGGCAGCGGCACTTGCAGTGTCGGGCTTCTGTCTGATGTACGTTGCCGGAGTGCGCGGTTGGCTGCTGGTACTGGCCATTCTGCTGGGTGCGCTGGTTCTGTACGACCAAGCTACCGGAAGTGCCAACCGAATGGAACGAATCTTTGCCTGGATGGATCCTCAGTCATTCAGTCAGGGGGCGGGTCGTCAGCAGTGGATTTCCATTCTCGCCTTTGCCCGCGGCGGGATAACCGGTGTGGGGCTGGGCGACGGCATCGAGAAGTTCGGCAACCTACCCTTTGCCCATACCGACTTCATCTATGCTGAAATCGGAGAAGAATGGGGGCTGATCGGCTCGGGCGGCGTGCTCATGCTCTTCACCATCATGACTTTGGCCGGCATTGTTCTGGCATTGCAGATTCACGACACCTTCGGCCGCCTGTTGGCAGTCGGTCTGGTATGCACCATATTCTGGCCGGCCATGCTCAACATGATGGTCGTCACCTCGCTGCTGCCCAACTCGGGTCTGCCACTACCCTTCATCAGTTACGGCGGTACAAACCTCGTATTCACCATCGCAGCCATTGGCATCCTGACAAGCATCCAACGGCACACTCCCAACAAAAAAGAAATCTACTGGCCCACCCGCAGATTACAGGATAACCACAAACTATGAGCTCAGCACTTAATGTTATCATTGCCTGTGGCGGCACGGGCGGTCATCTTTTCCCCGGCATTGCCGTGGCTCAACAATTACGCAGCATGGGACATCACCCCGTGCTGCTGATTTCGCAAAAGGAGGTGGATGCCGAAGCCTCGCGCAAGTACGGCGACCTCGAGTTCCACACCATGCAGGCCATTGCCAAGCCCCCCACCCTTTCCCCGCGCATGCCCGGCTTCCTCTGGAAGTTACTGCGCTCCTACCTGACCTGCCGCAACATTCTTCGTCAAGAGCGAGCGGATGTCGTCATCGGCATGGGCGGCTTCACCTCCCTGCCGCCCATTCTGGCGGCTCACCACATGGGATTACGCACCTATGTTCACGACAGCAATGCCCTCCCCGGAAAATCCAACCGCATGACCGCCCGTTGGTGTACGGCCGTTATGCTCGGACTCAAAGAAGCCGGCAAGTACTTTCCGGGCAGCCGCTGCATCGTCACCGGCACGCCGGTACGCGAAGAGCTGCTCCGACTGCCGAGCCAAGCCGAAGCTCGTGAACGTCTGGGGCTACCGCAAGACAAACCCCTCATCCTCGTTACCGGTGGCTCACAGGGTGCCCGCAATCTCAACACCATGCTCATCGAGGCCGCTAAGGCCGACCCCACCGTTCACTACCTCGTCATCGCCGGTAGGCAGGATTACGAACGAGTAAGCCAATTGGCCGACGGCGCTGCCAACATCAGCGTGATAGGCTTCTGCTCCGACATGCCTGCTGCCTATGCCGCGGCAGATGGCGTGATTGCCCGCTCCGGAGCCTCCACCCTCACGGAACTCTCCGTCATCGGCAAGGCCACCCTGCTCGTACCATTCCCCTTTGCAGCAGATGATCACCAGACATTCAACGCACGCGTCTTTACCGCCACGGGTGCCGCCGTTATGTACCAACAATCCGAGCTCACAAGCGACAAGGTACATCAGTTCGTTCACGCCACCGTCATGAACCCCGACGAGAGAGAAAAGATGGAAGCCGCCATGCGAGCCATGGCTCGTACCGATGCCCCACAGGCCATAGCCGCCGCCATCACCCAAGCCTGATTTCCTTTCATCCTCCAACCTGCCACACTCACCATGAAAATCAGAAGCCGAGCAGTCCGAATCACCGTCAACATTCTCATTATCCTGAGCGGTATCGGCATCATGGCAGGTGTGGCTTACATCTGCTACGCACCTCCCGCCCGCCCCATTGAAAAAAACAATGAGGAAGTCCCGCAAGACACCGTCGGCGCACGCGATAATCTTCAGGTAAAAGGCATATCCACCGTCGATTACAACCAAAAGCTCACCGAGGCCGCGGCCAACGGCAATGCTGACCTTCTGCGAATACTCATCGCAGCCGGAGCTGACATCAACGCGCGCGACGCCTCCGGCACCACCGCTCTTCAACTCACCGTTAAAGGTCGCCACAAAGAATGTACCCGACTCCTGCTCATGGCCGGCGCTGAAGTCGACACCGGTCTGCACGAGATGATTCGCGAAAATGAACATCCCGCAGCAGATGAGAAACGCAGCGATGAAGAACTGCTACTTGCCGCCGAACAGGGAGATTCAGCTACCCTCACACGCCGAATCGAAGCCGGAGCCAACATCAACTCCGTCGGAGCCTACAACCGCACGGCTCTGAGCATCGCCGCCGCACACGGTCATGCAGAATGCGTGCGCCTCCTCACCGAAAAAGGAGCCGATGTCAACGCCGTCAACTACGGCAAAGCCACCGCCCTGCACGAAGCCGTGCAAGCAGGCCATGTCGAGTGTGTGCGCCACCTACTGGCAGCCGGAGCAGAGGTCGATGCCCACGACTGCGGCACGACACCACTCTGCGAAGCCGTCCGACTGGGACATACGGAAATTGTCAGTGAACTGCTCCGAGCCGGAGCCGCAGCCGATGGCAATGACTCCACCGGCATGAGCATCATCCAAATTGCCGTAAAGGAAAATCGGCCTGATTGCCTGCGACTGCTCATCGAGGCAGGGGCTGATGTCAATGCCGGCAACGCGGATGAACCCATCCTCATCATCGCAGCCAAGGCCGGTCTGCACGAGTGCATAGAACAACTCCTTGCCGCCGGGGTCGCAGCAAACTCCACCGACCCTCGTGGCGAAAGCGCTCTTCACTGGGCTGCAGAACGCGGGCACAACGACAGCGTGGCAGCCTTACTCAAGGGAGGAGCGGATGCCAACTTCCATAACCGCAGCAGCGCCACCCCCCTTATTACAGCAACCAAGGCAGGTCACCATCTCTGCGTGGCAACCCTTCTGGCAGCAGGAGCCAAGCTTGACCTTCCGACTGCCGACGGGTGGAACGCCCTCCATCATGCCGCAGCCGAGGGACATACCGAGTGCCTGCGGGCTCTGCTGGACAAAGGAGCGCAAACATCAGCCACTCTTCCCAACGGACAAACTCCGCTTCATCTGGCCGTTCTCAATGCCCGGAAAGACTGCATCGCCCTCCTTCTTGAAAAAGGAGCAGACATCTATGCACAGGACAACAACGGCACATCCATCCTCCAACTTGCCGGCAGTCAAAATGACCCGGAAAGCCTGAAAATCATCGCCACGGCCGTCCTGAACGCCCAAGGAATATCCGATGATTTCAACACGGCTATTCTCAAAGCTGCCGAAGAAGGCAACGGCGGACGTCTGCAACTGTTACTGGCAGCCGGAGCCAATGCCTCACACAAGAGTCCCGAGCTCATCACGCCGCTCTCACTTGCTGCCGCCGGAGGGCACACACACAGCCTCATCCTGCTCATCGAGGCGGGAGCCACCATCAACGAACGTCTGGACAAGGGCAACACCGCCCTCCATCTTGCCGCCACAAACGGTCACGTTGACTGCATGCGATCTCTGCTTGCCGCCGGTGCCGACTTCAAACTCACCAACGATGATGAAAAGACCCCGACAGCCTGTGCCGAAGAAGCCGGCAAGGAAGAATGCCGGAACATCCTTGCAGCCGTCAGCGAACTGAGTGAGTACGAAATTACTCCGCCTCACTATTCCCGAGCCATTCTCAAAGCCATACGTGACGGCAAACTCGAGACACTCAACCGCCTTATCCGCGCCGGAGCCAATCTGAACCGCCCTGACCTGCTGCTAACGGCAGTTGAACTCAATCGAACAGATTGCGTAAACGCCATCATAGCCGCAGGTGCCAACCCACACACCCGCCAAAATGACGGCTCCACCCTCCTGCATGTTGCTGCCGCCAACGGAGCCTCCGAATGCCTGCGAGCCCTGCTCAAAGCCGGGGTCAACATCATGCTCCCCAACAACAGCGGAAACACCGCTCTCTATGAGGCCTCGCGCAATGGGCGCGCCGAATGCGTGCGAATTCTCCTCGACAACGGTCTGGATGCTAAAGAAAAAGACCCGCTCAATCGCCCCATGCTCTACTGGGCCATGATGAGCGACTCGCCCGAAAGTATGCGAGCCCTGCTGGAGTTCGGAGCGGATATGGCCGACCCCACGGCCGATGTCTCCGTTCTGCACGAGGCCGCCAGAGTAGGTCATCAGGCCTGCCTGCAACTCCTGCTCAGCCACAAGGCCGACATCGACAGTCGCGATGCCGAGAGCAACACCCCCCTCTCCATCGCCGCAGCTAACGGACACACAGCCTGCGTCCTCATGCTCCTTCAGAACGGAGCATTTATCAACTCCAAGAACAAATCAGGCCGCACCGCCCTGCACGCAGCCGCCCGATTCGGTCACCTCGAAACCGTGGCTGCTCTCGTCCGAGTCGGGGCAGATGCCACCCTCCGCGACATCACCAACAACACCCCCGCCTACTACGCTGCCACCAATGGTCACAGCGAATGTGCCGAACTGCTCAAAAAGGCCGAGGAAATCAAAAAGCCCAAATATTGACCACTCACAACATGCCTGACATCTTCGACATAGCCGTCATCGGCGGAGGTCATGCCGGCATCGAGGCGGCCCTGGCTGCGGCCCGTCTGGGTGGTACAGTAGCCTTTATTACTCATGACCTCGACAGCATAGGTCAGATGAGCTGCAACCCCGCCATCGGCGGTCTGGCCAAAGGACACATCGTGCGCGAAATCGACGCTCTGGGCGGTGCGATGGGACTCAATACCGACGCCACCGCCATCCAATTCCGCATGCTCAACGCCAGCAAGGGCCCCAGCGTGCGAGCTCCGCGCGCGCAATGCGATAAACTTGCCTACCGAGCCCGCATGAAATGGGTCATGGAGACAGCGCCGGGCGTGCAGCTCGTTCAGGGCGACGTAGCCACCATCGAAGTCAAGGAAGGCCGCGTGTGCGGCGTATGTACCACTTGGGGACAAAAAATCGCTGCACGGGCTGTCGTGCTGTGCAGCGGCACCTTCATGCGCGGTCTGCTGCACGTCGGCATGAATAACCTGCCCGGCGGCCGTCTGGGAGCCGCCCCCACGGGCATATCGGCCTGTCTGGCGCAACTGGGCTTCCCGCTGGCGCGCTTCAAAACAGGTACATCCCCCCGCATCAAAGGGAGCACCATCGACTTCTCAGCGTTGGAAATGCAGCCGGGCGACACCCCGCCCCCGCTCTTCAGCAACATTTCCCGCGATATCCTGCACCGTGCTACCGAGCCCCATTGCACACTCAATTACCTGGCGGATGCCGACTTCGAGCTCAACCAGCTCGCCTGCGGCACCACCTACACCAACAGCCGCACCCACGACATCATCCGCGCCAACCTCAGCTACAGCCCGCTCTTCGGCGGAGTCATCGAAGGTACAGGGCCGCGCTACTGCCCCAGCATCGAAGACAAGGTCGTGCGCTTTGCCGAAAAGGAGCGTCACCAGATTTTCATCGAGCCGGAAGGTCGCAGCACCGATGAGTACTACCTCAACGGTCTCTCCTCCAGTCTGCCCTTCTTCGTTCAGCAGGACATCGTTCACAGCATACCCGGACTGGAGAAAGCCGAACTTATCCGCCCCGGCTACGCGGTGGAATATGACTACGTTCCTCCCACGGAATTGCAGCCCACCCTCGAAACCAAGCGCGTGCGCGGTCTCTATTTTGCCGGACAGATAAACGGCACCAGCGGCTATGAAGAAGCCGCAGGACAAGGTCTGCTCGCAGGAGCCAACGCCATGCTAGCCCTACAAGGACGCGACCCGCTCATTCTTCGCCGCGACCAGGCATACCTCGGCGTGATGATTGATGACCTCGTCACGCGCGGCACGGATGAGCCCTACCGCATGTTCACCAGCCGTGCCGAAATGCGACTGCTGCTCCGTCAGGACAACGCCGACCTGCGCCTCTCCCCGCTCGCGGCCGAACTGGGACTGCTCAGCCCCGAGCGCGGACAAGCCGCAACCGAACGTCTGCGCGCTATCGAACAGGGAGTAGCTCTCACTCACAACATCAAGGTCGAGCCCGGAGTCAACCTCAATCTCTGGCTGCGCCGACCCGAGAACAATCGACATCAACTGCCGCCCGAACTGCAATCCATTTTCCCGGATGAACTTTGGGAGCCCATCACCATCGAAGTTGTCTACGCCGGTCACATTGACCGCATGCGTGTGACGGCGGAACGAATCCAACGACAGGAGGACAAAATCATCCCGCCCCATATCGACTACGAAGCCATCCCCGCCATGAAAACCGAGGCCCGCCAGCGGCTCAGTCGCATACGTCCCGGCACCATCGGACAGGCCTCGCGCATACCCGGCATCACTCCGGCGGATATCGCCCTGCTGCTCGTTCACCTCAAGCGCTGAGTTCGATTACAACAAACCGAACGAAATAAGAAAAGCTACATAAGCACCATCTTTTTTGAAGTCCAAGCTTGCATTCATGTAAAAAACATGTACTATTTCCTCGAAATTATACCTCCATTCCCTCATATGAAACGCATTCTTTTCATTACCACTCTGATGTTCGGCACTCTTATCTGCGCCCCCTGCTCTGTCTACGCGCAGGATGAAGCTCCTGAGATTGAGGCTGCCGAGGAAGAAGCCGTCGCTGTAGAACAGCCCGTCACCATTCCCGACATGCTCGCCAAGGTCAAATATCTCACCAAGGTCAAGCCCAAGAAAAAGGCCGCACCCGTTGAGGCTGAGGATGCCGACAACAACTTGGCCCTCTGATGCCCCGCCGGTACCATCACTTTTTTTCATACACTCCCTCTGCCATCGGCAGGGGGAGTTTTTTCTTCACGAAAAAACACATCGTCAGCACTTCGGGCTTGCGGTAAGGGCTGAGGTATGCTACCCTGAAAGGTTATGAATGAAGCAACGATTCAAGAAGAACTCTTTGCCGCCATCTGCCACAATGAGGCTGACGGCGTGGCCAAACTTCTGACCGACGGAGCTGAAGTAAACGAAGTTTTCGCGAATAATCTCACACCGCTCATGGTGGCAGCTCGGGCAGGAGCACATGAGGTCATTCCCGTGCTGCTGAGCGCCGGGGCAGAGGTAAACACACAAGATTGCCTGTGGGGGCGCAGCGCTTTCCATTGGCTCTGCTGCCAGGGACTTACCAGTCACTACCACGTCGAGGCGCATACCGAGAGCGCTCGGGCGCTACTGGCTGCCGGGGCCGATGCCTACCAAGCCGATTACGGGGAAGAAACACCCCTGCTGCTCGCCCTGCGTCGTCGTCTCAAGAACGTCATTCGGCTCATCCATGCCTACAGTCCCATCCCCAATGGCTCCGGCCACCGCCTCCTTATCCCGTGGCTCGATATCAACCACATCCGACGGAACAATCCCTCGCTCGCAGCATATACGGATAAGCAACTCCACGACTACTACATCAAGCCCCCGGCTCCGCGCCGCCCCGGCACCACCCCACGCAATCCCGTTCCGTCCCCTTACGATGCGGCTTGGGCCTGCTCCGCCGACCTGCATGCTACCGACCGGCGCGGCTATACCGCCCTGCACCACGCCGCCGCGATGGGATTGTACGAGGTTGCCGCCATCCTTTTGGAACGAGGGGCGGAAGTGGATGCCACTTCGCGCTCCGGTGCCACAGCACTCATTCTGGCCGCCCGCAGCGGGCAGCACAAGGTTGGGCATCTGTTACTGGCACATGGTGCCAATCCTCATCATCGCGACTGTTATGGACGCGATGCCATAGACTACGCCCGCCGTGCAGGCAACTACCGCCTGTTCCTCTGAGCCCCTTCTGCAAACATCAGCGGGGCTGCCGATAAGCAGCCCCGCTGATGAGGAATTGACGTTCAAACCATTCGGATTACCATCCGCCGCCGAGTGCCGTGCAAAGCCGGGCCAAGGCCATACGGATTTGCTGACGGGTGGAAATGAGGTTCAGCTCCGCAGAGAGCCACGCACGCTCCGAAGCAGCCACATTCAGGAAGTCACTCTCACCGGAATTGAAACGGCGCAGCGAAAGCTCAGCGGCCTCCTTATTGGCAGCGGCTGCAGCCTGGTACTGCGGTAACTGATTCGTCAGCCGCGCGTAGGAAATCAGGCACTCCTCCACCTCGGCAAAGGCCCCCAACACCGTCTTGCGGTAGGCCTGAGCACTCGCATCGCGCTCAAGCTCAGCGATATTCACATTCTCATTGAGCGCCGTGCGATTAAAGATGGCCTGGCTTGCGCCGGCACCCAAGCTCCACGCAGAGTTGCGGAAGAAGTTGGCAAAGTCGCTGCCGGACGACGTACCCACGCGACCGGTCAGGCTGATGCTCGGGAACAAAGCCGCCACGCGCACACCGATATTGGCCGTTGCGCGGTGCAGATTGTTCTCCGCCTGAATGACATCGGGACGGCGGCGCAGCAGTTCCGAGGGCAAGCCGGTGGGGACACGCGGAATCTTGTTATACGTTCTAGCCGAGGGCATGCGCAGCTTAACCTGATCGACCGTCGTTCCCAAAAGCGTGGCCAATGAGTTCTCACAGCTCTTAATATTGGCCTCATGGGTGGGAATCTGGGCGCGGGTCGAGGCAATCGTGGCACGCGACTCCGCCAGCTCCAGATTAGCCGCCATACCGACGGCCTCCTTCTTACGCACAATATCAAACGTACGCTCCTGGTACTCGAGCTGCTCGCGGGCAATTCGCAGGCTTTCCTTAGCGGATATCCACTCAAAATAGGAGGTGGCTATACTGGCTGCCAGTGCCGTGCGAGTGGCATTGGCCGCAGCCTTGGTCGAGCCGAGTGCAGCAAAGGCAGCCTCAACCTCACGACGAGTACCACCCCAGATATCAGGTGACCATGAGGCCGAGAGTGCACCATTCCAGGAACCGTGAGAGTTCGTGTCGATAAAGTCACCGGCATTGCTGCCGTTGAATGAACCCGAAACAGTGGGGAAAAGCCCGGAACGTGTGGCACGCAACGAAGCCTCGGACTGCGCGATGGCTATCGCAGCGCTAATCATATCGGGGCTGCTCTGAAATCCCCTGTTAATGAGCTCAGTCAACTGCGGGTCACCGAAACTCTTCCACCAGTCCGACAGAGATTCTTCACCGGAGGACGGAGGGAGGGCATTCACCCAGCTTGCGGGCAGCTCCTGTTCGGGTGCGCCGGCAAAGTCAGGTCCCATCAGACAGGAACTCAGTGCACATGCGACGAGCAGGACGGAACTATATTGAATCTTCATATCTATCACTGAAAATGTTGATGTTTGAATTATTCGTGACGCAGGGCATCAATGGGATCGAGCCTCGAGCCCTTCCATGCCGGATACCAACCGAACACAATGCCGATGACAGCCGCAACGGAAACCGACAGCACCATGGCCGATACCGATGAGGCCACCGGCCATCCCATGTTCGCACTCACAATGCCGGAGGCGATACGGCCGACGATAATGCCGATGATGCCGCCGATGGTACACAGCAACACAGCTTCGAGCAGGAACTGCCACATAATATCACGCGGACGCGCTCCCACAGCCATGCGCAAACCGATTTCACGGGTACGCTCCGTGACGGACACCATCATGATATTCATAATGCCCACACCGCCGACCACAAGCGATATCATGGCCACCGATATCAACAGACTGCTGATGGTGGAAGTGGTATCGGTCATCATTTTGACGAACTGTGAACGGTCACGCAGGTTGAAGTCATCCAGCACGCCGGGTTCCAATTCATGCTGACGGCGCAGAACGGTAGTCATGGCATCCATAGCGGCATCGGGTGCCTTGCCGTCGCGAATCTGCACGGCAATGCTGTCGACCGTACGCGTGCGCAGCGGGTGCGGGGCATTGGTATAGGGCTGAAGATCACAACCGGGATAAAAGTTCACGGTAGTAGTGGAGAAGGTATCGGTCGATGAGACCTTAGCGCTGTTAGCGGCGCCGCCCTTCGAGATGGTGGCAGAGCCGCTGGCCCCCATCAGGCGCGTGCGAATACTCGTCCACGGCAGCATGATGCAGTCATCCTGGTCATTGCCCATACCGTCGGCACCCTTTGCCTCGAGCACACCGATAACCGTAAAGACGACATCCTTAATGCGGATATCCTGACCGATGGGTTCGACATCGGCATAGAGCTCCTTAGCAATAGTCTGACCTATCATGCACACGCGACTGGCCTCGTCGACCTGCTGTTTGGTGAACGAGCGACCGCTGGCCACCTTCCATCCTTCAATGGTAAGATAATGTTCATTACCGCCCATGATGGAACGGGGACTCCAATTCTGATTGCCTACAATAACCTGACCGGCGGCTCGCACCACGGGCGAAGCAGCCTTCACAAAGTCAGCACAATCTTTCATGAGGACATCGGCATCCACCGCATAGAGCGAGGCGCGCCCGCCCTGCCCGGTGTTCACACCGGCCGTACTCACGGAGGCTCCCGTAACCGTAATCACGTTCGTACCCATGGAAGAGAACTTATCGGCCACTTGCTTTTTGGAGCCTTCACCGATTTCCATGATGGCCACCACGGCAGCAATACCGATAACGATACCCAGCACCGTGAGCGCGGCACGCATGGGATTACGCACCAGAGCTTTCAGGCAGGTGATAAGAAGAGTTCCGAATTTCATTTCTTCAAAGTGGCTGAGAGTTCATCCGATACGCCTTCGAGGATGAGGCCGTCGCTCATATTGATGGCGCGGTCGGTGAAAGCGGCTGTCTTGGGGTCATGCGTCACGATAATGACGGTGATTCCCTGCTTGCGATTCAATTCGCGGAACATGTTCATGACTTCCACGGAGGTGGTGGAATCGAGATTACCGGTAGGCTCATCCGCCAGCAAAATGCCGGGGTTGTTAATCAGCGAGCGGGCAATGGCCACGCGCTGCTGCTGACCGCCGGAAAGCTGAGCCGGGGTGTGATGCATGCGCTCCTTCAGTCCCACCAGCTCGATGAGTTCAAGCGCTCGGGCACGGATTTCCGCCGTGCTCTTGGCAGGATGATAATAGTAGGCAGGCATCATCACATTCTCCAGAGCGGAGGTGCGTGCCAACAGGTTGAAGTTCTGGAACACGAACCCTATGCGCTTGTTGCGCAGCAGAGCGCGCTCATTGGCATTCAACCCGGCCACATTGTGACCGTCAATCCAGAACTCCCCGCTCGTGGGGTGGTCCAAGCAGCCCAAAATATTCATCAGCGTGGACTTACCCGAGCCCGAGGCTCCCGTGAGCGACACGAACTCGCCGTCCTCAATGCGCAGGGATATCCCTTTGAGCACAGGCAAATCAATCTCGCCCAGGTGGTAAACCTTCGTGATATCTTTCAGCTCAATCATCGTCTGAAACAGGTTAAAATCGGCTCATTCTTACATGGGCGGACCGGGACGGCTGTTCATATTCTGACCGGGCTTAGCCTCCACTCCGCCGGCCGTACGCTGGCGACGCTTAGGCCCGTTCATCCCGAAAAGTCCGCCCTGCTTACCGCCCTTGGACATAGCGGCGGCACTCAGCGTGCGCACGCCCGTCACCAACTTATCGCCGGCTTCAAGGCTATCGCCGGGCAACACCGTCACGATGCTGCGGGTGCCGTCGCTCTCACCACGGAGCACGCGAACGGGTACAACCTTGTCGCCCTGCTGCTTCCAAACCATCGCAGGCTCACCATCAGCAGGCATCTCCGGGGCCCGTGATTGCTCACTGCCTTCATCATCGGCCTCCTCTCGGGGAGCAGAACCGGGACGGCGGATTTTACCGGCAAAGGCAGGGTCAATCTGCTCCTTGGACGGACGGAAGTCAAACGCCGCCTCGGGCACCATGAGACAATCCTTCACCTCCTTCACAATGAAGTTGGCATTCGCACTCATGTAGGGCAGCAACTTGCGGTCGGGGTTCTCAATGTCAATCTCAACAATGTAGGTCACCACGTTGGAGGACATGGTGGCATTCGGGCGAATCTTATTCACCACGCCGCTGAAGTTTTCATTGGGCAGAGCATCCACCGTATAACGAACCTCCTGACCGGCATGTACCTTGGCAATGTCGGCCTCATTCACGCTGGCCCAAATTTGCATCTTGCTCAGGTCACGAGCAACCAGAAAGAGCGTAGTGGCGCTCATATTGCTCACGACCGTCTGCCCCACGTTCACCTGTCGCACCACAATGGTGCCGTCCACCGGAGTGGTAATACGGGTATAATCACGATTGCGCAGCTCACTTTCCAGCATGGCATTGGCACTCTGCAACTGAGCCTCGGCATTTGCCAACTGTGCCTGAGCGCTCTGCAAAGAGGCCGCAGCGTTCTCCGATTGCGTGAGGTACTGGTCGTAGTCCATCTGCGAGAGAGCATCGCCCACACCGAGCTTTTTGGCACGCTCAAGGTCGCGGTCGGCCTTCTTCTTGTTCACCTCTGCCTGAGAGATATTTGCCTTGGCGGTGAGAATCTGCGCCTTCGCCTGAGCCACACTGGCCTCGGCACGCTTAATATCCAGCTCCACAATCGTGTCGTCAATACGGGCGAGAAGCTGCCCGGCCTTCACCTCACTACCGTAGTCCACACGATTGCCGGCCAAGTCCACGCCGAACTCCTTAATCTCACCCGTCACCTGAGCACCGACATCCACCAACTCCTCGGGCTCGAGGGTTCCGGTGGCCTGTACCTTGTTGACAAAATTATCACGCACCACTTCCACGGTGCTGAATGTCGTCATTCCGCCGTCGGAACTTCCCGGCCAAAAATACCATACTGCCACTCCGCCGCCAATTACAACGGCCCCGATTCCGCATCTTACTATCGCATTCACGACTGAAATTTTACTCCTTCCTTTTTGCTTGTCAAGTTGCTTTTAACTTTCAGAAGGCACGGCCACTCGCCGACCTGCATTTCAGTGAACGAATTTCACCTCCGTTTTCTACATCACATCACACAAAAAATTGTCATTTTTTAACTAAAAAACAACATCGGAAAATCTTGCACCGTCATGGCAGGTATGTTATATTGACGAAGCTCACCGACCATGGCCAAAAGAAAAAAAGATACCATCCGACAAGAGCTCCTGCGCGAACGACAATTCGTTGCAGCCTGCCAAGACTTTGCAACACAGGAATTGCAGCGCCTGACGATAGCTAATCTCACCGAATATGGCATAAACTCAACCGATAAGCAAGAGTCACCATCAGACGAAGCCGAGTACTCCGGCTACCTCGACAGCCTGTCGCCCGCTGACCGTCGGTTACTGATAGCCTACGATGAGCACGACAGCACAGCCATGTGCCAAGCCCTCGCCGACGGAGCGAACCCTGACCTGCGCCTCAATTGGCAGGGGAATACGCTTGCAGTCGATGCCGTGCTAACAGGACAGAGCGAAGCGGCAGAGCTCCTGCTGAAAGCCGGAGCGAACCCGACGGAAGAGAACGGCTGCCTGCTTTTCGCCCTGTGCAGCCATGGTCCGGCAAAGCTCCTGAGCCTGGCTCTGCAAGCCCCCGGCGTAACGCCTGATTTCAGCGATGGAGAAGACACGCTTGCAGAGTATGCCGCCCTGTCGGGTCAAACCGACTGTCTGCGCGTACTGCGTGCTGCCGGTGCAGATGTACATGCAAACGACGGCCGCGCGCTCTGCCAAGCATGTTCGGAAAACCGCCCCGAAGTCGTGCGCTACCTCATAGAAGAATGCGGCGCCGACCTCGAGGCCGAATATGACGATTGGTCCCCGCTCTTCTTCGCAGCGCGCGACAATGCTTTGGAATGCGCCCGGATTCTGCTCGAAGCCGGGGCCGACCCACTCCACCGCGACATCTGCAACGGCACCCCTGCCGGTCACGCTCTATCCCCCGCCATGCAGCAGCTCTTCGACCGCTACCTTCCCTGATTTCCGGCGGTGTTCACAGGTCGTACGATACCTGACCGACCTTCACCCCCATCTCGCGAAGGAGGGCAAGAGGTCTCTCAACATCACTCAGATTGAGAAATCCGCGCGGCAGCGGTTTATCATTCACCACAACATCGCTATGGTCGAAAATCAGGCTGCCGCTGCCGTCTTTCTTTCGGGTCACGCCCAGCAGCATATCTTCCTCTACGGGGTAGGTGAAAACTTTCACACCACTGAACATCTTAGGCTCCAGCAGAATGGCCCGCTCAGGGGTGAGTACATACACCGAACGGCTCCGCCGTTTGTGATAATGCCGATAACCAACAGGCAACAACAGGCCCAACAAAAGAAAAATCGCAGGAATGCACAACATCAGGTCCGGCTCTTCCACACTGATATCCTGAAG
Source organism: Akkermansia sp. (assembly GCA_030535875.1). Lineage (GTDB taxonomy): Bacteria > Verrucomicrobiota > Verrucomicrobiia > Verrucomicrobiales > Akkermansiaceae > Akkermansia. The sequence continues at coordinate 8,907 of JAUNRC010000007.1, read as the reverse complement.
CCCCACCCAAATAATCGCCGAAGATATACCAATCCAAATAAGAGAAAACATCATCACCGGCACGAACGAGGCAAGCGACAACTTACCATCCGGTCGCCCGCACCAGATGATATCCTCATCGCGCTCCATCACCTGCGAAAGCAATTCCCGCTCTTCCTGCCCAAAATCAGTGTCCGACAATCTCATGAGCCCATATTAACATATCTCACCTTACACACAAGCCCAAAAAGAAAAAAGGGGGAAGCGAAGTCCCCCCTCTTCCTCGTTGAATTTCTGATTTTATTCCTGTCTGTCGCCCGGCGAAATGAAGCCGGCAAATATCTTGCAGGTAGCCGGCATGACAAGCAGGTTGAGGATGGTGGCACTCACCAAACCGCCGAACTGCACGATAGCCAGCGGAGCAAGCAGTTCGCCGCCGGGCTGGTCCTTGGCCCAAATGAGCGGCAACAGGCCCAGAATCGTGGTAAGCGAGGTCATCACAATGGGAATAACTCGCTCGGTGGAACCGGCCCGAATGGCCTCTTCAGCGCTCATACCCCCCATCTCAAGAGCCCGATAGCGGTTGAGCAGAATAAGGCCCGAACGGATGGCAAAGCCCACCACCGTCACGAAGCCCACGATAGAGCTCACGGACAGAATGGGGTGAATATACCCACCGGAGAGCACGGAGCTGACCGTATCGGGCGCAGCAAGGAACACAGCCAATATGCCGCCGACCAAACAAAGCGGGATATTAATCAGCGTAACCATCGCACGGCGCACGCTACCCAGCGAGCTGGCCAACAGGAGCACGATGAGCACGCAGACGATGCCACCCATCAGGTACAAACGACGCCCGGCCTCCTCACGGCTCTTAATGGTACCGGCGTACTCCACGGAGCAGCCGAGAGCATTCATGGCGGGGTCGAGTTTCTCACGACAGGCCTTGGCAAGATCACCCAGATTACTATCCGGAGAAGGGTTACAGGAAATCATGGCCTTGCGGCGGGAATTGTCGCGCAGGATGAGGTTAGTCGTCTCGGCACGGTAAACATGTGCGACTTCACCAAGCGGCACCTTCTTGCCTCCCGGTGCGACAATTTGCAGGTTACGCACATCATCCATGCTGCGGCGCAGGTCAGCATCCAAACGCAACATAACATCCCAATGGTCGAGGTTACGGATAATTTCACCCACCTGCATGCCGTTGAGCGCGGCAGACACCTGGTCGGCCACATCAGCCATACTCAGGCCATAGGCAGCCAGTACCTCGCGGTTATACTCCACATGGATGGTATCGACCATGACTTCGCGGTTGGCGCGGGCATCCGCCACCTCCGGCATGCCGGAAAGAATATCAGCGGCCTTCTTGGCGGCATTGCGGATTTGCGGCAAGTCATCGCCGTAAATGTTGATAGCAATCTCGGAGTTGGAATTGGAGAGAGCGGAACTGATGCGGTGAGCAATGGGGAAGCCAATCATCCCGCTCACACCGGGTATACCGCGCATGGCTTCCTTAAACTGCTCACGCATGCGGCGCTGGTTCTTGCTGAGGTCCACACGCACCACCAGCTCACTGGCGCTCACAGGCTCGGCGTGCTCATCGTTCTCAGCGCGTCCGGTACGCTGGGTGACAGTCTTTACACCGTCAATCTGCTGCACCTTTTTCATGACCTGACGGGATATGCGCTCAGTCTCTTCAAGAGAAGTACCGGGAACGGCATTCACAAAGAGAGTGTAACAGTCCTCATTGAACGGCGGCAGGAAACTCGTGCCGTATGTGCTGCCTAACCACAGGGCCGCGCCCGTAACTGCCAACAACGCACCGAATACACTCTTGGGCCAACGCAGGCAGAAGTTCAACACCGGAACATACATGCGCTTGATAAAGCGCGATGTGGAGGAGTCGCCATCCTCCCCCTGCACTTTGCCGGCTTTGAACCAAAGTATGCAAAGTGTAGGAATGAGGGTAAGAGATACCAGCAGAGATGCCGCCAACGCCAACATGTACGAGATGCCGAGCGGACGGTAGAACTGCCCTTCGATGCCGCCGAGGAAGAGCAGCGGCGCGAACACCAGCAGAATGATAACAGAAGAGTAACTGATGGAACTGACAATCTCATTCTTAGCATCCATGAGCACGCGGTAGCGGCTCTTCTGCTTCTCCTTAGGCTTAGCGGCATTGCGGCTCAGACTGCGCCAGGCAATTTCAACGAAGATGATGGAATTGTCCACCACATCACCCACCGCCACAGCCAGACCGCCCAGGGTCATGATATTCACGCCCAGTCCGAACATGGGGAAAAGTGCCATACCGAACACCACCGAAAGCGGCATGCTGATGAGCGTGATAATAGCTGTGCGGAAGTTGAGCAAAGTGAGCATAATCACCAGCACCACGACAATGGCGGCAATAATAAGTGTCTCTTTACCATTTTCCAGCGAAAGTTCGATGAAGTCGGCCTGACGATAACCGTCAGCATACAACTTCATATTGGCCGGCAGACGGCTGGCGGAGAATTCCTTTACCGCGGCATCCACCGCATAGGTCAGCTCCAGAGTATTGGCACCGGGAACCTTCTGAACGGAGAGCACCACGGCTTCCGTCCCGGCATAACCGGCATTACCACGGCGAGGAGCACCATCTATCTTCACCTCCGCCACATCTTCCAGGCGCACCACACCGCCGGTCGGATGCTCTGTCACGATGGCGCGGCGCAAGTGCTCGGGAGTGAAGGCGCGCGTATTCTGCTGCACCGGTAATTCCACGCCGGCGACATCCTCGAGATAACCGGCAGGAATGCTGCTCTGAGCTCCTTCCACCGTCTCTTTCAACTGGCTGAAGGTCACCCCGGCCTGACGCATCTTCTCAGGGTCATAGGCAACCTGATACTCGGGCAGACGCCCGCCCAGCACCGTGACCTGCCCCACACCGGGAATGGCCAACAAGCGATTGCGCAGTTCAAACTCAGCCACACGGCGCACCTCGAGCGGGTCCGCCGTCTTGTCTCCCTGCAAAGCCAGCACCATAATTTCACCGGTCACGGATACAATGGGAGCCATTTCGGTTTCCACCTGCTCGGGGAGGTTCTCACGCACGGTTGCCAAACGCTCCGAGACTATCTGACGGGCAAGATAAATATCCGTTCCCCAATCGAAGTCAACCCACACGAAAGAAAGCCCCGTACCCGAGGATGAGGCCACATTGCGCACGCCGGGCGTACCCTGCATGGCGGATTCGAGGGGGATGGAGACGTACTGCTCCACCTCCTCGGCAGAGAGCCCGCCGGCCTCAGTCTGAATGGTCACACGAGGCTGCTTGAGCTCGGGGAACACATCCACCGGCAACGTGCTCACCAAGTAGGCACTCACCACAGCGAGCACCAGAGTGATAAGCACCACCGTGATGCGGTTCTTCAGGCAAAATGATATGAGATAATTCATACGGCGCTATCATCAATGGTCCTCACCCTCATGGAACTTGCCGTCGGCATGGAAGTGGCCGGCCTTCTTCTTCTGACCTTCACCGGGGATGATGTACTTCAGTTCATAGCCGCCCTTCACCACAATCTTCTGACCGGGAGTCAGGCCGCTCACCGGGGTCATCCCACGGCGACTTGTACCGGCGTGTACCTTTACCATTGCAAACTTGCCTTCAGCCACTTCGACGAACACCACATCATCCACTCCTACCTTCACCACGGCGGAGTCGGGAATGGAGATTTTACCGTGATTATCACAGGCATCGTACAAATCCAAGCGGCAGAGCTGCCCGGACTGCACGCCGGCAGGAACGAACTCGGGCTTGAAGAAAAGTTCGCGCGTGCGGGTTTCGGCATCGACTTCCTCCGCCAAACGCCATTCACCATTGACAGCGACCTGCTCACGGCCTGCCGGAATGGTGGCGCGCACAGCACTGAAATGAGGAACATCCGAACCGTAGATGGTAGTGGCAATTTCCATCTCAGCGACATTACTCATGCTCACAACAGGCTTGCCCTGCTCACCCCAGCTCCCTTGTGTCACACCGATGTTACGCACGGAGCCATCAGCAGCCGCGCGCACTTCCAGCTCAGTAAGATTCTCCTTCTTCACCAACTGACCACCAAGAGTCAGCATGCTCAGGCGAGCCTGCACGGCAGCAAGTTCGCTCTGCTGCTGCACGAGCTCAGCCTCTTTGTTGGCCAGCTCCACTTCGATGTCCTTATTGCGGGTACCGGCCGTTGCCAGTTCGGTCAGGCGCTTCTCCAACACAGCAATCTCGGACTCGCAGCGCTTAACGGCGGCATGAATCTTAATCACTTCTGCCTGCTGCTCCATGATATCAGGACTCTGCACGGTAAAAAGAAGATCACCCTTCTTCACCTGCTGAGCTGATTTGACATGCAGGGTAATGCGACCACCGCAGGACAGCGCATAGGTCTGCATGGCATGGTCGGGAGTCAATAGAAAACCATACAGGGAATGCACCAGCACCTCCGTCACACCGGGAACAGTCTCCACTCGCATGTTCATGAGGTCACGAGCCCGGGCATCCGCCTCGACAATCACCGTCTCGCCACCGCAACTCTCGCCGGGAGCATGGTTGTGGCCGGCGTGGGCATCCGCCCCATGATTATGACTGCAACCGGGGCCGTGCTCGTGGTCAGCGTGCTTGTGCTCGGTTTCCGCGCTGCCGTGCTCATGGTCGTGCTTGCAGGAAGCGCCGTGCTCGTGGTCAGCGTGCTTGTGCTCGGCTTCCTCGCTGCCGTGCTCGTGGTCATGCTTGCAGGAAGGGCCGTGGA